>JAGWVB010000066.1 GCA_018971105.1 Burkholderiales bacterium
GGCAGCGCCGAGCGGCTGGGCTGGTCGGGCCGGCGCGTGCACCGCTGCCTGCGCGTCGCGCGCACCATCGCCGACCTCGCCGCGAGCGAGGCGATCGGCCGCATCCATCTCGCCGAGGCGCTGCAGCTGCAGCGCGTGCCGACGGTCTGAGCTGCGGCCTCAGATCGCGAGCGGATCGACGTCGACGGCCCAGCGCAGCAGGCCGCGGTGGCGGGCGCGCAATCCCTGCAGCGCCGGCAGCCAGGCCGCGAGCATGCGCTGCAGCGCGCCGCGCGTGGGCGATTCGACGAGCATCTGCACGCGCTCGACATCGGCCACCCGCGCCACCGGCGGCGGCACCGGCGGGTAGACGGTGACGCCGCCGTGGGCCTGCGCCAGCGCCGACGCGTCGCGCAGGAAGGCGAGCGCGACCTCGGCGCTGCGCGCATCGGCGCGCAGCAGCGCCAGGCTGGCAAAGGGCGGCAGGCCGGCGGCGCGGCGCTCTTCGAGCTGGGCCGCGGCGAAGGCCGGGTAGTCGTGGCGCATCAAGGCCGCGTAGAGCGGGTGGCGCGGGTTCCAGGTCTGGATCCACATCTCGCTCGCCGCCGCCTGCGCGGCGTCGCGGCCGGCGCGCCCCGCCGCCTGCATCAGCAGCGCGAACAGGCGCTCGGGGGCGCGGAAATCGCTGCTGAACAGCGCCGCGTCGGGGTTCACCGCGGCGACCAGCGTGACACGGCGGAAATCATGGCCCTTGGCCAGCATCTGGGTGCCGACGAGGATGTCGACCTCGCCCGCGTGCATGGCGCCGAGCTGCTGCTGCAGGCTGCCGCTGGCGCGCGTGCTGTCGGCGTCGATGCGGCCGATGCGCGCCGCCGGCAGCCGCTGCGCGAGCTGCTCCTGCAGCTTCTCGGTGCCGCGGCCGATCGGCGCGATGTCGAGGTTGCCGCAATCGGGGCAGGCGCGCGGCACGCGCTGGCTGAGCCCGCAATGGTGGCAGCGCAGGGTGCGGTCGAGCTTGTGGAAGACGCGCCAGGCGCTGCAATGCGGGCAGGCGCTCTTCCAGGCGCAGGCCGGGCAATGCAGCACCGGGGCGTAGCCGCGCCGGTTCAGCAGCAGCAGGCTCTGCTCGCCGCGTGCCAGCCGCTGCTCGAGCGCCGCGAGCAGCGCCGGCGCGAGCACGCGCTCGCCGCCTTCGACCTTGGGCAGCGCACCCATGTCGACCAGGCGCACGCGCGGCATCGCGCCGCCGCCGATGCGGCTGGGCATCGTCACCTTCGTGTAGCGACCTGCCTCGGCGCGCTGCCAGCTTTCGAGCGAGGGCGTGGCCGAGCCCAGCAGCACCGGCAGGCCGCCATGGTGGCCGCGCCAGACGGCGAGGTCGCGCGCCGAATAGCGCGCCCCTTCCTGCTGCTTGAACGAGGGATCGTGCTCCTCATCGACGACGATGAGCCCGAGCCGCGGCAGCGAGGCGAACACCGCCAGCCGCGTGCCGAGCACGAGCTCGGCGCGCCCCAGGTGCGCGAGCAGCCAATGGCGCAGCCGCTGCGCCGGCGTCAGCGCGCTGTGCAGGCTGACCATCAGGCGGCCCGGGAAGCGCTCGGCGAAGCGCGCCTCGAGCTGCGGCGTGAGGTTGATCTCGGGCACCAGCACCAGCACCTGCCGGCCCCGCGCCAGCTGGGCCTGCGCCGCGCGCAGATAGACCTCGGTCTTGCCGCTGCCGGTGGCGCCGTGCAGCAGCGTGACGCCGGTCGTGCCCTCGATGCGCGCCAAGGCCGCCGCCTGCTCGGCGCTCAACTCGGGCTGCTGCGGTGGCTCCTCCGCAAGCGGTGCCGGCCGCTGCGCCAGCCGGGCCAGGCGGCGCGCGAGCCGGGTGTCGTCGAGCTTGCGCAGCTCGGGCGGCAGCACGGCCAGCGCGAGCTCGCCGATGCCGCGCTGGTAATAGGCGGCAGCGAAGTCGACCAGCGCACGCCAGTCGTCGCCCAGCGGCGGCAGCGCCGTCAGCGCGGCGCTGACCGGACGCAGTTCGACCTCGGACGCGACCGCCGTCGACCCAGGCCCCCACACCAGCCCCGCCACCTCGCGCCGCCCCAGCGGCACGCGCAGCAGGGTGCCAGGCAGCAGTGCCTGCTCACATCGATAGTCGAGCAGGCCGCCGACCGCCGTATGCCGCGGCGTTTCGACAGCCACTGACCAGGTCGCGACGTCGTTCATGCCGAACTCGATCGAGCTTGCGTTCGAAATCTCGGTTGCACTTCAAGGAACAGCGACAAGTGCATGATTGAAAAGGACTTTTCAAGTTGCCCACGAAACTTGTGGATAACTTTGTGCAGAAGCTGCGTCGAGGCGCGCCAAGTGCTTGATTTTGCGTGCCTCGGCTGCGCTTGCCTGTTTTCGTGGCAGATTCAAGACATCTTGAAAATCAATGGCTTAGCACGAAAACCGGGGTTTTTCGACGCAGCTTCCCCACGCCCGATGCGGTGCTGCGGCGCATCACGCGTTTTGGGGATAAGTCAAGCCCTGAGCACTCACTCACCGGCTGCGTCGCGCATCGCGGCGCCAGCGCTTCAGGGGCGCCGGCGCTGGGCCACGGAATGGCGGTGCACGGCCTCGACCAGGGCCGTCACATGCTCGGGTGGCGTGTGCTGGCTGATGCCATGGCCCAGGTTGAAGACATGGCCGTCCCAGCCGCCGTCGGCGCGCTGCGGGGCGCCGAAGGCGTCGAGCACGGCCACGCCTTCGCGCGCCACGACCTCGGGCGGCGCGAAGAGCACCGAGGGGTCGAGATTGCCCTGCAGCGCGACCCGGTCGCCGACGGCGCGGCGCGCGGCGCCGAGGTTCACCGTCCAGTCGACGCCGACGACATCGGCGCCGATGCCGGCGATCTCCTCGAGCCAGGCGCCGCCGCCCTTGGTGAAGACGATCACCGGCACGCGCCGGCCCTCGGCTTCGCGCCGGAGCGCGGCGACGACGCGCCGCGTGTAGTCGAGGCTGAAGCGCTGGAACACGCCGTCGGCGAGCACGCCGCCCCAGCTGTCGAAGATCATCAGCGCCTGCGCGCCGGCGTCGACCTGGGCGTTGAGGTAGGCGGCGACGGCCTCGGCGTTGACCTCGAGGATGCGGTGCATCAGGTCGGGCCGGCTGTAGAGCATGGACTTGACGAGGCGGTAGTCGTCCGACCCCGCGCCCTCGACCATGTAGCTGGCGAGCGTCCAGGGGCTGCCCGAGAAGCCGATCAGCGGCACGCGGCCGGCGAGCGCGCGCCGGATCGAGCGCACGGCGTCGAAGACGTAGCGCAGGCGCTCGAGGTCGGGCGCGCGCAGCGCGGCGACGGCGGCCTCGTCGCGCAGCGGATGCGCGAAGCGCGGCCCCTCGCCGGCGCCGAAGCTCAGGCCCAGCCCCATCGCGTCGGGCACGGTGAGGATGTCGGAAAACAGGATCGCGGCGTCGAGGTCGTAGCGCTCGAGCGGCTGCAGCGTGACCTCGGTCGCGTGCTGCGGGCTCGTCGCCAGCCCCATGAAACTGTTGCCGGCCTGCGCGCGCGTGGCCCGATACTCGGGCAGGTAGCGGCCGGCCTGGCGCATGAGCCAGACCGGCGTGCGGGGCGTGCTCTGGCGCAGGCAGGCGCGCAGGAAGGCGTCGTTGTGCAAGGGGGTCGGCATGGCGGCGATTATCGCCACCGCCACCGGCGGCGATCCTGACTTCGGCCTGCATTAGCATCCCGCCATCCACACCGGAGTTAGCCCATGTCGATCCCGACCATCCTCAAGCGCTGCGGCGCCTGGCTGAGCATCGCGGGCCTCGCGCTGCTGCTGGGCGGCTGCGGCTACAACGACTTCCAGCGCCTGGACGAGCAGACCAAGTCAGCCTGGGCCGAGGTGCTGAACCAGTACCAGCGCCGCTCCGACCTGATCCCGAACATCGTCGCCACCGTCAAGGGCGAGGCGAACTTCGAGCAGACCACGCTGACCCAGGTGATCGAGGCGCGCGCCCGCGCGACCTCGATCCAGGCCACGCCCGCGCTCATCAACGATCCGGCCGCCTTCGCCAAATTCCAGGCCGCGCAGAACCAGCTCACCGGCGCGCTGAGCCGGCTCATGGTGGTCAGCGAGCAGTACCCGAACCTGAAGGCCAACCAGGCCTTCCAGGACCTGCGCGTCGAGCTCGAGGGCACCGAGAACCGCATCACCGTGGCGCGCAACCGCTACATCAAGGCGGTGCAGGACTACAACGTGCTCGCGCGCAGCTTCCCGACCAACCTGACGGCGATGATGTTCAGCTACACCGTCAAGCCCGGCTTCACGGTCGACAACGAGGACGCGATCAAGACGCCGCCGAAGGTCGACTTCGGCCAGCCCGCAGCGCCCGCCGCGTCGCACTGAACGCGCCCAAGCCATGACGCTGCTGCTGCGCGTCCTGATCCTGGCCTGCGTGCTGCTCGGCACGGCGCGGGCGCAGGACCCGCAGCCGGTGCCGGCGCTGTCGGGCCGCGTGATCGACCAGACGGCGACGCTGGATGCGGGCCAGAAGGCCGCGCTCGAGTCCAAGCTGGCCGGCTTCGAGGCCCAGTCGGGGCCGCAGATCGTCGTCCTCATCATCGCCACGCCGGCGCCCGAGGACATCGCTTCCTATGCGCAACGGGTCGCCGACCAGTGGAAGATCGGCCGCCGCGACGTCGGCGACGGCCTGCTCCTCGTCGTCGCCAAGGACACGCACGAGGTCCGGATCCAGGTCGCGAAGGCGCTCGAGGGCGCGGTACCCGACCTGGCGGCGCGCCAGATCATCGACCGCGCCATCGTCCCGGCCTTCCGCAGCGGCGATTACGCGGGCGGGCTCGAGGCCGGCGTCGACCAGCTGATGGCGCGCATCCGCGGCGAGAACCTGCCGTTGCCGCCGCCGCGCGGCGCGTCCGCGCCTGGCGGCGGCCTGCCGCTCGACCAGCTGCTGATGTTCTTCTTCGTCGGCGTGCCGGTGATCGGCGGCCTGCTCGGCCGCCTGCTCGGCCGCCGCGTCGGCTCGCTGCTGACCGCCGTCGGCGCCGGCTGGCTCGGCTGGCTGCTCAGCGCCAGCCTGCTCATCGGCATCGGCGCCGGTGTCGTCGCGCTGGTGATGGTCGGCGTGATCGGGGTCGGCTCGATGCTGCGCGGCGGGCCCTACATCGGCGGCATCGGCGGCATGGGCGGCTTCGGTGGCGGCGGCTTCGGTGGCGGCGGCGGCGGGGGTGGCGGCGGCGGCTTCTCGTCGGGCGGCGGCGGCGATTTCGGCGGCGGCGGCGCCTCGGGGAGATGGTGATGGGACGACTGACCCGCATCATCCGCCACCGCTGGCACGACGAGGCCGAGGTGCGGCGCACGCTCGACGCCGCGGCGCTGGCGCGGCTCAAGGAGCGCATCGCCGCGAGCGAGCAGCGGCACAGCGGCGAGATCCGCGTCTGCGTCGAGGCCGGCCTGCCGCTGTCCTACCTATGGCGCCACGCGACGGCGCGCGAACGCGCGCTGGCGCTGTTCAGCAAGCTGCGCATCTGGGACACCGAGCATCGCAACGGCGTCCTCATCTACCTGCTGCTGGCCGAACACGCGATCGAGATCGTCGCCGACCGCGGCCTTGCACGCGAGGTCGCTGCGCAGACCTGGCCGCGCCTGCTCGCCGGCATGGGCGAGGCCTTCCGCGCGCACCGCTTCGAGGAGGGCCTGAACGACGCCATCGCCGCCGTCGACGAACTGCTGGTCCGGCATTTCCCGCTCGCGCCGGGCGCCGCGAACCCGAACGAGCTGAGCGACAACGTCACCGTGCTCTGAGCCGCGCGGCGCGCGAGAGGCAGCGATGATCGACCGCGACGCCTGGCAGCAGCTCTCGGCCCTGCTCGACGAGGCGCTGGCCCTCGACGACGAGGCGCGCGCCGCCTGGCTGGCGCAGCTCGCGCAGCGCGATCCCGGGTCGGCGGCACACGTCGAGCGAGCGCTGGCGTCGGAGCAGCAGACGACGCGCACCCTGGCCCGCACCGGCGGCCTCCTCGCGGCCGCGCTCGGCCCCGCGGGCATCGCCGAGGACCTGCGCGGGCTGCGGCTGGGCGCCTGGGAGCTGCGCGAGAAGATAGGCCAGGGCGGCATGGGCGAGGTCTGGCGCGCGCGGCGTGCCGACGGCCTGTACGAGGCCCAGGCCGCGATCAAGCTGCTGCGCAGCGACCTCGCGCTGGCGACGCTGCGCGCGCGCTTCGAGCGCGAACGCGCGCTGCTGGCGCGGCTCAACCACCCGGCCATCGCGCGCCTGCTCGACGCCGGCGTCGACCAGGGTCGCGCCTACCTCGTGCTCGAACTCGTCGAGGGGCGCACGCTCGACGAGCATGTGCGGCTGCACGGGCTGCCGCTGGCCGCGCGCGTGCGGCTGCTGATGCGCATCGCCGAGGCCGTCGACTACGCCCATGCGCGGCTCATCGTGCATCGCGACCTCAAGCCGGCGAACGTCATCGTCACCGAGGCCGGCGAGGCCAAGCTGCTCGATTTCGGCATCGCCGGGCTGCTCGCCGAAGGCGACGAGGGCGCCGTCGGCGACGGCGAGCTGACGCGGCTGACCGGGCGCGCGCTGACGCCCGGCTACGCGGCGCCGGAGCAGGTCTCGGGCGAGCCGATCGGCACCGCCGCCGACGTGTTCTCGCTCGGCGTCATGCTCTACGAGCTGATCAGCGGCTGCCTGCCCTTCGGCGCGCGGCGCTCGACGCGCCAGGCCTCGGAACGCGCCGTGCTGCACGAGGAACCGCGCCGCCTGGCCGAGCTGGGCGAGGTCGAGCCCAGCGGCCCGGGGCGGCCGAGCGACTTCGCGAAGGCGCGCGGCGACCTCGAGGCCATCGCCGCCAAGGCGCTGCGCAAGGATCCGGCGCAGCGCTACGGCAGCGCCCGTGCGCTCATCGACGACCTGCAGCGCTGGCTCGCGAGCGAGCCGGTGAGCGTGCGCCGCGACGACTGGCGCCACCGCGGCCGCCTCTGGCTGCGCCGCAACGCCTGGCCGGCGGCGGCGGCGGCGCTGGTGACGCTGGCGCTCGCCGTCGGGCTCGGGATCAGCCGCTGGCAATGGCTGCGCGCCGATCGCGCGGCGCGGCAGTCGAACGCGGTCACGACCTACATGACCGATCTGCTGGCCTCGGCCGGGCCCGAGGCCCATGGCGGGCGTTGGCCGACGGTGCTCGAACTGCTGGACCGCAGCGCCGCCGAGCTGCCGCAGCAGTTCCGCGACGACCCGGCGACGCGGCTGCGCCTGATGCAGGTGCTGACCGAGACCTATCTGGCACTCAACCGCTTCGACAAGGCGACGACGATCGGCCGCCAGTGGCTGGCGCTGGCGACGGCGCAGGGCGGCGCGCATTCCCCGTCGGCGCTGCTGGCGGCGATGAACCTGGGCCAGATCGACCAGACCACGCACGACGCGGCCGCCGCGATCGCGATCCTGGAGCCGCTGGCGCAGCCGATGCGCCGCGCGTTCGGCGCCGACAGCGAGGAGCTGCGCAACTACGAGGCCGTGATCGCCAACGCCTACGCGCTGGCGATGCGCTTCGACGACGCCGACCGCGCCGAGGCCGCATACGGGCGCCTCGACGAGCGGCTGCGGCCCGACGATGTGCAGGCGCGGCTCGACTACATGAACAGCGTCGCGACGCTGCGCTCGATGGAGGGCCGCGTCCGCGAGGCCTGCGACATGCTGCGGCAGTCCGAGCGCTACTGGCATCGCACCGAGCCCGAGATCGCGCGCCAGTTGCTGATGATGCGGCGCAACCGGCTCGAATGCCAGCTCCGGCTGGGCGAGTATGTCGACGTCGAGGCGCGCAGCCGCCGGCTCGTGGTCGATCTCGATCGCCTGTTCGGCCCCGGCACCCTGATGACCGATCTGCAGTACCAGATGCTGGCGCAGTACCACGCCCAGATCGGCCGCCACGACCTCGCGGCGGCCGATCTCGAGGCGCTGCTGCAGCTGGGGCAGGAGCAGGGCCGCAGCGGCGCCGCCACGATGACGATCGCGCGCGCGCTGCTGGCGCTCGAACATGCGCAGCGCTGGGCCGCGCCGGCGCCGCGCGCCGCCATCCGCGCGCAGCTGGCCGCGCTGCTGGCGCCCGGCGCGCAGGACCTGCCGGGGCGGCGTTCGGCGCTGATCGCGCTGGCCGAGGCGGCGCTGGTGCGCGACGACGCCGCCACGGCCACGGCCTGCCTGGCCGGGCTGAGCGATGCCGATCGCGCGCTGAAGACGCGCTTCGGCGAATACCAGCGCGCAGCGGGCGAGCTCGCGCGGCTGCGCGGCGATCTGGCGGCCAGCCGACGCCATCTGGCGCAGCGCATCGGCGATTTCCCGCCCTCGAGCGACACCGCGCTGGCCTGGACCTGGGCCGCCCGGCTCGATCTCGCGTACACGCTGGTGCTGATGCGCGACCCCGGCGCCGGCGCCGCGCTCGCCGAGGCCGCCGCGCACCGGCCGCCGCAGCTCGCGCCCGGGCAGCCGCTCGACGCCGTCGCGGCCTATCTGGGCGAGCGCCTGGCCGCGGGCAGCGACAATGCCGCACCGGTGCAGGCGGCGCTCGACCGCCTGGCACGGGCCCAGGGACGCCCCGGGCCCTGGCCCGCCGGCAGCGGCCTCGCGTCCCTGGGCGGCGCCTTCCTCTGAACGCAACCGGATCCCCCCGATGGCGCCGACCGAAACCGACCTCTGGTCCGACTGGCTGCTGCGGCGCCGCCAGGCCGGCGATGCCGATTACCGGCGCCAGGTGCAGGCCGAGGTCGCACTCATCGCCGAGCGCGTGATCGACGGCGCGCGGCTGGCCCCGGGGATGACGCTGGCCGATGTCGGCAGCGGCGAGGGCATCGTCGTCTGGCGCGCCTTCGAGCGCGTCGGGCCGACACTCGACGCCATCGTCACCGACATCTCACAGCCGCTGCTCGACCATGCCCGCGAACAGGCGCGCGAGCGCGGCGTGGTCGATCGCTGCCGCTTCATCGCCGGCTCGGCCGAGCGGCTCGACGGCATCGCCGACGCCGCGGTCGACGCGCTGACGATGCGCGCCGTGCTGGCCTATGTCGGCGACAAGGCGGCAGCGCTGCGCGAGGCCTGGCGCGTGCTCAAGCCGGGCGGGCGGATCTCGATCGCCGAGCCCATCCTGCGCGGCGAGGCGCTCAAGGCTGCGGCGCTGCGCCGCCTCGTCGAGGCACAGCCGCCGGGCCGCCGCGACCGCTTCATGGAACTGATGCTGCGCTGGAAGGCGGCCCAGTTCCCGGCCACCGACGAGGCCATCGCCGCGAGCCCGCTCACCGGCCACGACGAGCGCGACCTGCTGCGCCTGGCGCAGCGCGCCGGCTTCGCCCCGCTGCACCTCGAGTTGCACATCGACGTGCGGCCGAGCAAGGTGCCGAACTGGGAGATCTTCCTCGGCGTCGCGCCGCATCCCTGGGCGCCCTCGCTGGGCGAGCTGTTCGAGCGCGAGTTCGACGCCGGCGAGCGCGCGCTGCTCGAGCAGGTGCTGCGGCCGACGGTCGATTCGGGCCAGGGGCTCTCGGAAGACCCGATCGCCTATCTGCAGGCCCTCAAGCCGTGCTGATGCCGGACCGAGCGAGTCCTCCCTGCGGACTCGCGAGTGCTGGTCGCAGGATCCCACCTTCCGTGGTCCGGGCTGAGGCCGGACCGAGCGAGTCCCTGCGGACTCGCGAGCGCTGGTCGAAGGACCGGACCCTCCGTGGTCCGGGCTGAGGCCGGTCGTCCTCAGATCGGCCGCAGCGGACCGCGAAAACGCTCCTTGCGCGGCGCACGCGCCAGCGGCGGCAAGGTGGCCGCGATCTCGGGCAGCTGGTAGTCGGGCAGGCGCGACAGCAGGTCGCGGATGAGCGTCAGCCGGCCGCGCCGCTGGTCGTTGAAATCGACCAGGGTCCAGGGCGCCCGGCGCTTGTGCGTCGCTTCGAGCATGGCGTCGCGGGCATGGCCGTAGGCGGCGTATTTCGTGCGCGCCTGGGCGTCGACCTCGGAGAACTTCCAGCGCTTGAGCGGATCGCGCAGCCGGTCGGCGAAACGCTTTTCCTGCTGCGCCTGGTCGACCGTGAGCCAGTATTTGAAGAGCAGGATGCCGTCGTCGACGAGCAGGCGCTCGAACACCGGCGCCTGCTTCAGGAAAGCCGCGACCTGGGCCTCGGTGGCATAGCCCATCACGCGCTCGACGCCGGCGCGGTTGTACCAGCTGCGGTCGAAGAGCCGGATCTCGCCCGCCGCCGGCAGGTGCGGCACGTAGCGCTGGAAATACCATTCGCCGCGCTCCCGTTCGTCGGGCCGAGGCAGCGCCACGACGCGGCATTGGCGCGGGTTCAGCGTCTGCGCGATCGCGCTGATGACGCCGCCCTTGCCCGCCGTGTCGCGGCCCTCGAACAGCACGAGCAGGCGCTGCCCGCTGTGCTGCAGCCAGCGCGCGACGGCGTTGAGCTCGAGCTCCAGCGGCAGCATCTGCTGCGCGTAGGACTGCCTGGAAATCCTGCCCTCGCCCATGTCCGCTCCCGAGTGCCGCGATGGCCCGATTCTCGCGCCGCGCGGCAGGCCCTGAAGGACGAACCCGCCGGGCCTTGCGGCGCGGCGGGTTCGCGGGCGGCAGCGGCGGCCGGCCTATTTCCGGCGCAGCTTCTGGATCGCGGCCAGTTGCGCCGCCATCGCGGCGAATTCGCCCTGCGCCGCGGCCAGGTCGATGTCGCTCTTGGCGTTCTTCATCGCTTCCTCGGCCCGCTTCTTGGCCTCGGTGGCCTTGGCCTCGTCGAGGTCCTTGCCGCGGATCGCCGTGTCGGCGAGCACCGTCACCGTGCCCGGCTGGACCTCGAGGATGCCGCCGGCGACGAAGACGAATTCCTCTTCGTTGTTGTCGGCGCGCTCGATGCGCACCGCGCCCGGCTTGATGCGCGTGATCAGCGGCGTGTGGCGCGGCAGGATGCCGAGCTCGCCGTTCTCGCCCGGCAGGGCGACGAACTTGGCCTCGCCCGAGAAGATGCTCTCCTCGGCCGAGACGACGTCGACATGGATGGTCGCCATTGCTATTCCTCGTCAGTGTTCCGATTGCGCACGCGTCTCAAGCAGCCGCCGCGGAACCGGCTTCGCCGGGCCGCTGGCGGCGCCCCCCCGGGGGGAGCGCCGCAGGCGCTTCGGGGGGTCTCAATTGATCTTCTTGGCCTTCTCGAAGGCCTCGTCGATGGTGCCGACCATGTAGAAGGCCTGCTCGGGCAGCGCGTCGCATTCGCCGGCGACGATCATCTTGAAGCCGCGGATCGTCTCCTTCAGCGGCACGTACTTGCCCGGGCTGCCGGTGAAGACCTCGGCGACGTGGAAGGGCTGGCTGAGGAAGCGCTGGATCTTGCGCGCGCGGCTCACGGCCAGCTTGTCCTCGGGGCTCAGCTCGTCCATGCCCAGGATGGCGATGATGTCGCGCAGTTCCTTGTAGCGCTGCAGCGTCGCCTGCACCGCGCGCGTCGTGCTGTAGTGCTCCTCGCCGACGACGTTCGGGTCGACCTGGCGGCTCGTGCTGTCGAGCGGGTCGACGGCGGGGTAGATGCCGAGCGAGGCGATGTCGCGCGACAGCACGACGGTGGCGTCAAGGTGGGCGAAGGTCGTCGCCGGCGACGGGTCGGTCAGGTCGTCGGCAGGGACGTAGACGGCCTGGATCGATGTGATCGAGCCGACCTTGGTCGAGGTGATGCGCTCCTGCAGGCGGCCCATTTCCTCGGCCAGCGTCGGCTGGTAGCCCACCGCCGAAGGCATGCGTCCCAGCAGCGCCGAGACCTCGGTGCCGGCCAGCGTGTAGCGGTAGATGTTGTCGACGAAGAACAGCACGTCGCGGCCCTCGTCGCGGAACGATTCGGCGATCGTGAGGCCGGTCAGCGCGACGCGCAGGCGGTTGCCCGGCGGCTCGTTCATCTGGCCGTAGACCATCGACACCTTGCTCTCGCCCAGGCTCTCGAGGTTGACGACGCCCGAATCGGCCATCTCGTGATAGAAGTCGTTGCCCTCGCGCGTGCGCTCGCCGACGCCGGCGAACACCGACAGGCCCGAGTGGGCCTTCGCGATGTTGTTGATCAGCTCCATCATGTTGACGGTCTTGCCGACGCCGGCACCGCCGAACAGGCCGACCTTGCCGCCCTTGGCGAAGGGGCAGATCAGGTCGATGACCTTGATGCCGGTCTCGAGCAGTTCCTGCGACGGGCTCAGCTCGTCGTAGGCCGGGGCCTTGCGGTGGATCTGCGCCGTCAGCTCCTGGCTCACCGGGCCGCGCTCGTCGATCGGGTTGCCGAGCACGTCCATGATGCGGCCCAGCGTCGCCTTGCCGACCGGCACGGTGATCGCGGCGCCGGTGTTGCTGACCATCAGCCCGCGGCGCAGGCCGTCGGACGAGCCGAGCGCGATCGTGCGCACGACGCCGTCGCCGAGCTGCTGCTGCACCTCGAGCGTGAGCGCGCTGCCTTCGAGCTTGAGCGCGTCGTAGACGCGCGGCATCTTGTCGCGCGGGAACTCGACGTCCACCACCGCGCCGATGCACTGGACGATCTTGCCTTGAGCCTGAGTGCTGGTCATTTCATGATCCTTCTGACTTGATACGCTGAATTCGGGTGGCGGCGCTCAGCCGCCGATGGCGGCCGCGCCGCTGACGATCTCGGAGAGTTCCTTCGTGATCGCCGCCTGCCGCGTCTTGTTGTAGATGAGCTTGAGCTCGCCGATCAGCGTGCCGGCGTTGTCGGTCGCCGCCTTCATCGCGACCATGCGCGCGCTCTGCTCGCTGGCCATGTTCTCGGCCACGGCCTGGTAGACCAGCGCCTCGATGTAGCGCTGCATCAGCTCGTCGATGACGGTGGCCGGATCGGGCTCGTAGATGTAGTCCCAGCCATGCTGGCTCTTCTCGGCCGCGCTCTGCTCGAGCTTGGCGGCCGGCAGCGGCAGCAGCTGCTCGACCATCGGCTCCTGCTTCATCGTGTTGATGAACTTCGTGTAGCAGAGGTGGACGGCGTCGAGCTTGCCGGCGACGAAGGCGTCGAGCATGACCTTCACCGGGCCGATCAGCTTGTCGAGCTGCGGCGCGTCGCCGAGCTGGATCGCGTGGCTGACGACGTTGGCGCCGATGCGGTTCAGGAAGCCGAAGCCCTTGTTGCCGATCGCCACCGCCTGGATGCCGTTGCCGGCCGCCTGCACGTCCTTCATCTTGACCGTGACGGCGCGCAGCACGTTGGTGTTGAGGCCGCCGCACAGGCCCTTGTCGGTGGTCACGACGATGAAGCCGACGGCCTTCGCGTCGCCGCCGCTGCGCTGGTAGGGCGAGCGGTATTCCGGGTTCGCCTGCGCCAGGTTGGCCGCGATGTTGCGCACCTTGTCGGCATAGGGCCGCGCCGCGCGCATGCGCTCCTGCGCCTTGCGCATCTTGCTCGCGGCAACCATTTCCATGGCCTTGGTGATCTTCTTGGTGTTCTCCACCGATTTGATCTTGCCGCGTATCTCTTTTCCGACTGCCATCGATTACTCCAATCAAGCAGACGCCGCGGAACCGGCTTTGCCGGGCCGCTGGGGTCGCCCCCTCGAGGGGGAAGCGGCGTCAGCCGCTCCGGGGGTGGGCATGGTCAAGCGAAGGACTTCTTGAACGCCGCGATCGCGTTGCCGAGTTCCTCTTCGGCACCCTTGTCCATCGCCTTGTCGTTCTCCAGCTTGGCCAGCAGGGCCGCGTGGCTCGACTTCAGGTGCTGGTGCAGGCCATGCTCGAAAGCGAGGACGCGCTTGACGTCGAGGTCGTCGACATAGCCCTTGTTGACGGCGTACAGCGTCGCGGCCATGAGGCTGATCGGCAGCGGCGAGTATTGCGGCTGCTTGAGCAGCTCGGTGACGCGGGCACCGCGGTCGAGCTGCTTGCGCGTGGCCGCGTCGAGGTCGCTCGCGAACTGGGCGAAGGCCGCGAGTTCGCGGTACTGCGCCAGGTCGGTACGGATGCCGCCCGACAGGCTCTTGATGAGTTTCGTCTGCGCCGCACCGCCGACCCGCGACACCGAGATGCCGGCGTTGATGGCGGGACGGATGCCGGCGTTGAACAGCGAGGTTTCGAGGAAGATCTGGCCGTCGGTGATCGAGATCACGTTCGTCGGCACGAAGGCCGAGACGTCGCCGGCCTGGGTCTCGATGATCGGCAGCGCCGTCAGCGAACCCGTCTTGCCCTTGACCTCGCCCTTGGTGAAGGCCTCGACATAGTCGGCGTTGACGCGCGCGGCGCGCTCGAGCAGACGGCTGTGGAGATAGAACACGTCGCCGGGGTAGGCTTCGCGGCCCGGCGGGCGGCGCAGCAGCAGCGAGACCTGGCGGTAGGCGACGGCCTGCTTGGACAGGTCGTCATAGATGATCAGCGCGTCCTGGCCGCGATCGCGGAAGTACTCGCCCATCGTGCAGCCCGAATAGGCCGAGACGTACTGCATCGCCGCCGATTCGCTGGCGCTGGCGGCGACGACGATGGTGTAGTCCATCGCGCCGTTGGCTTCCAGGGCGCGCACCACGTTCTTGATCGACGAAGCCTTCTGGCCGATCGCGACGTAGACGCAGGTCATGTTCTGACCCTTCTGGTTGATGATGGCGTCGATCGCGACCGCGGTCTTGCCGGTCTGGCGGTCGCCGATGATCAGCTCGCGCTGGCCGCGGCCGATCGGCACCATCGAGTCGATCGACTTGAGGCCGGTCTGCACCGGCTGGTCGACGCTCTTGCGCGCGATCACGCCCGGGGCGACCTTCTCGATCACGTCGGTCATCTTGGCGTTGATCGGGCCCTTGCCGTCGATCGGCTGGCCGAGCGCGTTGACGACGCGGCCGATCAGCTCGGGGCCGACCGGCACTTCCAGGATGCGGCCCGTGCACTTCACGGTGTCGCCTTCGGAGATGTGCTCGTACTCGCCCAGGATGACCGCGCCGACCGAGTCGCGCTCGAGGTTCAGCGCCAGGCCGTAGGTCGCCACGCCGGCCGCCGTGGGCGGGAATTCCAGCATTTCGCCGGCCATCACGTCGGACAGGCCGTGCACGCGCACGATGCCGTCGGTGACGGACACGACGGTGCCCTGGTTCTTGATGTCGGCCGAGACGGCAAGGCCTTCGATGCGGCTCTTGATCAGCTCGGAAATTTCTGCGGGATTCAGGTTCATGCGATTCTCCTGGGTGCGCCGTGCTCGCCGTCAGGCGGCGGTCAGCGCAGCTTTCATCTGATCGAGACGGGCGCGCACCGAGGTGTCGAGCACCTCGTCGCCGACCGCAACGCGGATGCCGCCGATCAACTCGGGGGCGATTTCCACCTGGGCATTGAGCTTGCGGCCGAAGCGCTTCTCGAGCGCCGCGACGACGTCGCGAAGCTGGTCGGCGTCGATCGGGAAGGCGCTGTGGATCGTCGCGTCCGACACGCCGGTGCTGCCGTTGACGAGCGCGCCGAACTGCGACGCGACCTCGGGCAGCGCGGCGAGCCGGCCGTTCTCGATCACCGTGCGCAGCAGATTGCCGATCTTCGGATCGAGCGTCAGGCCGCGCTGCAGCGCGACGCCGGCGACGAGGTCGAAGACCTGGGTCGCGCTGACCTTCGGGTTGTCGGCGAACTGGCGCAACTCGGGGTTCGCCGCGAGCGCGGCCAGGCCTTCGACCTGCGGCTTGAAGGCCGCCGCCGATGCACCGGCCGAACTGAACAGCGCTTCGGCGTAGGGCCTTGCGATGGTCGCCAGTTCAGCCATTTCAGAGCTCCGCCTTGAGTCGCGACAGCAAATCGGCGTGGACGGCCGGATTCACCTCGCGGCGCAGGATCTGCTCGGCGCCCTTGACGGCGAGTCCGGCGACCTGCTCGCGCAGCGCCTCGCGGGCCTTGACCGATTCCTGCTCGGCCTCGGCGCGGGCGGCGGCGATGATCTTCTCGCCTTCGATCGTCGCCTTGCCCTTGGCTTCCTCGACGATCTGCTGCGCCAGGCGGTCGGCGTCGGCCAGGCGCTTGGTCGCGTCGTCGCGGGCGGCGGAGAGCTGCTGCTCGACGCGCTTGTTGGCGACGGCGAGTTCGCTCTTGGCCTTGTCGGCGGCCGACAGGCCGTCGGCGATCTTGCGCGCACGCTCGTCGAGCGCCGTGGTGATCGGCGGCCAGACGAATTTCATCGTGAACCACACCAGCAGTGCGAACACGATGATCTGGATGATGAGGGTACCGGTGATGCTCAATTGATTGCCTCGATCGCGGTGACGGATGGGTCCGCCCCGGCAGCGCAGGGCGGCGACTGGCGGGACCGCGACGCGCGCGGCCCCAGCGCCATCACTTCGGCAGGTTGGCGATCTGACCCAGGAACGGGTTGGCGGTGGCGAACCACAGCGCGATGCCGGTGCCGATGATGAAGGCCGCGTCGATCAGGCCGGCGAGCAGGAACATCTTGGTCTGCAGTTCGCCCATCAGCTCGGGCTGGCGCGCGGCCGACTCGAGGTACTTGCTGCCCATGATGCCGATGCCGATACAGGCACCGACGGCGCCGAGACCGATGATCAGGCCGGCGGCCAGGGCGACAAAGCTGATGACTTCCATGATGACTCCTAGAGGATGAAGTTGTTTAAGAGGAAAGGGGCGAAAAGCGGAAGAGGACGTTCAATGCGCGTCGTGCGCCTGACCGATGTACACGAGCGTGAGCATCATGAACACGAAGGCCTGCAGGATGATGATCAGGATGTGGAACACGGCCCAGCAGAAGCCGGCGAAGATCTGCAGCGCCGCGAGGCCGAAGCCGCCGAGCGTGAAAGTGAAGGCGCCGCCGAGCAGCGCGATGAGCAGGAAGATGAGCTCGCCGGCGTACATGTTGCCGAACAGCCGCATGCCGTGCGAGACGGTCTTGGCGATGAACTCGATGATCTGCATCGCCAGGTTCACCGGGTAGAGCAGCCAGTGGTCGCCGAAGGGCGCGGTGATCAGTTCGTGGCCCCAGCCGCCCAGGCCCTTGATCTTGATGTTGTAGGCCAGGCAGATCAGCAGCACCGAGATCGACAGGCCCATCGTCACCGAGAGGTCGGCTGTCGGCACGACGCGCAGGTAGGCGTGGTGCGGGTCGCCGCCGAGGGCGGCGTAGAGGTGCTGCCAGATGTAGGGCAGCAGGTCGACCGGCAGCAGGTCCATCGCGTTCAGCAGCACGACCCAGATGAAGACGGTGAGCGCGAGCGGGGCGACGAGCTTGCGGCTGGTCGCGTTGTGGACGATGCCCTTGGCCTCGTTCTCGACCATCTCGAACATGATCTCGATCGCGGCCTGGAAGCGGCCCGGCACGCCCGAGGTCGCCTTGCGTGCGCCCAGCCACAGCAGCCAGCAGCCGGTGACGCCGAGCAGGATGGCGAAGAAGACCGAATCCCAGCTCACGACGCTGAGGTCGAAGGTGCCGGTGAAGGGCTTGTTGTTCAGGTGCGTCAGGTGATGGACGATGTACTCGCCCGGCGTGAGGGCGAGTTCTGCGGCGTGTTCTTCAGCGGCCATGGTCTCTCGTCATTTCGATTTCGATCGGCCGCGCCACAACAGCGCAAGCCAGTACACCTTCAGGCACAACACCAGTCCCGCCAGCAGCGCCAGCCAGTTCAGGTGTTGCACGATCTTCGGCGCCAGCACCAGCATGGCGACCGAGACCGCGATCTTGACTGCCTCCCACAACATGAAACTGACGGCACTCGTGCCGGGCGTCATGCTGCTGAGCTTGCTGGTCATCCCGCGCGCCATCAAGGCGCCCGGGATCACCACCGTGGCCGCGCCGTAGAGCGCCGACCACCCTGCCTCCTGTTTTCTCGTCAGCAGCGCCGCGAACAGCGCCACCACCACACCGACCCAGACCTGCACCATCAGGACATGCCACGGCGACAGCGGCGGGTCCTTCAGGCGCAAGGCCTGCGCTTGCTCCCTGGTCCAGGGCTTGAAGGCCCGGTCCTGCGCGGCCGCCTCATCTTGTTCGACGCCTCGGCGCTCGTCTTTCGTTTCGATCGCCATGGCTTCGTTTGAGGTCGGCAAAGCCTCGGGATTATACGAAGAAACCCGAAGCCGACCGAATCCCGGGGCGGTGGGCGCGCGCTTGTGGCGCCGCGGTTACAGCGCGGTACGAAACGACGGCGATGCGGCGCTCGCCGCACAATGGCGGTCCGGCCCGGGAACCGAGTCCGGGCCCGACCCTCCAACGCGCCACATGAAATCGCCCACCCTCCTCGTCGCCGCGTGGCTTGCCGCCGCATCGTTCGCCTACCCGGGCGCCGCCCGCGCCGCGCTGGCGGGCGCCGTCGTCACGACCGACCAGGTGCGCGCCGAGCTCGTCGCCCAGGCGCCTGACGGCGTCGTCGCCGGCAAGCCGCTGTGGCTGGGACTGAAGATCGACCACCAGCCGCATTGGCACACCTACTGGAAGAACCCGGGCGATTCGGGCCTGCCGACGACACTGACCTGGACGCTGCCGCCCGGGTTCAGCGCCGGCGAGATCGAATGGCCGACACCGCGGCAGCTGCCGATCGGCCCGCTGCTGAACTACGGCTACGAGGGCCGGCTGCTGTTGCCGGTGGCGGTGACGGTGCCGGCCGGCTTCAGCGGCGACGCGCTCGACGTCAAGCTGCACGCCGAATGGCTGGTGTGCAAGGACGTCTGCGTGCCGCAGAGCGGCGACTTCGCGCTGAGCGTGCCGGCGCAGGCGGCGACGGCGAGCGACGCCGCGCTGTTCGCGGCGACGCAGGCGGCGCTGCCGCGCGTCGTTCCCGGCGTGCACGCGAGCGCGGCCGTGGCCGGCGGCGC
>JAGWVB010000357.1 GCA_018971105.1 Burkholderiales bacterium
GCCGGCGGCGGCGGTCGACCTCGCGCTGGCGCTGGCGCTGGAGCGCGCACCGGGCGACCTCGCGCGCGCGCAGGCCCTGCTCGAGGCGCTGCTCAAGGACGAGGGCGAGGCATCGCGGCCCTGGCAGGCACCGGCGCGCTGGCTCGCCGCGCGCATCGCCGACCAGCGCCGCAGCGACGACCAGATCGAGCGCCTGAACCAGCAGCTGCGCGAGACCCAGCGCCGGCTCGACCAGGCGAACGAGAAGCTGGCGGCTCTGAAGGCGATCGAGCGCAGCCTCGTCACGCGGCCGCCCGGCGCCGCCTCGAGGCCGCTGCCGTGAGCGTCGCCGCGCATGTGCTGCTCGTCGACGACGACGCCGACCTGCTGCGCCTGCTCTCGATGCGGCTGGCGGCCGCCGGCTACCGCGTCACGGCGGTCGAATCGGCCGAGGCGGCGCTGGCGCAGATCGCGATCGACCCGCCCCAGCTCGTGCTCAGCGACGTGCAGCTGCCGGGCAAGGACGGGATGTCGCTGTTCGAGGCGATCCGCGCCCGCCACGCGGCGCTGCCGGTGATCCTGCTCACGGCCCATGGCACCATCCCCGACGCCGTCGCCGCGACCTCGCGCGGCGTCTACACCTATCTCACGAAGCCGTTCGACGGCAAGGCGCTGCTCGACCAGATCGCGCAGGCGCTGGCGCTGAGCGCGCCGCCGCAGCCGGCCTCGAGCGCCGACGCGGGCTGGCGCGCGGCCATCGTCAGCCGCTCGAACCGCATGGCCGAGCTGCTCGCCGAGGCGCAGCTCGTCGCCGCCTCCGACGCCAGCGTGCTGATCCGCGGCGAGAGCGGCAGCGGCAAGGAGCTGCTGGCGCAGGCGATCCACCGCGCCAGCCCGCGCGCGCTGCGGCCCTTCGTCGCCGTCAACTGCGGCGCGATCCCCGAGAACCTGCTCGAGTCCGAGCTCTTCGGCCATGTCAAGGGCGCCTTCACCGGCGCCATCGCGAACCACCGCGGGCTGTTCCAGGCCGCCCAGGGCGGCACGCTGTTCCTGGACGAGATCGGCGACATGCCGGGCGCGCTGCAGGTCAAGCTGCTGCGCGTGCTGCAGGAGCGGCGCGTGCGTCCGGTGGGCGCGTCGGCATCGCTGCCGGTCGACGTGCGCATCGTCTCGGCCACGCACCGCGACCTCGAGGCGGCGCTGGCCGAGGGCCAGTTCCGCGAGGACCTGTACTACCGCCTCAACGTCGTCTCGCTGCAGCTGCCGACGCTGGCCGAGCGGCGCGAGGACATCCCGCTGCTGGCCCAGCATTTCCTCGCCAAGCTGGCGGCCAAGTACGGCAAGAACATCAACGGCTACGCGCCCGAGGCGCTGAAGGCGCTGGCCAGCGCGGCCTGGCCGGGCAATGTGCGCCAGCTGCACAACGTCGTCGAGCAGGTGAGCGCGCTCGCCACCGCGCCCATCATCCCGCTCGCGCTCGTGCAGCGCGCGCTGCGCGTGCCGGCGCTGCCGGTGCTCAACTACACCGAGGCGCGCCAGCGCTTCGAGCATGAGTACCTCGTCGGCCTGCTCAAGATGACGGACGGCAACGTCGCCGATGCCGCGCGCCTGGCCGACCGCAACCGCACCGAGTTCTACCGCCTGCTGCAGAAGCATGGCCTGACCCCCGGTCTGTTCCGCGGCGACCCGTCTGTCGCCGAATAGCGACAGGGCCGTTCGGCGCGGAATTCGCGCGCCGCGCGCGGGCGCCGGCCGGTTGCGGCGGGCCCGGCACGCCGCGCGCAGGCCGGCGCTGTCGCCAGGACCCGACAGCCGGCCCCCGCCGCGGCCCGCGCCGCCGCAGGCAAGTGGTTGATCCGCAAGGGATTCCGGCTCTGGCACGGGGCTTGCGTTGGGACCGCCCATGCGCGCCCCTGCGGTCCTGGCCCTGCCCCTCTCCCTGCCCACGCGGGTCCGCGGGCTGTCGCGCGGGCTGTTCGCGCTCGCGCTGCTGGCCGCCGCCGGCGCCGCGCAGGCCTTCGGCTTCGACGCTGTCGCGGCGCGCGCCCAGGCCGCCGCCGCCGCCCCCTATGCCGCGCACGACGCGGCGCTGCCGGCCGAGCTCGCCGCGCTCAGCTACGACCAGTACCGCGACATCCGCTACCGGCCCGACCACGCGCTCTGGCATGGCGAGCAGCTGCCGTTCGAGGTCCAGTTCTTCCATGCCGGTACGGCCCAGAACGAGCCGGTGCGCGTGGCCGAGGTCGATGCCCGCGGCGTCGTGCACCCGCTGCGCTTCGACCGCAGCGACTTCGACTACGGCGCCAACCACCTGCATCCGGCGGACTGGGGCGAGCTCGGCGTCGCCGGCCTGCGCATCCATTACGCGCTCAACCGCCCGGACTACAAGGACGAGCTCATCGTCTTCCTCGGCGCGAGCTATTTCCGGGCCCTCGGCGGCGGCCAGGGCTACGGCCTGTCGGCGCGCGCGCTCGCGCTGGACACGCCGCAGGCCGAGGAATTCCCGCGCCTGACCGCGTTCTGGATCGAGAAGCCGGCGCCGCAGGCGAAGTCGATCGTGATCCTGGCGCGGCTCGATTCGAAGCGCGCCGCCGGCGCCTACCGCTTCGAGGTGTTTCCCGGGGTCGAGACGCGCATCGAGGTGCGCGCGCGCCTGTTCCTGCGCGCCGGCGTGACGACGCTGGGGCTGGCGCCGCTGACGAGCATGTTCCTCTCCGGGCCGAACCAGCCGCGGGCGGGCGATTTCCGCCCCGCGGTGCACGATTCCGACGGCCTCATGATCGCCGGCGGCGACGGCGAGTGGCTGTGGCGCCCGCTCATCGACCCGGCGCAGCCGCTCACGACCTCGTTCGCGCTGACTTCATTGCGCGGCTTCGGGCTCATGCAGCGCGAGCGCCGCTTCGCCGCCTACGAGGACGCCGAGGCGCGCTACGAGCGCCGCCCCAGCGTCTGGATCACGCCGCACGGCGACTGGGGTCCGGGGCGGGTCGAGCTGGTGCAGCTGCCGACCGCCGACGAGACGAACGACAACATCGTCGCCTACTGGGTGCCGGCGCAGGCGCCGGCACCCGGCGCGGCGCTCGACATCGCCTACGAGATGCGCTGGCAGGGCGCGCAGCAGCAGCGTCCGCCCGGCGCCTGGGTGACGCAGACGCGCGTGGGCAGCGGCTACTGGACGCTGGCGCCGGGCGAGCAGCAATACGTCGTCGATTTCGAGGGCCCGGCGCTGGCCGCGCTGGCGCCCGACGCCAAGGTGCGCGCCGTCGTCAGCGCCGCGCATGCGCGCATCGTCGAGACGAACGTCTTCCGCGTCGAGGCCACCGGGGCCTGGCGCATGACGCTGCGCGTGGCACCCGACGCGGCCGGCGCGCCGGCCGAGCTGCGCGCCTTTCTCCAACATGACCAAGACACGCTGAGCGAAACATGGACCTGCGTCATCCCCCATCCGTGACGCCGATCGCGTCGACCCGCCGCTACGGCCCCAGCATGCCGCCGCTGGCGCGCGGGGCGATGCTGGCGCGTCCCTGGACCGGCTTCTGGCGCGGCCTCGGCGCC
>JAGWVB010000067.1 GCA_018971105.1 Burkholderiales bacterium
GCTCTGGTACAACCATGCCCGACTGCACTCGACGCTGGCCTACGTCAGCCCGATGCAGTTCGAGCAAAACTGGCATGCGGCTCAGGCCAAGAGTGCCAATTCGTGACTCGGCTATGGGATACGGATTCCAGGGGCAAGGTCAGATCACAGCGAACGAAGCGAAGCGCAACTGCATGAGGGTGACCGAATGGGGGAAGGAAGCGTGGAGCGAAACTGCGAGCCGGTGAACAAGAAGCGGCTAGAAGGCGCTGCGGAGCAAGGCAAGCGGGCCAAGAACCGCGAAGCTCTCGTGATCAAGGCGAGGTGGCGTAGATCCGGCGGTTGTGCAGCGAAGGAGTGCGTTCTTACCCGGGGAGATCTCGCCTTGTGGGTGAAAGCCCGGCGGCCCGTGCCGGAGCGAGAAGTCAGCAGAGGTCGGAGTAGTCCGAGTGGGGGGCCGCTGAGACCGTACCGAAAGGGCGAAGGGCCGAGCGCGAGTGAGTGACCGAAGACATGGGGATGTCAAAGGCCATGCGTCAGAAGCCGGAGCGATCCGGGGGGGGGGCTCGACATAGAGCGCACGGCCCAACTGCGGCCTACGAGTTGGACGCAGACCCGCCAGGCTCTGCTGGCGGGGACGTACCGGCCCCAGCCGGTGCGAAGGGTGATGATTCCCAAGCCGGACGGGAGCCAGCGCGGGCTGGGCATCCCCACGGTGCTGGATCGGCTGATCCAGCAGGCGCTGCTGCAAGTGCTGCAACCCCTGATTGACCCCAGCTTCAGCGAACACAGCCACGGGTTCCGTCCTGGGCGGCGTGCGCACGACGCGGTCAAGGCCGCGCGGGCGTACTTGCAAGCGGGCAGGCGCGTGGTGGTGGACGTGGACCTGGCGAAGTTCTTCGACCGGGTCAACCACGACATCGTGATCGACCGGTTGCGCAAGCGCATCGACGATGCCGGAGTGATCCGGCTGGTGCGTGCGTACCTGAATGCCGGGATCATGGATGGCGGGGTGGTGGTCGAGCGCCACCTGGGCACGCCGCAAGGCGGGCCGCTGTCCCCACTGCTGGCCAAAGTGTTCCGGCGCGGTGGGCAGCGCCCTGGGGCGCAAGTTCTGGGGCTACGAGCTGTGGGTGGCCAAGGGCCGTGAAGTCAAATGTGCCGTGGCCCACAAGGCCATGGACGACTTCAAGGCCCGCATCCGGCAATTCACACGGCGCTCGGGCGGGCGCAGCCTGGAACAAGCGGTGCAGCGGCTGCGCCCGTATCTGCTGGGCTGGAAGCGACCGTCTGCTCAAAAGCGTGCTGACCATCGACTACTTCGACAGGCTGGGCGTGCCGCGACTCCCGTGACCTCAAACTCTCGAACCGCCCGGTGCGGACCCGCATGCCGGGTGATGTGGCAGGGGCGCCTCCTATGATGGAGACCCCCTATGCCGATGTCGCGGCCCAGCCGCCGCGCCTACTTCGTGACCTGAATCGTGGACGAGGCCTTGTTGCCTGCCGTGTCCTGCGCCACCGCCATGATCGTGTGGCTGCCGGCGCTGACCTTCTTCGTGTTCCAGTTGTAGCTGATCGACGATCCGCTGCCGGTGGCCACGAGCCTGGTGTCGATGTACAGCCATTGCGAGATCGCCGCGGCGCCCAGCACATCGGTGGCCGAAGTGGCCACGGCGGTCATGCCGCTGACCTTGCTACCGTTGCCTGGATTTGTCACGCGGATGGTCGGTGGGGTGGTGCTCGGCACCGATGCGTTGTTCACCGTCACGCTCACGGGCGCCGAGGTGCCGACGTTGCCGGCCGCATCGTAGGCCTGCGCGCTCAACGTGGCCGTGCCGTTGGCCACCGACGTGGAATCCCAGCTGAACTGCCAGGGGCTTGCCGTATCGGTGGCCACGGCCTTGCCGTTGGCCAGCAGCACGACCTTGGTCACCCCGACGTTGTCGGTTGCGTTGACACCGACGGTGACCAGGGCGCTCACGGTCGATCCGGCCAGCGGCGCGCTGATCGATGCCGTCGGCGGTATCGTGTCGGTGGCCACCGCAGACCGGGCGGCGGCCACGGCTGCGGCGGCATTCACCCGCCCGTAGCCGTAATAGATGTCCCGGCCGGGCGCGCCGAGGTCGACCGCGGTCGCATAGAGCAGGCTCTCGACCTGGGCGTTGGACAGCGCCGGATTGATCGACATCATCATTGCGGCAACGCCGGCGACGATGGGGCTGGAGAACGAAGTCCCCCACCAGCTGCCGTAGCCGCCGTTCCACGTCGTCGTGTAGATGTTCTGCCCGGGCGCCGAGAGCGCGACATAGGGTCCGTAGCTGGACCAGCTGGTAATCGTGTCGGTGCTGTCGGTGGCCGACACCGGGATCATCGAAGTCAATGCGGGCGTCGAATTCAGCGTGCCGTAGTTGCCCGCCGAGGTGATGAGCAGGCCGTTCTTGCTCTTGAGGTAGCTGCCAGCGCTCTGCACGGCGGCGCTCGTGAACGCGGTTTCGAAGCTGGCGTTGGCGATGCGTACGCCGTGGTCGGCCAGATAGGTCACGCAGCTCGCGATCGTGCTGTAGTAGGCGTAGCCAGTGGAATCCGTGACGACCAGGGGCATGATCTGCGCCGCCCCCGCGACGCCGGCGACGCCCACGCCGTTGTTCACGATGGCCGCCGCGGTTCCGGCGACCGCCGTGCCGTGCCCGTAGACATCGGCCGTGCTATTACTGTTGGCAACGAAGTTCCATCCTGGTACGAGGTTTGCTTGGAGGTCGGGATGGTTCGGCATCACGCCGCTGTCGCAAATACCAATCGTGACGCCGGCGCCCTGCGTCGAATCCCAGGCCGTTGGCGCACCGATCTGGGCCAGATGCCACTGGCTGCCGTAATAGGGATCGTTCGGGATGAAGCTGGACGCAACCCGGCGATCGAGTTCGGCAAAGCGGAGGAACGGGTTGTGCGCCAACCGGGCCACGATCGCCTTCTCGTTGCCGACCGTCTGCAGATCGACCACCCGTATCGCCCCCCTGCCGATGCGCGTCGCGTTGCCGCCGACCGCATTCAGGATCTTGTTCAGCGCCTGCGCCGGCAGCCCGGCGACCGGTTCGACGAGGATGCGTCCAGGAGCGAATCCCCCCGGGTTGACGACAGATTGCGCGCAGGCGACGGGAATGGCGGCGCCGGCAAGGTACAAGGCGGCAGCGCAGGCGAGGCGGAAGGGCGGGCGGGTCATGCGTGTCATGTCGGGTGATGTGGCAACGATCGGTGACTGGGAATGGCCAAGGCCTCAGGTGACGGCCTGGATTTCGCCACAGGCTCGGGCAGACTGAGGGCTCGCATGTAGGCAGACGTAACGCGGGCGGCCAGGATCGGCATCGGTCGTCGCCGATGCGCCAAGCGGTCTTAATTCACGAGCGGTGCTCCGGGTTTCGCCGCGGCGCGCGCGGCATCGCCGAGGGCGCACCGCCTGTGCCCGGCAGCCGCGCCGCGCGGCCATCGAA
This sequence comes from Burkholderiales bacterium, assembly GCA_018971105.1. Lineage (GTDB taxonomy): Bacteria > Pseudomonadota > Gammaproteobacteria > Burkholderiales > Burkholderiaceae_C > Rubrivivax. The sequence continues at coordinate 3,465 of JAGWVB010000067.1, forward strand.
CGTGCTGCGCTGCGGGCGCGCCGGGGCGCCGCCGCAGCGGCGCGGAATTCAGCCGCCCGGCGCCATCGCGCCGCAGTTCCAGCATTGATCGAACGGCCCGTCGACACTTTCGCCGCAGGCCGCGCAAAGCCAATGCCGGTGCGGACGGTGGCGCAGTTCGTGCAGCAGGGACTGGGCGCGGCCATGGTCGGCCGCGTCGATGACCCAGACCTCGGGCAAGGACTGGTCGGGCGGGATCTCGCCGGCGATACCGCTGGCGTAGGCGCGCTGCACCGTCGCCGCGATGCCGGCGCCGCTGAGCTGGTCGGCCCACAGCGTGGCCAGGGCGAGGTTGGGGGCCTGCAGCAAGCGCTTCATGATCGATGGCATGGTGCCACGGTTCGGGGTGCGAGCGCCGCGCCGCTGCATCGCTTAAATTCGCCCTTCGCATCCACCGAGGAGACCCGATGTCGCGCGCCATCCAGATCACCGCCTTTGGCGGACCCGAGCAGATGAAACTCGTCGAGGTCGAGGTCGGCGACCCCGGCCCCGGCGAGATCCGCATCCGTCACCAGGCATGCGGGCTCAACTTCATCGATGTCTACCAGCGCAGCGGCCTGTACTCGAATCCGCTGCCGTTGCAACTGGGGATGGAAGGTGCGGGCGTCGTCGAGGCCGTGGGCGAGGGCGTGAGCCACCTGCGGGTGGGCGATCGCGCGGCCTACGCGGCGAACCCGCCCGGCGCCTATTGCGACAGCCGCGTGATGCCGGCGCGCCAGGTCGTGCGGCTGCCCGACGCGATCGATTTCGATACCGGCGCGGCGATGATGCTCAAGGGGCTGACGGCGCAATACCTGCTCAAGCGCTCGCGCCCGGTGCAGGGGCTGGAGGCGGGTGATTTCGTGCTCTTCCACGCCGCCGCGGGCGGCGTCGGGCTGATCGCCTGCCAATGGGCGCGCGCGCTCGGCCTGCAACTGATCGGCACCGCCGGCGGCGCGGCCAAATGCGCGCTCGCGCTCGAACATGGCGCGGCGCATGCCATCGACTACCGCAGCGAGGACTTCGTCGCGCGCGTCAAGGAGATCACCGGCGGGCGCGGCGTCAAGGTCGTCTACGACTCGATCGGCAAGGACACCTTCGACAAGAGCCTGGACTGCCTGCGGCCGTTCGGCCTCATGGTCAGCTTCGGCAATGCCTCGGGGCCGGTGCCGCCGTTCGCGATCGGCGGTCTCGGCAACAAGGGCTCGCTCTACGTCACGCGGCAGACCCTGTTCACGCATATCGCGACGCGCGAGGCGACGCAGGAGATGGCCGACGACCTGTTCGCCGTCGTCGGCAGCGGCACGGTGAAGATCCGCATCGACCAGCGCTACGCGCTGGCCGATGTCGCGCAGGCCCACCGCGACCTCGAGGCGCGCAAGACCACCGGCTGCTCGGTGCTGACGCCGTAGCCGTCGCGGCCGGCGCCAACGAGAACGGGGCCCGCGGGCCCCGTCGTCCTCAGGTCGCCGTGGCGGCCTACTTGATCGTGACGAACTTGTAGTCGGTCTTGGCCTTGTCCTTGAGCTCTTCCTGGTACTTCTGCAGCTCGATCTGCTCCAGGCGCTGCTTGATCTGGGCCTTGACGTCGGCGAAGGCGGGGAAGGTGGCTTCGCGCGTGTCGTCCAGGCGGATGATGTGCCAGCCGAACTGGCTCTTCACCGGGGTCTGGGTCATCTCGCCCTTCTTCAGCGCCTTGAGCGCATTCGCGAATTCGGGCACGTAGGCCTCGGGCTTGGCGAAATCGAGGTCGCCGCCCTTGGCCGCCGAGCCGGTGTCCTCGGAGTTGGCCTTGGCCACGTCCTCGAACTTGGCGCCGGCGTTGATCTTGGCGATCAGCGCCTTGGCTTCGGCCTCGGTCTTCACCAGGATGTGGCTGGCGCGGTATTCGGTGCCGCTGGACTGGGCCTTGAACTTGTCGTACTCGGCCTTGGCCGCTTCATCGCTGATCGGGTGCTTGGCCTTGTACTGCTCGAACAGTTCGCGGATCAGGATGCTCTGGCGCGCCAGCTCCATCTGGGCGGCGAAGTCGGGCGTCGCGGCGATGCCCTTCTTCTGCGCTTCCTGGGCGAAGATCTCGCGCAGCACGACCTGGTCGCGCACCTGGCCCATCTGTTCCGGCGTGATCTTCTGCCCTGCATGCTCGGCCTGCGTGACCAGCATGTCGACGCGCGACTTGGGCACCGGCTTGCCGTTGACGATGGCGATGTTCTGCGCCGAGGCCGCTGCCGGCAGCAGCAGCGCAGCAAGAGTCAGGGCCAGCGCGGCGCGCGCGGCGGGATTCGTCAGCTTCATGGACAAGTGGCTTTCAGGGGTGGCCGCCGGACGCGGCAGCACGGGAACAAAAAGTCGTCCGGCGCGGGGCCGGACGGCGGTGCGGGCCTCAGCTGTCCTCGTCCGCGGCGTAGGCCCGGACGGCCAGCGCATGCACGCCCAGGGCGGCAAGAGGACCCAGGGAATCATACACAAGCCGGTGCCGCTGCAAGCGCGAGAGGCCGCGGAAGCGCTCCGAGCGCAGCTTCACGGTGTAGTGCCCGCCCTCGCGCGCGCCGGCATGGCCGACATGCAGATGGCCGTCGTCGACGACCTCGATCGCGCTCGGCGCGAGCGCCTGGCGCAGGCGCGCCTCGATCGCCGCCGCGCTCACTTGGCGTCCCCGGGCTCGAAGGCGATGGACGCCGAATTGATGCAATAGCGCTCGCCGGTGGGTTGCGGACCGTCGTCGAAGACATGGCCGAGGTGGCTGCCGCAGCGCTGGCAGCGGACCTCGACGCGCACCATGCCGTGGCTGGTGTCGCGCACGCGCTCGACGACGTCGGCGTTGATCGGCCGCCAGTAGCTCGGCCAGCCGCAACCGGCGTCGAACTTGGTCGCCGACTCGAACAGCGGCGTGCCGCAGCCGACGCAGCGGTAGCTGCCGGCGTCGAAATGGTCCCAGTAGCGGCCGCTGAACGGACGCTCGGTGGCGGCCTGGCGGGCGACCTGGTATTGCATCGGGTCGAGTTCGGCGCGCCATTCGGCGTCGGTCTTGCGGACGGGGTAGCGCGGGTCGTCGTGGTCGTGCGGCTTCATGGCTTGCGGTGGCGCGGCGGGAGCCGTGATTGTCGTCCTCTCAGTGCCGCCCTGCATCGGGCGCCGGAATGCCGGGCAGGTCCAGCGCGTGCAGGGCCTGCCGCGTGAGCGGCAGCTGGGCCTCGTAGCGCTGCACCAGGCGCGCGATCTCGACCGCCGGCAGGTGCGCGGCGCCCTCCTGCAGCGCGGTTGCGGTCGCGGCCAGGCCGGCCAGGCCGAGGTTGAGCGCCGCGCCCTTGGCCGCGTGGGCGTTGATGCGCAGGTCCAGCGGCTGGCCGTTGCGCACCGCGGCGCGCAGGCGCTCGACGGTCTCGGGGCCCTGGTCGAGGAAGTTCGCGATCATCTGGCCCAGCCGTGCCGGCGGCATCGCCTCCAGCGCCATGCGGATCGCGCCCTCGTCGACCAGGGTCTGGAGCTGGCCGTCCCAGGGCCGGGGCTGGGCCGGCGGCACTTCGGGGCCGGGGGCGATGGCGGCGCCGAAGAGCCGGCGCAGCGAGGTCTGCAGCTTCTGCGGGCTCACCGGCTTGGTCAGGAAATCGTTCATCCCGGCGACCAGGCAGCGCTCGCGCGTCTCCTCGAAGGCGTCGGCCGTGAGCGCGACGATGGGCACCGTCGACTGCGCCGGGTCGGGCAGGGCGCGGATCGCGCGCGTCGCCGCCACGCCGTCGAGCCCCGGCATGTGCAGGTCCATCAGCACGAGGTCATAGGCATGCTCGCGCGCCGAGCGCACCGCCTGCTCGCCGTCGGCGCTGAAATGGGCCTCGTGGCCGAGGTTCTCGAGCAGCGCGGCGATGTACTGCCGGTTCACCGGATGGTCCTCCGCCACCAGCACGCGCAGGCGCGGCATCGGCTCGCCGACCGGCGGCCGCACAGCGCCAGGGGCCGCGGCCGCGGGCGGCATCCGCAGCGGCATCGTGAAGGTGAAGACGCTGCCCGCGCCGACCTTGCTGCGCACCGTGATGTCGCCGCCCATCAGGCGCGCCAGGTTGCGCGAGATCTCGAGCCCGAGCCCGCTGCCGCCATGGCGCCGCGAGCGCGAGCTGTCGCCCTGCATGAAGCGGCTGAACAGGTGCGCCAGCGTCGCCTCGTCCATGCCGACGCCGCTGTCGCTGACGACGAAGGCGAGTTCGCGCCGCCCGGGCGTGCAGCGCACGTCGAGGACCACGGCGCCGCGATCCGAGAACTTGATCGCGTTGGACAGCAGGTTGAAGACGATCTGCTTGACCCGGGTCGCGTCGAGCAGCACGCGCTCGGGCACCGCGGGATCGGCGTCGATGTGCAGCGCGAGCGACTTGGCCCCGGCCTGCGGCCGCATCAGCGCCTCGACATCGCGCAGCAGCGCGCGCAGCTCGACCGCGGTCGGCGCCAGCGTGACGCGGCCGCTTTCGAGCTGCGACATGTCGAGGATGTCGTTGAGCAGCGCCAGCAGGTGGTCGGCCGACTCGGTCGCCGTGCGCAGGTAGTCGATCTGGCGCGGCGTGAGCCCGGTCTCGCGCAGCAGCGAGAGCATCCCCATCAGGCCGTGGAACGGGGTGCGGATCTCGTGACTCATGTTGGCGAGGAAGGCGCTCTTGGCCTCGCTCGCCGCCTCGGCGTCGCGGCGCGCCTGGCGCAGGTTGTCGGCCAGGCTCTCGAGCGCGATGCGGCGCTCGCGCAGCTGGCGCACCTGGCGCAGCGCGATCGCCGCGAAGGCCAGCGTCAGCACCGACAGGAAGACCGTGAGTCCGAGGCCGAGCTGGTTCTGTGCCCGCACCGTGCGCGCGCGCGCCTCGAGCAGGCGCGCGACGCGCGCCGACGCGCCCTGGGACATCTCGTGCAGCGGGCGGTCCAGCGCCTCCAGCGCCGGCTGCAGCGCGAGCAGGAAGGCCCGATCGGCAGGCTGCGCCGCGCGCTCGCCCAGCGCCGCCCGGGTGTCGGCGACGAAGGCGTCGATCCGCTCCAGCGTGGCGCGGTAGTCGGCATCGTCGTCGAGGAGCCCGCGCGCGCGCCGCGCATGCAGCGCCTGCACACGCGTGAGCCAGATCGCGTAGCGCCGGCGCAGCGCCTGCGGGTCGGGCGCCGCCTGCGCGTCGAGCTCGTGGTGCCAGCGGTCGCGCAGGCGCAGGTACTCGGTCTCGGCCTGGAAGATCGAGAGCATGCCGTAGTCGTCGCCCGAGGCCAGGGACTGGCGCAGGAGCGAGAATTGGCGCGCCTGCACCAGCGCCACCGCGAGCAGCGCCATCATCAGACCGAAACCGACCAGCCCGAGCCAGGACAGGCGTGCGGGCACGAGGCGCGCGCTCAGCGCATGGCGGGCGTCTGCCATCGCGAGCGATCCCGGACAAGGCCCGGCGCCGCCCGGTGGTTCAGGCGCGCCGCCGGACCTGCGGCGGTGGCGTCGGCAGGGCCCGTGACGGGCCCGATTTTTCCTACGATTTGCACGCGATACCCGAGTCTTGGCCGGGAATCGGTGCATTCTAGGCGCCGTCAGCCGCCCTGCAACATCTCGCCCAGGTCGAGGCCGGTGAGCGTCTTGGCGCCGCGCGCGAGCCAGTACATCAGGCCCATCATCATCAGCATCGAGGGCACCGCGACGATGGGGTAGCTCAGCAGCGTGAGGTGGCCGAGCTCCTCGTTGAAGGCCTGGGTGCCGGCCGGGCTGTGGACGACCCAGCGCGTGAGGATGAAGTTGGCCACGGCCGAGAAGAAGAAGGTCGCGGCCAGCATCGCCGTGCCCAGGCGCAGGCGTTGCTCGAACAGCGCGCTGTTGTTGCGCTCCTCGAGCGCCCTGTGCACGCGGTCGACGTCGAAGAGCGTGGAGTTGAAGACCATGAGCCGGATCAGGGGCGTGCGCGACCAGATCGAGCCCAGGATCACGAGGCCGATCAGCGACGGCACCACCGCCTCCTTCACCGCCAGCCACCAGGCGTCGAGCGCGAGCAGGCCGATGCCCCCGGTGAGCAGCGTGCTCACGACGCCGAGCACGGCCAGCCAGCTCAGCTTGCGCCGGCGCAGCCCGTCCCACAGGCCCCAGCCGAGCGGGAAGGCGAGGGCGGCCAGCAGCGCGCCCATCGGGCCCAGGCGGTCGGCGCTGCTGAGCTTCATCAGCATCAGCGCCGGGATCAGGATGGTGACGCCGATCTCGATCAGCGGATTGGGTTTGGCGTCAGGCTTCATCGGCGGCGGTGGCGACCCCGGACGGGGCCGGGGCAGGCGGATTGCAGGACGGGTCGCGGGGCGGCCGGCGTGACGGGTCGCGCGGCCGGCAGCCCCTGCGCAAGCCGCTACTGTAAGTGCAGCGCCTTCAGATGCTCGAGCTTGGCTGTGTACAAATCGCGGCTTCCGGGCGTCGTGCTGTTGTCGGCGGCGAGCGCCAGGTGGCGCACCGCGTCCCGGCGGTCGCCGAGCCGCCACAGCGCCTGGGCAAGCCAGTAGTGGACCTCGCTCTGATCCGGCTGCAGGCGCAATTCACGCTCGAAGAGGTCGCGCGCGCGCGCGAAATCGCCTTGCGCCATCGCCTGCCGGCCGGCCTCGAACGAGGCGTAGGGCTGCAGGGGCTGAACCGCGGCAAGCCGGCGCGCGTAGGCGCGGGCCGCGTCGACGCGGCCCTCGCGCTGCAGCGTCTGGACGAGATTGGACAGCGCGCCGGCATTTGCCGGGTCGAGGTCGAGGGCGGCGCGCAATGCCGCCTCGGCCGCGCCGAGCCGGCCGTCGCGCAGGTAGACCACGGCCAGCGTGTTGATCGCCGGCGCGTAGTCGGGTCGCTGCAGCACGGCCGCGCGCGCCCAGCGGTAGCTTCGGGCGCGGTGTCCCGCGGCCAGCGCCTCGGCGGCGCGGTTGTTGTAGTACATCGCGACCACGGTGCTCTCGGGCAACGCGGTCGAGCGCTCGCCGCGCAGATCCTCGGCGGGCAGGAAATCCACCGTCAGGTCCTGCTGCAGGTCGGCGTCGAACATCGGCCGGCTCGGCAGGCGGTCGAGGACAAGGTTGACATGGCCGGCCGCCACCAGCAAGCCGCCGCTGCGCGAATATTGATCGTCGACCTCGACCCGGCGGTAGCTCACCGGCAGCCCCAGATGCCGGGCGAACGCCGCACTCATGATCACCAGCGAGAGGCAGTTGCCGGCGCGCGCGGCGTAGGCCTCGGCGGCGTTGCGCGTGCGGCCGCCGTCGTAGCTCAGGCGCAACTGGCCACGGTCGTAGAGCGCGCGGATGAGCGCGCGCCGCGGGTCGCCCTGGCGCATGCGTGCGCGCAGTTCGGTGTCGGCGTAGCGGCGCATCGCATCGCTGAGCGCGAAGATGCGCTGCGGCGGGTCGACCGCGAACGGCGCCGGGTAGTCGGCATCGCGCAGCAGCGACCGCACGGGCGCGGGGCGCGGCGCCGAGGCGCAGGCGACGAGCAAGGTGCAGGCCAGCAGTGCGGGCCCGCGGGCGAGGATGCGGTGCAGGATCGACAAGCGCTTCATCGCGGACCTCCTGCGACGCGCGCCGGCGCGCGCCGACGCGTCCATGGTACGCCGCTGCCGGCGTGCGCGCTCAGCCCCGGCTCAGGGTCGCGCGCAGGCGCGCCGCGGCCTCGCGCAGCGCCGGCTCGGGCATCGCCGCGGCATGGTCCAGGATCCGGCGGGCATACTCCGGGTCGTCGAGCAGGCGTTCGACATGGATGTGGACGCCGCGCCCGGCCAGCAGCCATCCAGCTCGATCACCTCGACCATGCAGGACGTGCCGGGGGCGTGCGCAAGGGCAGGATTTCGGGCTTGCATCGCGCGCACCGCCTTGCCCCCGGGTTGACGGCAAGGCGCGGCGCCGGATGCCCGCTTTTTGGACAGCTCGCTCCACGAACCATTCCCGTTGGCCCCGATTACCGCCCAAGCCCATGACTCCGCAACCTCCCTTGACGCCGCGCCTCGCGCTGCCCACCCGCCTGGCCGGTGACGGCTGGGCCGTCGTCGCCGCGCCGACGCTGGCCGAACTCTGCGGCCGCGCGGCGCCCGCGCCCTGGGCCGCCTGGTCGCCGCTGTGGCAGGACCTGCCGCCCGACGCCCATCTGCGCGACGGCGGCCGCTACCGGCGCCGCCGCCACGGCTCCTACATCGTCGATGGCGCCGGCCTCACCCGGGTCCCGCAGCGCGCCCATTGGCAGCCGGTCGAATACAACGCGCTGCATGGCGGCTTCGAACGCTGGTTCGAGCCGCTGCCCGAGGCGTTCGGCGCCGATCCGGACTGGACGGCGCTGCTGGCGGGCATCGGCGGTGTCGCCTCGGCTCTGCGCGGCGTCCGGCCCTGGTATGTCGAGGCGCATGCGTTCCGCATCGACACCGCCGGCGGCATCGGTCGCCCGACGCCCGAGGGCGCGCATCGCGATGGCGTCGATCTCGTCGCCGTGCTGCTCGTGGCCCGGCACAACGTGCGCGGCGGCGAGACGCGCGTGTTCGACGCTGCCGGGCCGCAGGGGGTGCGCTTCACGCTCGCCGAACCCTGGAGCGCGCTGCTGCTCGACGACGCGCGCGTGATCCACGAGACGACGCCGATCCAGCCGCTGGACGCGCAGCAGCCGGCCTGGCGCGACACCCTCGTGCTGACCTACCGCAGCGGCGGCTTCCAGGAACCCGCCGCGCCGGCGCGGGAGCCGCGGTGAGCGCGCCCGCGATCGCCTACGCCGATGTCGAGGCCGCCGCCGCGCGGCTGCGCGGCGTCGTCCATCGAACGCCGGTCCTGCGCTCGCGCGAGGCCGACGCGCGCTGCGGCGCGCAAGTGCACTTCAAGTGCGAGAACTTCCAGCGCATGGGCGCGTTCAAGTTCCGCGGTGCCTACAACGCGCTGGCGCAATTCACGCCCGAGCAGCGGCGCGCCGGCGTCATCAGTTACTCGTCGGGCAACCATGCGCAGGCGATCGCGCTGGCAGCGCGGCTGCTCGGCCTGCCGTCGCTGATCGTGATGCCGCAGGACGCGCCGGCCGCCAAGGTCGCGGCGACGCGCGGCTACCAGGCGGGCTGCGCCGGCAGCGAGGTCCGGCTCTACGACCGCTACACCGAGGACCGCGAGGCGCTCGGCGCGCGCCTGGCCGCCGAGCGCGGCATGACGCTGATCCCGCCCTACGACCACCCGCATGTGATGGCCGGGCAGGGCACGGCGGCGGCCGAGCTGATCGAGCAGACGGCGAGCGAGGGCCCGCTCGACCTGCTGCTGGTCTGCGTCGGCGGCGGCGGCCTCATCGCCGGCTGCGCCGTCGCCGCGCATCACCTCACGCCCGGCCTGCGCGTCATCGGCGTCGAACCCGAGGCCGGCAACGACACGCAGCAAAGCCTGGCGCGCGGCGAGATCGTCCATATCGACACGCCGCGCACGATCGCCGACGGCGCCCAGACCCAGCACAGCGGCCGCCTGACGTTCCCGGTGATCCAGCGCCTCGTCGAGTCCATCGTCACCGTCAGCGACGCCGAGCTCGCGGCGACGATGGCCTTCTTCGCCGAGCGCATGAAGATCGTCGTCGAGCCCACCGGCTGCCTCGCCGCGGCGGCGCTGCTGCACGGCGCGGTGGCGGCGCCCGGGCTGCGCGTGGGCGTGATCGTCAGCGGCGGCAACGTGGACCTCGCCCGCTACGCGGCGCTGCTGGGCGGGGACTTGCGCTAAGGTCGCTACCTTTCGACTCCGGGACCTTCGAGATGAGCGAGACCACCAGCGGCGCCGGCGCCGCCAGGCCCGAGGACGGCGACAAGGCCAAGCGCCTGCGCGAGCAGGTCGACAAGCTGCTCGCGCAGGCACCGGCCCAGGGCAAGGGCGGCGTGACGCTGGGCGGGCGCCGCCACGAATACGCGACCTGCGCCGAATTCCTGCCCGTCGCCGCCGAGGGGTTCGACGGCACGGCGGCCGAGCCCGGGGCCGCGATCGGCGTCACTGCCTACCTGCTCGAGGGCGCCAAGGCCGCGCAGCGCCCGGTCTGCTTCGCCTTCAACGGCGGACCCGGCTCGGCATCGATCTGGCTGCACCTGGGCGCGCTCGGTCCCAAGCGGCTCGTCGTCCCCGACGACGCCAGCATGCCGGCCGCACCCTATGCCGTCCAGGACAACCCGCACAGCTGGTTCGAGCATTTCGACCTCGTCTTCATCGACCCGCCGCACACCGGCTGGTCGCTCACGGCGAGCGAGGCGGCGCGCAAGAAGCTGCTCGGCGTCGACGGCGACATCGCCGTGCTGGCCGAGGTGATGCGGCTGTGGCTGACGCGCCACCAGCGCTGGGGCTCGGCGGTCTACCTCGCCGGCGAGAGTTACGGCACGACGCGCGGCGCCGGCCTGGCCGACAAGCTGCAGGACCTGGGCGTCGTGCTCAGCGGGCTGATCCTGATCTCCTGCGCGATGGACCTGCAGAGCATCTGCTTCGCGCCCGGCAACGACCTGCCGTATGCGCTGTTCCTGCCGGCCTACGCCAACGTCTCGCAATACCACGGCCTGCTCGAAGGGCCGCTGGCGGCGAGCCCCGGGGCCGCGCGTGCCGCCGCCGAGGCCTATGTGCAGGAGGAATACGTCGCCGCGCTGCATGCCGGATCGCGCCTGACGGACAAGCAGCGCGCGCGCGTCGCGCGCCGCGTCGCCGAGCTGACCGGTCTGCCGCGCGCGCTGGTCGAGGAGAAGAACCTGCGCATCAGCGACCAGACCTATTTCTTCGAGGCGCTGCGCCCGCGCGGCCTCATCGTCGGCCGCCTCGATGCGCGCGCCACCGGGCCGATGGCCGCCAGCCGCACGCGCGACTGGGAGTTCGACCCCGGCATCGAGGCCATCGCCGGCCCCTACACGATGGCGGCGATGGCCTATTTCGGGCGCGACCTCGGGCTCGCGATCGAGCGCCGCTACGAGGTGCTCTCGCTCGAGGTCAACAAGGGCTGGAACTGGAAGCGCGGCGAGGGCGGCGATCCCAGCTTCACCTCGACGAGCCCCGACCTGGCGCGCGCGCTGCGGCGCAACCCGCGGCTGAAGGTGCTGGCCGCCAGCGGCCGCTACGACCTCGGCACGCCGTACAGTGCGAGCGACTGGTCGCTGGCCCAGCTCGACATCCCGGCCGACGTGCGCGCGCGCGTGCAGCACCGCCATTACGACGCCGGGCACATGATGTACACGCGCCAGGCCGACCTCGTGCAGCTGAAGGCCGATCTCGCGGCCTGGCTCTGAGCATGCATGTCGGCATCCTCACCGGCGGCGGCGACTGCCCGGGCCTGAACGCGGTGATCCGCGCCGTCACGTTGGCGCTGGTGCGCGAATGCGGCGCCCGCGTCACCGGCATCGAGCGCGGCTTCCAGGGCCTGCTCACGCGCCATGCGCGGCCGCTGCTGCCGCACGAGGTCGCCGGCATCCTGGCCGAGGGCGGCACCGTGCTCGGCACGCACAACCGCTGCGACCCGTTCGCCGCCGGCGACGACCGCTCGGGCGCGGCGATGGACTATGTGCGCGAGCTCGGACTCGACGCGCTGGTGGCGATCGGCGGCGACGGCACGATGACGATCGCGCATCGCTTCGAGGGCCTGGGCCTGCCCGTCGTCGGCGTGCCCAAGACGATCGACAACGACCTCCAGCACACCGAGCGCAGCTTCGGCTTCGACAGCGCGGTGGCCGTCGTCAGCGAGGCGCTGGACCGGCTGCGCACGACGGCGCGCAGCCATGGCCGCGTGATGATCGCCGAGACGATGGGCCGCTACGCCGGCTGGATCGCCCTGGAAGGCGGCATGGCCGGCGGCGCCGATGCCATCCTGCTGCCCGAGCTGCCGTACGACGTCGATCGCGTCGCCGCCTACTGCCGGGCGCGCGAGGCCGGCGGCGGCTCGACGCTGATCTGCATCGCCGAGGGCGCGCATGGACGCGGCCGGGCGCTGACGCTGAGCCAGCGCATCGCGGACAGCCCCGACCCGCTGCGCCTGGGTGGCGTCGCGCATGCGCTGCAGCACCAGCTGCAGCCGCTGCTGGCCAGCGAGGTGCGCGCGACCGTGCTCGGCCACACGCAGCGCGGCGGCTCGCCGACGGCCTACGACCGCGTGCTCGCGACGCGCTTCGGCTACCACGCGGCGCAGCTCGTGAAGGCGCGGCGCTGGGGCCGCATGGTCGCGCTGCAGGGCGACCACTGCGTCAGCGTCGCGCTGTCCGAGGTCGCGGGCCGGTCGCGCCGGGTGCCGGCCGACCATGCGCTGGTGCAGGCGGCGCGCGGCATCGGCGTCGAGCTCGGCGTCGCCTAGCAGCAGGCAGCCTGCACGCGCGCCGCGTGCGCCGCCGCCCCAGGGGATTCCCGGTGGCTTCGGAACGGCGGCGCGGGACGGAGCGCGCCTGGCACGCTTCAGGGTGCCGGATCGGGGCTGTCGAGCTCGCGCAGATCGGTCACCGGCCGCGCGCCGTAGTCGCTGCGCGCGAGGAAGCGCAGGACCTTCTCGGCGGCCTGCGACGGGCTGTCGAGCCGGCCCTGCTCCTTGAGCGCGACGAAGCCCGCACGCTCGGGGAAGCGCGCCGGGTCGGCGTGGCGCAATTGCGCTTGCATGTCGGTGTCGATGACCCCGGGCGCGAGCGAGACGATGCGCGCGCCGTCGGGGCGGGCCGCCTCCTCGAGCGCGACCGCGCGCGCCAGGTTGTCCAGACCGGCCTTGGCGGCGCAATAGCTGGCGCTGCCGGCCATGCCGCGCCGCCCCAGTCCCGACGAGACGAGCAGCACCTTGCGCGCCAGCGCCCAGCCGGCGCTGGCGCGCAGGAACGCGGCGGTGAGCAGCAGCGGCGCCTCGAGGCCGACGCGCAGCGCGCGCGCCAGCTCGTCGGCGCGGCCGGCCGCCAGCGGCGCCGGATCGGAGACGACGCCGGCGTTGTTGATCAGCGTCGCCGAGGCCAGCGCCGCGCCGTCCTGCGCCGTGAGCCAGGCCTCGAGCCGCGCCGCCGCGGTGCCGCTGTCGGCCAGGTCCTGCTGCCAGGCGACGAGGCGTCCGGGCGCCGCGTCGGCGATCGGCGTGGCGCCGCGCGCGATCGCGAGCACGAGATGGCCGCGCTGCAGCAGCGCCTGCGCGAGCGCGAGGCCGAGGCCGCGCGAGCTGCCGGTGACGATGGTCAGGGGTCGGTTCATGGCCTGAATATAGGTCCTCAAGGAAACGCCGGGCCGCGCCCAAGTTTCCTTGACCCCCCTGGGGGCCTGACGCGTAGCGGCGGGTCCGGGGGTGCTCGGGGGGCCTGACGCGTAGCGGCGGGTCCGGGGGCGCTCAGAACGGCGGCCGCCGCGTGAATTCGATGGCGGCGCCGCTGGCCGGATGTGCGAGCGCGATCCACGACGCGTGCAGCAGCAGGCGCGGCCCGCGCGGCGGCAGCGCGCCGTAGAGCGCGTCGCCGCGGATCGGGTGGCCGATCGCCTGCAGGTGCAGGCGCAGCTGATGCGAGCGGCCGGTGACGGGTTCGAGTTCGAGCCGCGTCCAGGCCGCGCCGCGCTCGACGACGCGCCAATGCGTCAGCGCAGGCTTGCCGCGCAGCGCATCGACCACCTGCAGCGGCCGCCGCGCCCAGTCGGCCGCCAGCGGCAGCTCGATGCGCCCGGCGTCGGCGTCGAGGCGGCCGTCGACGATCGCGACATAGCGCTTGTGCACGCGGCGCGCGGCGAAGGCCATCGACAGGCTGCGCTGCATCGCCGCGCCGCGCCCGAACAGCATCAGCCCCGAGGTGACCATGTCGAGCCGGTGCACGACCAGCGCGTCGGGCCAGATCGCCTGCACGCGCGAGGCCAGATTGTCCAGGCCCTCGGGGCCGCGCCCGGGCACCGCGAGCAGCCCCGCGGGCTTGGCGACGACGATCAGCGCCGCGTCGCAATGGACGCAGTCGACGCCCTCGCTCAAGCGGCACTCCGCGCCGGCGCGGGCCGCACGGCGCGCCGGCGTCGATCATCGCGATATATGAATCCGGGGTCGCATCCCCCGCGATGCGGCGATTTCACGCGCGTCCTTCCCTGTTAAGCTCATCCATTCGTATGTCGTCCGAACCGCCCCGCGCCCAGACCGGTTCCCCCAGCGCCCTCCCGCCGGGGACGCGACTGGGCGAATTCGAACTCCTCAGCCTGCTCGGCGTCGGCGGCTTCGGCATTGTCTATCTGGCCTTCGACCACGCGCTCGAGCGCGAGGTGGCGGTGAAGGAGTACATGCCGGCCTCGCTGGCCGGGCGCACCGAGACGATGCATGTCTCGCTGCGTTCGCAGTCCGACGCCGAGACCTTCGAACTCGGCCGGCGCTCGTTCATGAACGAGGCCAAGCTGCTGGCCAAGTTCGACCATCCCTCGCTGCTCAAGGTGCATCGCTACTGGGAGGCCAACGGCACGGCCTACATGGCGATGCCGGTGCTGCGCGGCCGCACCGTCAAGGATGTGCGCGCGGCGATGACCGAGCCGCCCGACGAGGCCTGGCTGCGCGCGCTGCTCGAGCCGCTGCTGGGCGCGATCGAGAAGCTGCATGCGGCCGATGTCTATCACCGCGACATCGCGCCCGACAACATCCAGATCGAGCCCGACGGCCGGCCGGTGCTGCTCGACTTCGGCGCCGCGCGCCGCGTCATCAGCGACAAGAGCCAGGCCCTGACCGCCATCCTCAAGCCGGCCTACGCGCCGATCGAGCAGTACGGCGAGGCCGGCTCGGTGCGCCAGGGGCCCTGGACCGACATCTACGCGCTCGGCGCGACGCTGCATTACCTGCTGCTGGGCCGGCCGCCGGCGCCGGCGACGGCGCGCGCGGTCCACGACGAGGCCTCGGCGCTGACGCGCCAGGCTTTGCCGGGCTGCAGCGAGAACTTCCTGCGCACCATCGACTGGATGCTGGCGCCGCGGCCCGACGACCGCCCGCAAAGCGTGGCCGCGCTGCGCGAGGTGCTCGACGGCCGGGTGGCGCCGCCGCTGCGGCGGGCTGAATCGGTGCCGAGCTCGCAGTGGGATCGCACCCTCGTGCTGCCGGGCCATGCGCCGCCGCGCGAACCGCCGCCCGAGGACGACGACGCGACCCTGGTGCGCCCGTCGGCGCAGGCCCAGACGGCGCCGCGGGCGCCGATGCC
>JAGWVB010000358.1 GCA_018971105.1 Burkholderiales bacterium
GAGCGCGCGCGCCGTCGCCTCGGCCATCGCGGCACCGGCGCCGGCGCGGCGCAGTTCGGCGGCGGCCAGCGCCTGGGCCTCGGCCAGCGCCAGCCTCATCGCAGCGCCTCCAGCACCTTGGCCGCGATCAGCGTGCTCACGCGCTCGTTGGCCTCGGCCGTGACGCCGGCGATGTGCGGCGTCAGCAGCAGGTTCGGGCAGCCGTCGAAATGCGGCGCCGCTTTCAAGGGCTCCTCGGCGAAGACGTCGAAGGCCGCGCCGCCGAGGCGGCCGCTGCGCAGCGCCGCGGCGACCGCCGCCTCGTCGACGATGCCGCCGCGCGCGGTGTCGACGAGCACGGCGCCGGGCTTCATCGTCTCGATGCGAGCGGCGTCGATCAGCATGCGCGTCTCGTGCACGAGCGGCACGTGCAGGCTGACGACATCGGCGCTGCGCATCAGCTCGTCGAAGCCGACATGGCGCACGCGGTGCAGCTCGTAGGCGGCGTGGCCGGCGCCGAGCTGGGTGTCGAACGCGATCACCTGCATGCCCAGCGCCGCCGCCAGCCGCGCCGTGTGCTGGCCGATCGAACCGAAGCCGACCAGCCCCAGCGTCTTGCCCGCCGCCTCGCGGCCCTGGCCGAGCGCGTTGCGCGGCCAGAGGCCGGCCAGCAGCGCCGGCTGCGACTGCCAGGCGCCACGCAGCAGCACGAGCGCCGCGGTGATGACGTATTCGGCGACGCTGTGGGCGTTCGCGCCGGTGGCCGGTATCACCGGCAGGCCGCGCGCGGCGCAGGCCGCCGTGTCGATGTTGTCGAGGCCGACGCCGAGCCGGCCGACGACGCGGCAGCGCGCCAGCGCGTCGAGCAGCGCGCCGCGCACCTGGGTGCGGTTGCGCACGATCAGCGCATCGGCGCCGGGCGCGAGCTCGAGCAGGCGCGCCGGCGCATCGACCAGATGCTCGTCGTAGATCACCTCGTGCTGGGCGGCGAGCTGCGCCACCGCCGCTGCATCCATGATCTCGCTGATGACGATGCGCGCCATGCTGCCTCCGCTGGGTGTGAAGTTCAGGCCGACTCGTAGAGCCGCGTCAGCACGAACTCACGATGCCCCAGCGCCTCGGCCGCCGTCAACCGACCCTGGGCGGTGCGCAGCATGCATTCGAGCAGCTTGTCGCCGGCCTGGTCGAGCGTGATCTCGCGCTGCAGCAGGCCGGTCACGTCGACGTCGACATGCTCGCTCATCGTGCGCACCGTGCGCGGGTTGGCGCAGATCTTGATGACCGGCAGGATCGGGTTGCCGATGACGTTGCCCTGGCCGGTGGGGAAGAAATGCACGGCGTAGCCCGAGGCGGCGCACAGCGTCACCATCTCGGCCGCGGCGCTCGACGAATCCATGAACCACAGGCCCGGGTGCGTCGGCATCTCGGCCTTGTCGAGCACGCCGTCGACCGTGCACTGCTTGCCGATCTTCTGGATGTTGCCGAGCGCCTTCTCCTCGATCGTCGTCAGCCCGCCGGCGATATTGCCCTTGGTCGGCTGGCTGTCGCTGAGGTCGCTCGTCTTGTGGCGGTTGATGACGTCCTGGTAGCGGTCGAACATGAACATGAAGCGCTCGCGCACCGCGTCGCTGGCGCAGCGCGCGGCGACGATGTGCTCGCCGCCGGTGAGCTCGGTCGTCTCGCCGAAGCACAGCGTGCTCCCGAGCGCGTGCAGCTTGTCGAAGGCGTTGCCGACCGAGGGGTTGGAGCCGCAGCCGCTGGTGGTGTCGCTCTCGCCGCACTTGGTGCTGACCCAGAGCTCGTGGATCGGGCAGACCTCGCGCTGCTTCTCGCTCGCCCATTGCACGAACTCGCGCGCCGCCTTGCTGGCGCGCAGGATCGTGTCGTGGTCGCCGTGCAGCTCGATGCCGAAGCCGACCACCGGCTTGCCGGTGGCCTTGATGCCGTCGACGACCTTCTGGGTCCAGCTGTCCTCGATGCCGATGACGACGACGGCGGCGACGTTGGGGTTGCAGCCGGCGCCGATCAGGGTGCGGAAATGCAGGTCGAGGTCGGCGCCGAACTGCAGCCGGCCGTAGGGGTGCGGGATCGCCAGCGCGCCCTTGATGTTGTGCGCGACGGCCTCGGACGCGGCGTTCGACAGGTCGTCCAGCGGCAGGATGATGACGTGGTTGCGCACGCCGACGCGGCCGTTCTCGCGCCGGTAGCCGAGGAAGGTGGTGTCTTTGCTGATGATGGACATGTGGGGCTCCCGGCTTACCAGCGCTTGGTCTTGATGTTGTGGACGTGAGCGTGTTCGCCCGCCTTGATCGGCGCGACGACCTTGCCCATGTCGATGCCGTACTTGATCACCGTGTCGCCCGGGTTCATGTCCTTGAGCGCCACCTTGTGGCCGATCGGGATGTCCTGGCGCGCCTGGACCTCGACCATGCGGTCCTCGTCCATGATCCAGCCCTTGAGCCCCATGCCCGACTTCACGCCCTCGACGACGACGACGGCCACGCTGTCGTGGGCGTCGTGCAATACGAAATGAATCATCTGCCGCTCCTGCTGCAACCGGCATACGCGGCCGGCCGGCGGCGAGTATCGGCGCCGGCCCCGGCTGCGTCAATCAAGTCATATGGATGACTTGTATGAGTGACCGGCCCGCCCCTAGAATGGCGCATGCCCGAGCCCCGCGGTGCCCCCCCCTCGTCGATGCCGGTGCACCCGGCGATCGCCCCCGAGGCCGCCGGCATGCCGCTGTTCCGCGCCGTCAAGCGCGCACTGCTGCAGCGCATCGAGGCCGGCGAGATCGCGCCCGGCCAGGCGCTGCCGAGCGAGGCGGCGCTGGCGGCCACCTACGGCGTCTCGATCGGCACGCTGCGGCGCGCCGTCGACGACCTCGTCGCCGAGCACATCCTGGTGCGGCGCCAGGGCCGCGGCACCTATGTCGCGACGCATGGCAGCGACCGCTTCCTGTTCCAGTTCTTCCACGTCGAGCGCGCCGACGGCCTGCGCGAGGTGCCGCAGGTCGAGCTCGTCTCGTTCGAGCGCGCGCGGCTCGACG
This sequence comes from Burkholderiales bacterium, assembly GCA_018971105.1. GTDB lineage: Bacteria > Pseudomonadota > Gammaproteobacteria > Burkholderiales > Burkholderiaceae_C > Rubrivivax. The sequence continues at coordinate 3,029 of JAGWVB010000358.1, forward strand.
ACGACGCCGCCGCGGCGCTGGACCTCAAGATCGGCACGCCGGCGCTGCAGGTCGAGAACCGGCTGCTGCTGCAGGGCCGCGCCGTCGTCTACGACCGCATCGTGATCCCGGCGGCGCTGTTCCGCGGCCTCACGGAAAAGCGCTGGCAGGAGCGGCCGGGGACGATCTACCAGCTCTACCAGTCGGGCTACGGCATCACCGTCGCGCGCGCCCACGAGCGGCTGGCCGCCGTCGGCGCCGACCGCGCGACGGCGCGCGTGCTCGGCATCGCGCCGAGCCAGCCGCTGCTGCAGGTGCGGCGCGTCGCGATCGACCTCGGCGGGCATCCGGTGGAGTGGCGCATCAGCATGGTGCTGACGGCGCAGCACGAATACGTGAACCGGCTCTCGCGGCCGGCCTGAGCGGGCGCCGGCGCCGTCCGCGGCGCGCGCCGCCGCCGTGGTCCTACACTGGCGCGCCGATGGATGCCACC
>JAGWVB010000359.1 GCA_018971105.1 Burkholderiales bacterium
GGCCGCGCCGCGGCCGGCGCGCCGTTCATGCGTGCGCGCTGGCCGCCGCGGCGTCGAGTTCGCGACCGAAGCAGCGCTGGAAGTATTCGGCCACGAGCGGCCGCTCGGCCTCGTCGCACTTGTTCGCGAAGGACAGGCGGAAGGCGAGCGCGATGTCGCCGAAGATCTCGACGTTCTCGGCCCAGCTGATCACGGTGCGGGGCGACATCAGCGTCGTCAGGTCGCCGCAGGCGAAGCCCTTGCGCGTGAGATCGGCGAGCGCGACCATGCGGCGCAGCAGGTCCTGCCCCGCCTCGTCCGCGAAAGCGGGCACGCGCGCCTGCACGATCAGCGCCTCTTCCTCGGCCGGCAGGTAGTTCAGCGCGGCGACGATGTTCCAGCGGTCGATCTGCCCGTGATTCAGGCGCTGCGCGCCATGGTAGAGGCCGTTGAGGTTGCCCAGGCCCACCGTGTTGGCGGTCGCGAAGAGGCGGAAATACGGATGCGGCTGCAGCACGCGGTTCTGGTCCAGCAGCGTGAAGCCGCCGTCGCGCTCGAGCACGCGCTGGATCACGAACATCACGTCCGGCCGGCCGGCATCGTATTCGTCGAACACCAGCGCCACCGGGCGCTGCAGCGCCCAGGGCACGATGCCTTCCTGGAATTCGGTGACCTGGCGCCCGTCGCGCACGACGACGGCGTCGCGACCGACGAGGTCGAGCCGGCTGATCTGGCCGTCCAGGTTGAGCCGCACGCAAGGCCAGTTCAGGCGCGCCGCGACCTGCTCGACATGGGTCGACTTGCCGGTGCCGTGCAGGCCCTGCACGAGCACGCGGCGGTTGCGCGCGAAGCCGGCCAGGATCGCCAGCGTGACCTCGGGATTGAAGCGGTAGGCGGCGTCGATCTCGGGCACATGCTCGTCGCGCTCGGCGAAGGCCGGCACCATCAGGTCGCTGGCGATGCCGAAGAGTTCGCGCACGCTGGCGCGGCGGTCGGGTCGCAGCGGGGCTTCGGCCATGGGATGGCTCCTCAGCCGGCGGCGCGCTGGCGCGCCGCCGCCGGCGGCGCGGCATCGAGCCCGCTCAGCGCCGTCGCCGCGCGCTGCAGCGCAGGCAGCCAGAGGCGGGCCTTGTCCGCGTCCATGCGCATCACCGGCGCCTGCACGGCCACGCAGAGGTTGGACGGCGCGCCGGACCCGGACTGCACGGGCACGGCGATGCACAGCAGGCCGGGCAGGAACTCCTCGTCGTCCAGCGCGTAGCCGGCCGCGGCCACCTGCCCGACCTCGGCCTCGAGGGCGTCGAAGTCGGTCAGCGTCTTGGGCGTGTAGCGGGCCAGCGGCGCCGCGTGCAGCAGCCGCCGGCGCTGCGCCGGGCTCATCTGCGCCAGGAACACCTTGCCGCTGGCCGAGCAATGCACCGGCACGCGCGAGCCCGGGTGCAGATAGAAGCGCAGCGGCGCGGCGGTCTCGACGCGGTCGAGGTAGACGACCTCGTCGCCCGACAGCACCGTCAGGTTGCAGCTCTCGCCGATCTCGTCGACCAGATGCCGCAGCACGGCATGCCGCGCGCCATGCAGGCTGTCGTTGAGCAGCAGGTTCTCGGCCAGCCGGCGCAGGCGCGTGCCGGTGCCGTACTGGCGCCCGCCGTCCTCGCGCTGGAGCAGGCCGGCCATCTCGAGCTGGTGCAGCATGCGGTGCAGCGTCGGCTTCGGCCAGCCGGTGGCGTCGGCCAGGTCGCGCAGGCTCAGGCGCTGATCCTTGGCGGCGATCAGTTCGAGGAGCGCGAACAGGCGCAGCGTCGGGGTATCGGCGCCCTCGACATCGGCGGCCGCAAGGGGGGTGGGCTGGGCGTTCATGACAGACCGGATCATAGTTCCGTTCCAAAAATCTGTACAAGAAATTCCGAAAAATGTTGACCAGACGCCGTCAGCACTTCTATAGTTGCGCCCTGTTTTCATATTCGGAACGTCAGGTTCCGAAAATTTGCATCTCAACCGGAGCCTGCCGTGAACGCAAAAGCACCTGTCAACGCCTCGCCCGCCGTCACCGGCGTGCAGAAGATGACCCCGTCCGAGGCCTTCGTCGAAACCCTGGTGGCGAACCGCGTCACCGACATCTTCGGCATCATGGGTTCCGCGTTCATGGACGCGATGGACATCTTCGCCCCGGCCGGCATCCGGCTCATCCCGGTCGTGCATGAACAGGGCGCCGCCCACATGGCCGACGGCTATGCCCGCGTGAGCGGCCGCCACGGCGTCGTGATCGGCCAGAACGGCCCCGGCATCAGCAACTGCGTGACGGCCATCGCGGCGGCGTACTGGGCGCACAGCCCGGTCGTCATCATCACGCCCGAGACCGGCACCATGGGCATGGGCCTGGGCGGCTTCCAGGAAGCCAACCAGCTGCCGATGTTCCAGGAGTTCACGCGCTACCAGGGCCATGTGAACAATCCCAAGCGCATGGCCGAGTACACCGCGCGCTGCTTCGACCGCGCGATCTCCGAGATGGGCCCGACCCAGCTCAACATCCCGCGCGACTACTTCTACGGCGAGATCCAGTGCGAGATCCCGCAGCCGATGCGCGTCGAGCGCGGCGCCGGCGGCGAGAACAGCCTGAACGCCGCGGCCGAGCTGCTGGCGCGCGCGAAGTTCCCGGTCATCCTGGCCGGGGGCGGCGTCGTGATGGGCGATGCGGTCGAGGAATGCCGGGCGCTGGCCGAGCGGCTGGGGGCGCCGGTCGTCACCGGCTACCTGCGCAACGACGCCTTCCCCGCCAAGCATGCGCTGTGGGCCGGCCCGCTCGGGTACCAGGGCTCGAAGGCGGCGATGAAGCTGATCGCCCAGGCCGACGTGGTGCTGGCGCTGGGTTCGCGCATGGGCCCGTTCGGCACCCTGCCGCAGCATGGCATGGACTACTGGCCCAAGGACGCGAAGATCATCCAGGTCGAGGCCGACCACACCAATCTCGGCCTGGTGAAGAAGATCAGCGTCGGCATCCACGCCGACGCGAAGGCGGCGGCCAAGGCGCTGCTGGGCCGGCTGCAGGGCCGCGCGCTGGACTGCGACGCGAACCAGCCCGAGCGCGCCCGCATCATCGCCGCCGAGAAGGCGGCCTGGGAGCAGGAACTCGACGGCTGGACCCACGAGCGCGATCCCTACAGCCTCGACATGATCGAGGAGCAGAAGAAGGAAGGCGGCCGCTGGCTGCACCCGCGCCAGGTGCTGCGCGAGCTGGAGAAGGCGATGCCGCCGCGCGCCATGGTCTCGACCGACATCGGCAACATCAATTCGGTCGCGAACAGCTATCTGCGCTTCGACGAGCCGCGCTCGTTCTTCGCCCCGATGAGCTTCGGCAACTGCGGCTACGCGCTGCCGACGATCATCGGCGCCAAGTGCGCGGCGCCGGACCGCCCGGCCATCGCCTATGCGGGCGACGGGGCCTGGGGCATGAGCATGGTCGAGATCATGACCTGCGTGCGCCACGACATCCCGGTCACCGCGGTCGTGTTCCACAACCG
>JAGWVB010000360.1 GCA_018971105.1 Burkholderiales bacterium
GTCCTGAGCTGGTATTCGCGGTCGTAGGGCGTGCTGCCGCTCTTGTCCATCAGGTGCGCGCCGAAGGCCTCGAACGTGATGTCCCGGTCGTCGGGGTGCAGCAGCGAGCCCCAGCTGTCGAGCACATTCGGGAAGTCGCTCTCGTCCTGGTAGCCCAGCAGCCTGCGGAACTGGTCCGACCACCAGAACGGCGTCTGCGGCCCGATCTGGCCGTCGGCCGGATAGACCATGTCCCACAGGCCTTCGCTGGCGCTGCGGTTGACGAGGTCGAAGCGCGTCAGCGCGGCCTCGAGCGCGGCCGCACGCCGCTTCTCGTCGGTGATGTCCTTCAAGGAGCCGGCCACGCGCAGCGGGTTGCCCTCGGCGTCGCGCAGCGTCGTGCCGCGGGCGCGGAACCAGCGGTATTCGCCCGCCTTCGTCCTGAGCTGGTATTCGCGGTCGTAGGGCGTGCTGCCGCTCTTGTCCATCAGGTGCGCGCCGAAGGCCTCGAACGTGATGTCCCGGTCGTCGGGGTGCAGCAGCGAGCCCCAGCTGTCGAGCACGTTGGGGAAATCGCTCTCGTCGGTGTAGCCCAGCAGCTTGCGGAACTGGTCGGACCACCAGAACGGCGTCTGCGGGCCGATCTGGCCGTCGGCCGGGTACTCCATGTCCCACAGGCCTTCGCTGGCGCTCTGGTTGACGAGTTCGAAGCGGGTCAGCGCGGCGGCGAGCGCCTGTTCGACGGAGGGGGTCTGCGCCGGGGCGGCTGTGGCATGCATGGAGGTGTCGGACCTGGACCGGATCGGCACGATGATGCGGCCGCCCGCGCCGCGCGGGGCCGGCCGGGCGTATGCCCCGGACTAGCCGAACGCATAGTCCTCATCCGACCGCGCAAGGCTCAGTCGCGCGCCGGCCCGGTGCGCGCGGGCGCCGCGCGCCGCTGCGCGAGATGGCGCAGCCCGACCGCCGCCGCGGCGATGCCCGAGAGCGCCGCCACGCCCAGGGCCCAGCGCGGCCCCCAGGCGTCGGCGACCCAGCCCACCAGCGGCGCGCCCAGCGGCGTGCAGCCCAGGATGATCGCGAACAGGATGGCCATCACGCGCCCGCGCATCGCCGGTTCGGTGGCGAGCTGGACGAGGCTGTTGGTCGAGGTCGTGAAGGTCTGCGCCGCGATGCCGACGCCGACGAGGAAGAGGCCGAAGAGCCGGATCCCGGGCATCAGCGCGGCGCTGGCGCAGCCGATGCCGAATACCGCCGCGGCGCCGATCAGCAGCCCGATGCCGGGCCGCCTGCGCCCGGCCGCGAGCAGCGCGCCGACGACCGAGCCGACGGCCATCATCGAGGTCAGCAGCCCGTACTCGTGCGCGCCGGCGTGGAACACCGTGACGGCCATGGTCGAGATGAAGATCGGGAAGTTGAGCCCGTAGGTCGAGACCAGGAACATCATCAGCAGCATCGCCTTCAGGTCGGGCCGGCCCCAGACGTAGCGCAGGCCGTCGGCCAGCCCCGAGCGCGCCGGGTCGACCCGCGTCACCGGGTGCAGGCGGTCGACGCGCAGCCGCAGCAGCGAGGCGATGACGGCGATGAACGAGGCCGCGTTGGCGAGGAAGACCCAGCCCGAGCCGATGCCGGCGATCATCACCCCCGCCACCGCCGGCCCGACCATGCGCGCGCCGTTGAACGAGGCCGAATTCAGCGCCACCGCGTTCGGCAGGTCGGCGTCGCCGACGAGTTCGGCGACGAAGGTCTGGCGCACCGGCGAGTCGAAGGCGGCGACGCAGCCCAGGCCGAAGGCGAACAGGTAGACCTGGGTCAGCGTGACGAGATGGCTCACCGTGAGCAGGCCCAGGCCGAGCGCGAGCAGCGCCATCGCGCCCTGGGTCGCGACGAGCAGCTTGCGCCGGTCGAGGTGGTCGGCGGCCCAGCCCGACAGCGGCAGCAGCAGGATGGGCGGCCCGAACTGCAGCGACATCACGATGCCGACCGCGGTCGCGCTGTTCTTCGTGAGCTGGGTCAGGACGATCCAGTCCTGCGCCGTGCGCTGCATCCAGGTGCCGATGTTCGAGACCAGCGCGCCGCCGGCCCAGAGCCGGTAGTTGGGCACCGCGAGCGAGCGGAAGGTGGCTGCGGCCCAGCGCCGCAGGCTGAAGCCGCGCAGCGCGGCGGCGGCGTTCCGGGGCGAGGTCATGCGCCGATTGTCGGCGCTGGCGGCGGCGGCTTCAGGGAGCGGGCATCAGGGCGGCGGCATCAGGGCGGCGGCGCGTCGCGCGTCCATACCGCCAGCGCGCTGTAGTTGTCGTGCGACTTCTTGTGCGCCGCCGCCTGCCGCACCTGCGCCGCGAGGGCGCCGATCCAGCTCGACGGGTTGGGCGCCGCGGCCAGCGCCTGCTCGATCACCGCGTCGTCGAGGTATTCCCACAGGCCGTCGGTGCACAGCAAGAAGGCGTCGCCGGGGCGCACCGCCTCGTCGCCCTCGCCGGCGCTGACCTCGAGCACCTCGGGCGCGATGCCCAGCGCCGAGCGCAGCTCGCTGCGCTTGGGGTGCGCGCGCAGCTGCTCGGGCGTGAGCAGGCCGGAATCGACCAGGCCCTGGACCAGGCTGTGGTCGCGCGTGCGCCGCAGCACGCGGCCCGCGCGCATCCAGTACATGCGCGAATCGCCGGCATGGGCCCAATGCGCGCGGTGGGCGACGAAATCGATCACGAGGCAGACCACGGTGCTGTGCATGTCCGCGCGCGGCGTGCCGGCGACGCGCTGCGCGATCAGCACGTCGTTGGTGACGCGCAGCAGGCTGTCGAGCTCGTCGGCATGGGCCGTGGGCCGGGCCGCGAAGCGCGCGATCAGCTCCTGCACCGCGAGCTTGGAGGCGATGTCGCCGCCGCCATGACCGCCGGCGCCGTCGGCGAGCACGCAGCACAGGTGCTGGCGCGAATGCCAATGGCCGCAGGCGTCCTCGTTGTAGTTGCGCCCGCCGCGGTCCGACAGCAGCGCCACCTCGAGTCCGAGCATCGCGTCCTCCGGTTGCCGGGCCTAGCTCGGCCCGGGTTCGCGCTGCAGGCGCTGCAGCTGCTCCTCGTAGGCGCGCAGGAAGGCGCGGCCGAAGAGTTCGTCGAAATCGTCCTCGGCCTCGGTCTGCAGCTGGCCGAAGAGTTCGGTGAACAGCTCCCACAGGCGCGCCTTGCGCGTGGCCGGGATCAGGCTCGCGAGTGCCGAGCGGTGCGTCAGCTTGGCCTCGAGCTGCCGCGGATCGAAGCGCTGCAGCACGCCCTCGAGCGCCGCGCGCATGCCCGCCATGACGCCCATCTGGTGCGCGCGCAGGTCGTCGTAGGCGTCGCGCAGCGCCGGTGCGGCGGCCATGAAGCCGGGCGTCGTCGGGCCCAGCAGGTGGTTCAGCGCCACCTCGACGGTGGGCGAGAACTTGAGCGGGTTGTTCTCGCGCGCGACGATCATCGTCATCTCGGCGCGCAGCTCGCGCTTGAGCGCGGCGCGCGCCACCAGCAGCTCGACCGTGCC
>JAGWVB010000068.1 GCA_018971105.1 Burkholderiales bacterium
GGCGCGCAGCGCGGCCGCCTCGAGCGCGCCGGCCAAGGTGCCGTTGCCGGTGCCGGCGAAGACCAGTCCATCGACGCCCAGCGTCAGCAGCGCGTCGACGACGCGTCCGTTGGCGGCGGCGTGGTTGGTGACGATCTCGATCCAGGGCCAGGCGGCCGGCGCCGCCGCGATCGCGTCCAGGCCCAGCGCGGCCCCCGTGGGCCAGTCGCGCCAGCGCTCGAGACGGCCGTCTTCGATGCGCCCGAGCGGGCCCGCGTCGCCGGCGCCAAAGGCCTCGAGGCGGCGGCTGTGGACCTTGCGCAGCTCGCAGCCGGGGTAGACCTGGCCGCCGACGACGGCGACGACACCGCGTGCGCCCGCATGGCGCGCCAGCGTCACCGCGTCGAGCAGGTTCTGCGGCCCGTCGGCCAGCAGCGCGGTCGCCGGTCGCATCGCCGCCGTGAGCACGAGCGGTTTCGCCGGCGCGAGCACCTGGTGCAGGAAATAGGCCGTCTCCTCGAGCGTGTCGGTGCCATGGGTGACGACGACGCCGGCGACCTCGGGCCGCGCGAGATGGAAGGCGGCGCGCGTCGCCAGGCGCTGCCAGATCGCCGGCGTCATGTCCTTGCTGTCGACCTGGGCCACCTGCTCGGCCTCGAGCGGCAGCGCGCGCAGCGCCGGCACGGCGGCGACGAGCGCGTCGACGCCGATCTCGGCGGCACGGTAGCCGACCGTGTCCTGGTCGGTCTCGGCGCGCCCGGCGATGGTGCCGCCGCAGCCGAGGATCACGACGCAGCCGTCGGCCTTCGTTTCAACACTTGGCATCGAGAAGCTTTCTGGATGAAAATACAGTCACTGGATAAACCGCCAGTCCCCGGAGGATCGTCGATGACCGAAAGCCCCAAGCTCACCCCGCGCCAGCAGCAGATCCTCGATCTGGTGCAGAGCGCCATCGAACGCACCGGCGCCCCGCCGACGCGGGCCGAGATCGCCGCCGAACTCGGTTTCAAGTCGGCCAACGCGGCCGAGGAGCATCTGCAGGCCCTGGCGCGCAAGGGGGTCATCGAACTCGTCGTCGGCACCTCGCGCGGCATCCGGCTGAAGTCTGACACATTGAAGGCGCTGGCCGAGGCGCGGCTGGCCCCCTGGGGCCAGCAATACATGCTGCCGTTGCCGCACATCGCCCAGCTCACGCTGCCGCTGGTCGGCCGCGTCGCCGCCGGCAGCCCGATCCTGGCCCAGGAACACATCGACCAGAGCTACCTGATGGAAGCCTCGATGTTCCAGCGCCGCCCCGACTACCTGCTCAAGGTGCGCGGCATGAGCATGCGCGACGCCGGCATCCTCGACGGCGACCTGCTCGCGGTGCAGAAGGCCAAGGAGGCGAAGAACGGCCAGATCGTCGTCGCCCGGCTCGGCGACGATGTCACCGTCAAGCGCCTGCGCCGCACCGCCAAGGGCATCGAGCTGCTGGCCGAGAACCCCGACTTCAAGACCATCCATGTGCCGCCCGACGCCGATTTCGAGCTCGAAGGCATCGCCGTCGGCCTGATCCGCAACACGATGCTGATGTAGCCATGGACGGTAGCGCCGATTCCCCGCTGCGCGGCCGCCCGCCCAAGGCGCTGCCGCCGCGCAAGGCGCGCAGCGCGGCCGAATGCGAACGGCTCGAGCAGTTGCCGAACATCGGCCCCTCGATCGCCGCCGACCTGCGCCTGATCGGCGTCGCGCATCCGCGCGAACTCGCGCGCCACGACGCGCTGCAGCTCTACCGCCGGCTCTGCCAGGCCACCGGCAAGCGCCAGGACCCCTGCGTGCTCGACACCTTCATCGCCGCGACCGAGTTCATGCGCGGCGGCGAGCCGCGCCCCTGGTGGACCTACACGGCGCGCCGCAAGGCCGAGTACGGCATGGTCTAGGCGCGGCCCGGGGCACATCGGGAACGCTGCGGGCGCGATCGGGGCGCCGGCCCCGACGGCGCTCCCCCTGTGACGACGGCAAGAACTGGCGGTGATCGGCGCCGCTGATCGCGGCTTGGGGCACGCGCCGGGGTGTGAACATCGGTTTCAGTTTCACGAGCGCGTGTCCGATATCACAGCCATGTCGATCAACGTCTTCCACCGCCGCGCCGTGCTCTGGGGCCGCCGCGCGACGACGCTGTCGGGGCCCTGCACGGCCTCGGTGACGCCGCCTTCGCTGCGCTGCGCCCCGGAAACGGTCTGGCAACGGCTGATATTCTGGCTCATGGCGCCGGACCCGCGCGACGCCGCCCCGCCGCTGAACCGCCTGCCCGGCGTGCGCGCCGATTTCATCGCCGCGCTGGCCGATGTCGGCACCCGCGACGACGCCTGCGCGCTGCGCGAACGCATCCAGCAGGCGCGCTCGCTGCGCGAGCTCTGGCACGCGCGCGCCGAGACCTACCGCCTCGTCGGCGTCGTCCACGACCAGGTCGAGGCCGAGCGCCGGCTGGCGCGGCTGAACCGCCATTTCCCGGCGCGCGCACCGCGCTCCCAGTTCGCACCGCTGTGATGCTGCCCTCCCCGCGCGACTACACCACCGGCGTCGGCATGCCCGCCGACCGCGGCGCCCGCGTCGCCGCGCGCAAGGCCTTCGTCGACCTCAAGGTCAGCTTTCTCTGCGCGCTGCAGGACCTGCGCTGCGATGACTGGCTCGTCGATCAGGTGCGCGGCGCCGAGCAGCCGGTCGACCTCTGGCTGCTGCGTGCGCCGGTATTCGAGGCACTCGACGGCTGCCGCCCTGAGGTGCGCCGACGCCGGCTCGAGATCCGGCGCGGCCTCGATTCGATGTTCCCCGACCTCGACGTACCGAGCGGCTTCTCGCCGCTGTGATCAGGCCGCCAGCGGCCTGACGCGCGCCGCGTAGGTGCGCTTGAACTTCTCGACCTTGGGCGCCACGACGTAGGCGCAGTAGCCCTGCTCGGGATGCCGGGCGTAGTAATGCTGGTGGTAGTCCTCGGCGCGGCTGTAGTTGGCGCGCGGCGCGAGTTCGGTGACGACGCGCCCGCCCTGGGCCGCCAGCGCCGCATCGACCTCGGCCACCACCGCCCGCACCTCGGCCTCCTGCGCCGGGTCCTGCCAGTAAATGCCGCTGCGGTACTGGGTGCCGACATCGTTGCCCTGGCGGTCGCGCGTCGTGGGATCGTGGATGAGGAAGAAGATCTCGAGCAGTTCGCGCAGCGTGATGCGCTCGGCATCGAAGCTCAGCTGCACCACCTCGGCATGGCCGGTGCGGCCACCGCAGACCTGTTCGTAGCTCGGGTTCGCGACGCTGCCGTTGCAATAGCCGCTCTCGACCGCGACGACACCGTCGACGCGCTCGTACACGGCCTCCAGGCACCAGAAGCAGCCGCCGCCCAACGTCACCTGTTGCACAACCATTCGATACACCTCGCTGTCCGATGTCGTCGGCGCCGCGGCGCGACTCCTTACACTGCGCACGATTATCGGCAGTCCCGCGGCCGCGCGTCGCAACCCGCATGAACGAGATCTTCCTCAGTCTGGGCATCGAATCGTGGAAATCGGCGCTCGCGGTGATCCTGCTGCCGCCGGTGCCGCTGCTGATCCTGGCCCTGGTGGCGGCACGCATGCTGCGCAAGCGCTTCCTGCTCGGCTGGTTCCTGCTGCTGCTGGCGCTGTCCGGGCTGTGGTTGTCGACCACGCGTGCCGCGGGGCGCGGCATGACGCGCTTCCTGCTGCACCCGCCGCCGGCGCTGACGCAGGACCAGATCGCCGCGCTGAAGCGGGCACCGCACACGGCGATCGTCGTGCTCGGCGGCGGGCGCTACGCCTACGCGCCCGAGTACGGCATGTCCAGCCTGAAGCCGCGCACCATCGAGCGTCTGCGCTACGGCATCTGGCTGGCGCGCCAGACCGCGCTGCCGCTGGCCTACAGCGGCGGCATCGGCTGGGGCGCCGCCCCCGGTCCGACCGAGGCCGAGATCGCGGCGCGCATCGCCGCGCAGGAGTTCCAGTTCCCGCTGCGCTGGCAGGAGAGCGAATCGCGCGACACGCGCGAGAACGCCTACAAGACGGTGGCCCTGCTGCAACCGCTGGGCATCGATCGCATCGTCGTCGTCACCCATGGCTATCACATGCAGCGCGCGCTGGCCGATTTCGAGCGCGCCGCGCAGGGGCGCCCGATGCAGTTCGTCGCCGCCCCGCTGGGGATGCAGAACTTCACGCCGCTGGACACCGGCGACTGGCTGCCCTCGCCCTCGGGCATGGAAGCGACCTGGATCGCGATGCATGAATTCCTGGGCTACTGGGCCGGCGCCTGAGGCGCGGGCGGCAGCCGCTCCGGGGCCGCCCCCGAGCGGCCGATCGAGGGCCTACGCGGCGACGCCGACATCGGTCCGCAATCTGACGTTCAGACGGCCGCGGCGCGGTCGATATCCCGACTGAACCATGCCTACGCACAGGAAACGCAGCCGATGACCGCCCCCTCGTCCACCCTGGCAGCCGAACGCGAACTCGCCGACCCCGCTGCCGACGCGCTGGTGCGGGAACTCGGGGTGCCGCCGCGGCCCCAGGTCCTGGTCGACCTCCAGCGCGAGATGGCGCACGAGGACCCGGACTTCACGCGCATCGCGCGCATCGTCGCGACCGACGTGGCCTTGACCGCCGCCGTGTTGCGGGTGGCCAACTCGCCGGCCTACGGCCTGGCGCGGCGCGCCGAGACGCTGGGCCAGGCGCTCAGCATGCTCGGCCTGAAGCAGATCGGCGTGATGGTCGCGGGCCTGGTGCTGCGCAAGGCGCTGCGCACCGACGGCCCGCAGCTGACGCGCTTCTGGGACGTCTCGGCCAAGCGTTCCTGGGCCTTGTCGGCGCTGGCGCGCGGGCTGCGCGGCGTCGATGTCGATGTCGCGCAGACCTATGGCCTGTTCTGCGATGTCGGCATCCCGCTGCTGATGCAGCGCTACCCGAACTACGGCGCCACGCTGCAGCGCTGCAACGCCGAGCCGCTGCTTTCGTTCACCGAGGTCGAGCAGGCCGAGCATCACACCGACCATGCACTCATCGGCGCGCTGATGGCACGCAGCTGGGGCGTCTCGCAGACGGTGTGCCTGGCGATCCGGCTGCACCACGACTACGCGGTGTTCCGCGAGATGAAGCTGCCCGAGACGGTGGCGCGGCTGATCGCGATGGGCCTGATCGCCGAGCGGGCGATCCAGACCTACGCCGGCATGAACACCAGCACCGAATGGGCCAAGGGCGGCGACGCCGCGCTCGGCGCGCTGATGCTCGCCGACCACGACGTCGAGGACTGGATCGAACGCCTGGTCGAGGGCTACGCCGCCGGCGCCGCCTGAGCGCGGGCGTCGGCCGCGCCCGTGCGCGGTGCGGACGGTGCGGACGCCCTCAGTCGAACCAGCGCCGGCCGTTCTCGAACAGGCGCATCCACGGGCTCATGCCCGCGGCGCCCGTGGCGCTCCAGCTCAGCTGGACATTGCGGAACACGCGCTCGGGGTGCGGCATCAGCGCCGTGTAGCGGCCGTCGGCCGTCGTCACGCCGGTGAGGCCGCCGGGGCTGCCGTTCGGGTTCGCCGGGTAGGCCTCGGTCGCCTCGCCGCGGTGGTCGACGAAACGCAGCGCGCGCTGCACCGCCTGCGCGTCGCCGCGCTGCGAGAAGTCGGCGTAGCCCTCGCCATGCGCGACGGCGATCGGGATGCGGCTGCCGGCCATGCCGGCGAAGAAGGCGCTCGGGCTGTCCAGCACCTCGACGAGCGAGAGCCGGGCCTCGAACTGCTGGCTGCGGTTGCGCGTGAACTTGGGCCAGGCCTGCGCGCCGGGAATCAGCGGCGCCAGCGCAGCCATCATCTGGCAACCGTTGCACACGCCCAGCGCGAGCGTGTCGGCGCGGTTGAAGAAGGCCGCGAACTGTTCGGCCAGCGCCGGGTTGAAGAGGATCGAGCGCGCCCAGCCCTCGCCCGCGCCCAGCGTGTCGCCGTAGCTGAAGCCGCCGCAGGCGACGAAGGCCTGGAACTCGCCCAGCCGCGCGCCGCCGGTCTGCAGATCGGTCATGTGGACGTCGCAGGTCTCGAAGCCGGCGCGGTCCATCGCCCAGCTCATCTCGAGCTGCGAATTGACGCCCTGCTCGCGCAGGATGGCCATGCGCGGACGCGCGAGGTTCAGCGCCGGTGCCGGCAGCGGCTCGAACGTGAGGTGACAGTGCAGTCCAGGGTCGTCGGCGGCGCCGACGGCGGCATGTTCGGCATCGGCGCAGGCCGGGTTGTCGCGCAGCCGCGCGATGCGCCAGCTCACCTCGTCCCAGCTCTGCTGCAGCGACGCCAGCGGCGCCGCGTAGCGGCATTGCGCGTCGCGCCAGACCTCGATGCGGCCGCGTTCGTTGGTCTTGCCGACGACGTGCACCTCGCGCGACAGGCCCTGACCGCGCAGCGCGGCGATGGCCTCGTCGCGGCGCGCCGTCTCGACCTGGAGCAGGACGCCGAGCTCCTCGTTGAACAGCGCCTTCAGCGTCAGCTCGTCGCGGCGCGCGCCGACCTGGGTCGTCCAGTTCTTCGTGTCGCCATGGTCGGCGCGGCTGTCGGTGATGCCGTCGCCCTCGGTGACGAGGATGTCGACGTTCAGGCTCACGCCCACCTGGCCGGCGAAGGCCATCTCGCAGGCCGCGGCCCAGAGGCCGCCGTCGCTGCGGTCGTGGTAGGCCAGCAGCAGGCCGCGGCGGCGCAGCTCGTTGACCGCCGAAACCAGCGCCTTCAGCGAGGGCGGTTCGTCGAGGTCGGGCACCTCGTCGCCGTAGCGGCCCAGCACCTGGGCCAGCATCGAGCCGCCCATGCGCATGCGGCCGCGCCCGAGGTCGACGAGGATCAGCGTCGTGTCGCCGCGCTGCAACTGCGGCGTCAGCGTGCCGCGCACGTCGGCCAGCGTCGCGAAGGCGGTGACGATCAGCGACACCGGCGCCGTGACCTGGCGCGGCTGGCCGTCGGCGCCGTTCCAGCGCGTGCGCATCGACAGCGAATCCTTGCCCACCGGGATGCCGATGCCCAGCGCCGGGCACAGTTCGAGGCCGACGGCGCGCACCGTGTCGTAGAGCGCCGCGTCCTCGCCCGGCTCGCCGCAGGCGGCCATCCAGTTGGCGCTGAGCTTGACGCGGTCGAGCTCGATCGGCGCCGCGAGCAGGTTCGTGATCGCCTCGCCCACGGCCATGCGCCCCGACGCCGGCGCGTTCAGCGCCGCCAGCGGCGTGCGCTCGCCCATCGCCATCGCCTCGCCGCGGAAACCGGCGTAATCGGCCAGCGTCACGGCGCAATCGGCCACCGGCACCTGCCAGGGGCCGACCATCGGGTCGCGGTGGCTGAGGCCGCCGACCGTGCGGTCGCCGATCGTGATCAGGAAACGCTTGCTCGCCACCGTCGGGTGGCGCAGCACGTCGAGCGCGACGCGCTCGAGGTCGACGCCGGTGAGGTCGAGCGGCGGCTCGCTGCGCGCGACGCGCCGCACGTCGCGGCGCATCTTCGGCGGCTTGCCGAGCAGCACCGACATCGGCATGTCGATGACGCGCTCGCTCCCGTCCTCGACGACCAGCTCGGCTTCATCGGTGGCAACGCCGACGACGGCGCAGGGGCAGCGCTCGCGCGCGCACATCTGCTCGAACAGCGGCATCAGCGCCGGATCGACGGCCAGGACATAGCGCTCCTGGCTCTCGTTGCACCAGATCTCCTTGGGCGCGAGGCCGCTCTCCTCGAGCGGCACGCGGCGCAGGTCGAAGCGGGCGCCGCGGCCGGCGCCGTCGACGAGCTCGGGGAACGCATTGCTGATGCCGCCGGCGCCGACATCGTGGATCGCCAGCACCGGATTCGTCTCGCCCAGCGCCCAGCAATGGTTGATGACCTCCTGGGCGCGGCGCTGGATCTCGGGGTTGCCGCGCTGCACCGAATCGAAGTCGAGCGCGGCGCTGTTGCTGCCGGCGGCCATCGAGCTCGCGGCGCCGCCGCCCATGCCGATGCGCATGCCCGGGCCGCCGAGCTGCACGAGCAGCGTGCCGGCGCCGAAGGGCCGTTTCTTGACCTGGCCGGCGCTGATCTGGCCGATGCCGCCGGCGATCATGATCGGCTTGTGATAGCCGCGCCGCACGCCGGCTACGTCCTGCTCGTAGACGCGGAAGTAACCGCCCAGGTTCGGGCGCCCGAACTCGTTGTTGAACGCGGCGCCGCCCAGCGGCCCGTCGATCATGATCTGCAGCGCGCTGGCGATATGGCCCGGGCGGCCGACCGGGTCGCGCTCCCAGGGCTCGTCGGTGCCCGGCAGATGCAGGTTGCCGACCGAGAAGCCGGTGACGCCGGCCTTGGGCCGCGCGCCGCGGCCGGTCGCGCCCTCGTCGCGGATCTCGCCGCCGGCGCCGGTGCTGGCGCCCGGGAACGGCGAGATCGCGGTCGGGTGGTTGTGCGTCTCGACCTTCATCAGCACATGCGCGGTCTCGTCGCGCGCGCCGTAGGTCGGCGCATTGCGGAAGCCCTGCGGCAGCCAGCGCTGCACCGGCCCGCCTTCCATCACCGCCGCGTTGTCGTCGTAGGCGACGATGCTGTAGCGGCCGCTGACGGCCTCGGTGTGGCGGATCATCGCGAACATCGACAGCGGCTGTTCGACGCCGTCGATGACGAAGGTGGCGTTGAAGATCTTGTGCCGGCAATGCTCGCTGTTGGCCTGCGCGAACATCATCAGCTCGACATCGCTGGGGTTGCGCCGCAGCCGCGCGAAGGCGTCGACGAGGTATTCGATCTCGTCGTCGGAGAGCGCGAGGCCGAATTCGGCATTCGCCTCGACGAGCGCGGCGCGGCCGCGGCCGAGCACGTCGACATGGACCAGCGGCGGCGCCGGCTGGACGTCGAAGAGCTGCGCCGCATCCTCGCGCTGCCAGGCCACCGCCTCGGTCATGCGGTCGTGCAGGAGGGGCGCGATGGCGGCGCGCTCGGCATCGGTCAGCGCTTTCGCGGCGCGGAACAGCCCGGATTCGAGCGTCAGCCGGTACTCGGTCACGCGCTCGATGCGGTGCACGACGAGGCCGCAGTTGCGCGCGATGTCGCTCGCCTTGCTGGCCCAGGGCGAGACCGTGCCCGGGCGCGGCATGACGACGACGAGCTCGCCGTCGGCGCCGCCGCGGTCATCGTCGCCATAGCGCAGCAGCGCCTCGATCTTGTCGGTCTGGTCGCGGCCCGGCGGCGCATCGAAAGCGGCCCAATGCACGTGGCGGGCGGCGACCGCCGTCACGCGCGGGCAGGCCTCGCGCAGTCGAGCGAGCAGCGCCTGGGCGCGAAAGGCGGGGAGTGCGTCGCCGCCCTCGAAGTGCATCAGATGGTGGGGCTGGGCGATCATGGAGGCGCGCGGCGGGCCGGCGAGGTGTCGGCAAAAAGACGATTTTAGGGTCGCAGTGGGATAATCCGGCGATGGCTATCCCGATCAAGACCGGCGCCGAGATCGAGGGCATGCGCCTCGCCGGCCGACTCGCCTCCGAAGTGCTGGACATGCTGACGCCGCATATGCGAGCCGGCGTCACGACGAAGGAGATCGACCGCCTCGCCCACGACTACATGGTCGACGTGCAGGGCGGCATCCCGGCGACGCTGGGCTACCAGCCGCCCGGCTACCCGGCCTACCCGGCCTCGCTGTGCTCGTCGCTCAACGACGTCGTCTGCCACGGCATTCCCGACGAGCGTCCGCTCAAGGACGGCGACATCGTCAACATCGACGTCACCGTGATCAAGGACGGCTGGCATGGCGACAACAGCCGCATGTTCATCATCGGCAACGCCAGCATCGCCGCGCGCCGGCTCTGCCAGGTGACGTTCGAGGCGATGTGGAAGGGCATCGTCAAGGTGCGCCCCGGCGTGCGCCTGGGCGACATCGGCCATGCGATCCAGGCCTATGCCGAGCATGCCGGCTACTCGGTGGTGCGCGAGTTCTGCGGCCATGGCGTCGGCGCCCGCTTCCACGAGGAGCCGCAGGTGCTGCACTACGGCCGCCCGGGCACGCTCGAGGAACTCGTGCCGGGGATGATCTTCACGATCGAGCCGATGATCAACGCCGGCAAGCGCGACATCAAGGAAGACCGCCGCGGCAACCGCCCCTACGATGGCTGGACCATCGTCACGCGCGACCGCTCGCTGTCGGCGCAATGGGAGCATTCGGTGCTCGTCACCGAGACCGGCTACGAGGTGCTGACGGTGTCGGCCGGCAGCCCGCCGCCGCCGGCGTTCGCGACCGCCGGCTACGGCACCGCGCCGGCGCTGGCCACCGCGAACTGAAGTGTCCAATCCGGCCCCGGAGGTCCGGCCCCCGCCCGGCGGCAGCATCGCGGCGCTGCGCGTCGTCTACCGCGACGGCAAGGCCGCGCTGATCGACCATTTCCGCGCCGCGCGCGCCACCACCACGGCGGCGAGCCGGCTCGTCAAGGGCCTGGCGCGCCATGTCGACGCCACGCTGTGCGAGTTGTGGCAGGCCACTTCGATGCCCGCGGGCGCGGCGCTGGTCGCCGTCGGCGGCTACGGCCGCGGCGAGCTGTTCCCGTATTCCGACGTCGATGTCCTGGTGCTGCTGCCGGGGACGACGGCGCAGGCGCACGCGGTCGAGCTGGCGAGCGCGGTCGAGCGCTTCGTCACCGCCTGCTGGGACATCGGGCTCGAGATCGGGTCGTCGGTGCGCAGCGTCGACGAATGCGTCGCCGAGGCGATGCGCGACGTCACGGTGCAGACCTCGCTGCTCGAGGCGCGGCTGATCTGCGGCACGCGGCGGCTGTTCGAGCAGATGCGCAACGCGCAGACGCGGGCGCTCGACGCGAGCGCCTTCCTGCGCGCGAAGATGCTCGAGATGCAGCAGCGCCACGTCAAGTACGAGGGCACGCCCTACGCGCTCGAGCCGAACTGCAAGGAGAGCCCGGGCGGTCTGCGCGACCTCCAGGTCGTGATCTGGGTCGCGCGCGCGGCCGGGCTCGGCCGCACCTGGGCCGAGCTCGCAGCCAAGGGGCTGATCACCGGCTTCGAGGCGAGCCAGCTCGTCAAGCACGAAGGCGCCCTCAAGCTCATCCGCGCCCGGCTGCATGCGGTGGCGGGGCGGCGCGAGGACCGGCTCGTGTTCGACCTGCAGACGGCGGTGGCCGAGAGCTTCGGCTACCGGTCGGCGCATGGCCAGCGCAGCTCCGAAGTGCTGATGCACCGCTACTACTGGGCCGCCAAGGCGGTGACCCAGCTCAACCAGATCCTGATGCTGGGCATCGAGGAGCAGGTCAGCGGCTCGGGCGCGACGCCGATGCGGCGCATCAACGCCCGCTTCCTCGATCGCGCCGGCATGCTCGAGGTCGAGCGCGACGACCTCTATCTCGAGAACCCGCACGCCATCCTCGAGACCTTCCTCGTCTTCGAGCAGACGCCGGGGCTGCAGGGGCTGTCGGCACGCACGCTGCGCGCGCTCTACAACGCGCGCAACGTGATGGGGGCGCCGTTCCGGCGCGACCCCGTCAATCGCGAGACCTTCATCGACATCCTGCGCCAGCCCAAGGGCCTGACGCATGCGCTGCGGCAGATGAACCAGACCTCGGTGCTCGGGCGCTACCTGTGGGTGTTCCGGCGCATCGTCGGGCGCATGCAGCACGACCTGTTCCATGTCTACACGGTCGACCAGCACATCCTGATGGTGGTGCGCAACGTGCGCCGCTTCTTCATCCCCGAGCATGCGCACGAGTACCCGTTCTGCTCGCAGCTGGCGTCGGAGTTCGACCGCCCCTGGACGCTGTACGTGGCGGCGCTGTTCCACGACATCGCCAAGGGTCGCGGCGGCGACCACAGCGAACTCGGCGGGCTGGAGGTGCGGCGCTTCTGCCGCGACCACGGCATCGAGCGCGAGGACCAGTCGCTGATCGAGTTCATCGTCGTCAACCACCTGACGATGAGCCGCATCGCGCAGAAGGAGGACCTGGCCGACGCCGAGGTGATCGCGGCCTTCGCGCGCCTCGTCGGCACGCCGCGGCGCCTGATCGCGCTCTACCTGCTGACCGTGGCCGACATCCGCGGCACCAGCCCCAAGGTCTGGAACGCCTGGAAGGGCAAGCTGCTCGAGGACCTGTACCGGCTCACGCTGCGCGCGCTCGGCGGCGCCCAGCCCAACCTCGACGCCGAGATCGAGGCGCGCAAGGAGGAGGCGCGCCACAAGCTGGCGCTGCACATGGCGCTGCCGGGCACCGAGGAGCCGCTGTGGCGCACGCTCGACGTGAGCTATTTCGCGCGCCACGACGCGGCCGACATCGCCTGGCACGCGCGCTCGCTGTGGCGCCATGTCGATGCCGCGCAGCCCGTCGTGCGGGCGCGCGCCTCGTCGGTCGGCGACGGGCTGCAGGTGCTCGTCTACACGCCCGACCGGCCCGACCTTTTCGCGCGCATCTGCGGCTATTTCGACAGCGCCGGCTTCAGCATCCTCGACGCCAAGATCCACACCACGCGCGCCGGCTACGCGCTCGACACCTTCCAGGTCGTGACGACGACGCATTGGCCCGACCTCGGCAACGAGGGCGAGTTCAAGTACCGCGACCTGATCTCGCTCGTCGAGACCCAGGCCGCGCTGGCGCTGTCCTCGGCCGGTCCGCTGCCCGAGCCGCGCGGCGGCCGCGTCTCGCGCCGCGTGCGCAGCTTCCCGGTGACGCCGCGCATCTCGCTCGCGCCCGACGAGCGCGCGCAGCGCTGGCTGCTGACGGTGTGCGCGAGCGACCGCAGCGGGCTGCTCTACGCGATCTCGCGCGTGCTCGCGCGCAACCACATCAACCTGCAGCTGGCCAAGATCACGACGCTGGGCGAACGCGTCGAGGACACCTTCCTCGTCGACGGCCCCGACCTGCAATGGCCGAAGGCGCAGCTGCGCATCGAGACCGAACTGCTCGACGCCGTCGGCGCGCCGCCGAACCGATGAGCCTGCGCCGCATCAGCCCCGCCGACGCCATCGCCCGGCTGGCGGAATTCGACACCGTGATCGATGCGCGCAGCGAAAGCGAGTACGCCGAGGACCGCCTGCCGGGCGCCGAGAACTGGCCCAGCCTGAACGACGACGAGCGCCACCGCATCGGCACCGAATACGTGCAGGTCTCGCCCTTCGCGGCGCGCCGGCGCGGTGCGGCGCTGGTGGCGCGCAATATCGCGCACCACCTCGAGACGCGGCTCGAGGGCCGCGAGCGCGGCTGGCGTCCGCTCGTCTACTGCTGGCGCGGCGGCCAGCGCTCGGGCGCGCTGGCGCTGGTGCTGGACCAGATCGGCTATGCCGTGCAGGTGCTGGACGGCGGCTACCAGGCCTTCCGCCGCCATGTGCGCGCCGAGCTCGAACGCCTGCCCGAAGACCTGCCCCTGCGCGTGCTCTGCGGCCGCACCGGTTCGGCCAAGAGCCGGCTGCTGCAGGCGCTGGCGGCGCAGGGCGCGCAGGTGCTCGACCTCGAGGCGCTGGCCTGCCACCGCGGCTCGGTGCTGGGGCCGATCCCGGGCCAGCCGCAGCCGACGCAGAAGGCCTTCGACACCCGCGTCTGGGAGGCGCTGCGCGGCGCCGACCGGTCACGGCCGCTGTACGTCGAGGGCGAGAGCCGCACGATCGGGCGCCTGCGCGTGCCCGAGCAACTGCTGCAGGCGATGCGCGCGGCGCCCTGTCTGCGCGTCGAACTCGCGCTCGAGCGGCGCGTCGAGCTGCTGCTGCAGGACTACGACCATTTCGTCGCCGATGTCGACAGCTTCTGCACCCGGCTCGAGGCGCTGCGCGAGCTGCGCGGCGCCGAGCAGGTCGGGCGATGGCAGGCGCGCGCGCGCGCCGGCGCCCTGGGCGCGGTCGTGCGCGAACTGCTCGAGCTCCATTACGACCCGATCTACGAACGCTCGATGCCGCGCAACTTCAAGGATTACGCCGGTGCGCGCGTCGTCGCGTTGGCAGCGGCCGACGCCGCGACGCTGGCGCGGACGGCGCGCGAGTTGACGTCCTGCTGATGGGCGCGGCACCGGCGCGGCCGCCGCGGCGGCGCCCGCCGGCGCGACGCCGATCGGCGTCGCTACACTGGTGCACCACGGCCGCTGCCGGCCGCCTCGCCAGCCCGCCCTAGCCGATGTCCAGCCCCCCACCGACCGAGCCCGAGTACGAGGTCGTCAGCCTGCCCTGCAGCCGGCCGCTGGTCTGGCTCGGGCGCGGCTGGTGGGACCTCATGCGCTGCCCGCTGCCCGGGCTCGCCCATGGTCTCGCCGCGGCCCTGTTCGGCGGCGCGCTGATCTGGCTCGGACGCGGCCATTTCTGGTTCCTGGCCGGTGCCTTCAGCGGTTTCCTGCTCGTCGCGCCGCTGCTGGCCACCGGGCTCTACGCGATCAGCCGCTCGCTCGCCCATGGGCGCCAGGCGACGCTGGCGACGGCGCTCGCGGCCTGGCGCCCCCGCGATGCGCGGCTGGTGCGCTTCGGATTGCTGCTGGCGCTGGCCGGCACGGGCTGGGTGCTGACCTCGGCCTCGCTCATCACGCGCTTCGCGGGCGCCCCGGTGCACTCGCCGCTGGATTTCCTGCGCGTGGTCGTCCTGGCCGGCAGCGACAACCACCTGTTCGAGGCCTGGCTCGTGCTGGGCAGCGTGCTGGCGGCGCCGATCTTCGCGTCCAGCGTGGTCGCGATCCCGATGCTGCTCGACCGCCCCCACGGCGTGCTCACGGCGGTGACGACGAGCATCGCCGCGGCCCTTTCCAACCCGGCGGCGATGGCGCTGTGGGCCACGATCATCCTCGCGCTCACGCTGCTGGGCATGGCCACGCTGATGGTCGGCATGGTCGTCGTGCTGCCCTGGCTCGCGCATTCGAGCTGGCATGCCTACCGCGACCTCGTGCGCACGCGGCCGATCGGGGCTCGACGCTGATGTTCGGTTTCACCGAGGAGCAGATCTCGAATTTCGGCCTCACCTTCGGGATCGGGGCGTTCATGCTCTACATGGTGTTCATCATCTTCCAGCTCGCGCGCGAGTCGAAGGCGGGGCGCTTCGGCACCTTCGTGCTCTTCCTCGCGCTCGGCTTCGGCCTCGTGGGCTTCGTCGCCAAGGGCATCATCAAGTACTTCATCGCCGGCGCCTTGCGATGACGCGGGCGCCGGCGCCGTCGGCGCGCCGCGGCCGGCGCAAAAAGAAGGGCCGGCACCCCGACGGTGCCGGCCCGTGCAGCGACGGCGCGCGGACGCGCGTCGGCCTCAGCCCATGTGCAGGCCGCCGTTGCAGGAGAAGTCGGCGCCGGTCGTGAAACCCGAATCCTCGCCCGCGAGCCAGGCGACGACCGAGCCGATCTCCTCCGGCGTGCCCAGGCGCTTGACGGGAATCGTGGCGACGATCTTCTCCAGCACCTCGGGCTTGATCGCGCGCACCATGTCGGTCCCGATGTAGCCCGGGCTGACGGTGTTGACGGTCACGCCCTTGGCCGCGAGTTCCTGCGCCAGCGCCATCGTGAAGCCGTGCATGCCGGCCTTCGCGGCCGAGTAGTTCGTCTGGCCGGCCTGGCCCTTCTCGCCGTTGACCGAGCTGATCTGGACGATGCGGCCCCAGCCCTTCTCGACCATGCCCGGCACCACCTGCTTGGTGACGTTGAACATGCTGTTGAGGTTGGTGTCGATGACCGCCTTCCAGTCCTCGGGCGTCATCTTCAGGAACATGCGGTCGCGCGTGATGCCGGCGTTGTTGACGAGCACGTCGATCGGGCCATGGGCGGCGACGGCGGCGGCGAAGGCGGCGACGGTCGAATCCCAGTCGGCGACATTGCCGACCGAGGCGTGGAAGGTGTAGCCCAGCGCCTTCTGCTCGGCGATCCACTTCGCGTGGTCGCGGCTCGGGCCGCAGCCGGCGATGACCTTGAAGCCTTCCTTGTGCAGGCGCTGGCAGATCGCGGTCCCGATGCCACCCATGCCGCCGGTCACGTAGGCCACTTTGTTCGTCATGTCAGTCTCCTTGAGGTTGTCGTCGATGAAATCGGATCGGATCAGGCCTTGGCCTTGACGTAGCGGCCGGGCGCGGGCTCGATCGCCTTGAATCGGGCGCTCCCGGGCGCCTTCGGTGCGCCGACGAGCTTGCCGCCATGCGGCTTGAGCCAGTCGCTCCAGTTCGTCCACCAGCTGCCCGGATGCTCGGTCGCGCCGTCGAACCAGGCCTCGGCGGCGGCCGGCAGCTTGGCATTCGTCCAGTGGCTGCGCTTGCCCTTGGCGGGCGGGTTGATGACGCCGGCGATATGGCCGCTGGCGCCGAGCACGAAGCGCTTGTCGCCCCCCAGCAGCGGCACCGAGGCGTAGGCCGCGGTCCAGGGCACGATGTGGTCCTCGCGCGAGGCGTAGATGAACACCGGAGCCTTGATCCGGCCCAGGTCGACCTTCTCGCCGCAGACCGTGAGCCGGCCCGGCACGCGCAGGTCGTTCTGCAGGTACATGTGGCGCAGGTACCAGCAGTACATCGGGCCCGGCAGGTTGGTCGAGTCGCCGTTCCAGTACAGCAGGTCGAAGGGCGGCGGCGTTTCGCCCTTGAGGTAGTTGCCGACGACGTAGTTCCAGACCAGGTCGTTCGGGCGCAGGAAGCTGAAGGTCGTCGCCAGTTCCTTGCCCTTGAGCAGGCCGGGGCCGGTCGGCGCCTGCGCGCCTATCGTCATCTCGCGCATCTGCACCATCGCCTCGTCGATGAAGATGTCGAGGATGCCGGTGCTCTCGAAATCGAGCAGCGAGGTCAGCAGCGTCAGCGAATGCGCCGGGTGCTCGTCGCGCGCGGCCAGCACGGCGAGTGCCGTCGCGAGGATGGTGCCGCCGACGCAGAAGCCGAGCGCGTTGAGCTGCGCCGCGCCGGTGATCGCCTGCACGGCGGCGATCGCCGCCAGCGGCCCCTGCTCGATGTAATCGTCCCAGGTCTTGCCGACCAGCGACTCGTCGGGGTTGCGCCAGCTCATCACGAAGGTGCGGTGACCCTGCTCGACGGTGTAGCGGATGACCGAGTTCTCGGGCTGCAGGTCGAGGATGTAGTACTTGTTGATGCAGGGCGGCACGAACAGGAACGGCCGCTCGTGCACCTTGGCCGTGAGCGGCTTGTATTCGATGAGCTGGAACAGCTCGTTCTCGAACACGACGCTGCCGGCGGTCGTGGCGACGTTCCTGCCGACCTCGAACAGGCTCTCGTCGGTCTGCGAGACATGGCCCTTGCGCAGGTCCTCGAGCAGGTGACGCACGCCCTGGGCGATGCTCTCGCCCTTCGTGTCGATCGCCTTCCTCATCGCCTCGGGGTTGAGCGCGAGGTAGTTGCTCGGGCTCGCGGCGTCGATCCACTGCTGCACGGCGAAGCGGATGCGCGCCTTGGCCTTGGCGTCGCCCTCGACGCTTTCGGCCATCTGCATCAGCGTGCGTGCATTGAGCAGGTAGAACTGGGCCGTGAACGCCGCCGCCGGATTGGCCGCCCATTCATTGGCGCCGAAGCGCCGGTCGCCGAGGCGAGCCGGCTGCGCCGTGCCGTCGGACTGCGCCCGCTGCAGCGACTGGTTCCAGACCTCGGTCGCGTTCTTGATGTAATCGGCCTGGATCTGGGTCAGCTGGCTGACCGGCAGATTGAGCCCGCCGACCGACTTGAGCATGGCGCCGATCGCGCTGCCAAAGGCATCGGCTGCGTCGCCGCCCGCTTCCAGACCGGGAATCGATTTGAAATCCACGCGCTGTCTCCTGTGTCGCGGTGCTGCGTGCATCCGCTTCGAGTATTCCACCACGGTAGCGTCGACGGCTGACGGCCGCATGACGGAAGTTTTCATTCAACGAAATGCAATATCATATTATGACGTGATCATCGTCGCCATCGCCTGGATTTACGTCGTGCTCATGGCCGCCATCGTGGAGGCCAGTTCGAGCGGCGGCACTCTGCTCGGCGCCGGCATGACCTTCATCTTCTGGGGTCTGCTGCCGCTGGCGATCGTCCTCTACATCATGGGCACGCCGGCACGGCGGCGCGCGCGCCGCCGTGCGGCCTCAGAGCCGCCAGACAGCGGCAGCCATGCGCCCGGTGACACCGTCGCGCCGGAACGAGAAGAAGCGTGACGCGTCCTCGACCGTGCAGGAGTCGTCGGCGCTGATGTCGACGAGGCCGGCGGCTTCGAGCCGGTCGCGCGCCAGGCGCTGCAGGTGGGCCCGCCAGCGCAGCGATCCGTCGGGGCGCGGACGGGCAACGAAGCGCGCGTCGTCGCCCGTTCGCGCGTCGACGCCGAAGGCCTGCAGCACATCGGCGCCGACCTCGAACGCGCGCGGCCCGATGCAGGGGCCAAGCCAGGCCAGCAGATCGGCCGCGCGCGCCCCCATGCCGCCGCACAGCGCCGCGACCGTCGCCTCGAGCACGCCGCCGGCCAGTCCGCGCCAGCCGGCATGGGCCGCGGCGACCGCGCTGCCGTCGCGCAGCGCGAACAGCACCGGCAGGC
>JAGWVB010000361.1 GCA_018971105.1 Burkholderiales bacterium
CATTTCGCGTGCTTCGTTGGTCACCAAGCTCCATTTAGCCCTGTTCAGTGAGAGCCAGGGGTTTCCCCAACGCGCGACCGCGAAATCTCGTAGAGCGGCATGAACAACGGGAGCTTTCAAAAGGCGATATCGGGACAGAAGCTTCGCTAGGCCATCGTTGACCGCAAGCGGATGTTTGGCGAGCAGGTCAAGCAAGCTAGAGAGGTGGCGCTGGAAATTCGTATCGTCTTCGTGCGCAGCAGCTTCTACCTGTCCCAGTACGAGTCGCCAGATCAGCCAGGAGTTCTCATGGATATCGAGCGCCTCCCGTGCATGATCGAATTCATCGGAGTGCCCCGCGAGCAGAATCTTACCATAGGCGCTGCCGGGATCATCTCCCAGCAGATCGGTATTCGCCTGAAGCGCCTCGACCCAACTAGGCAGCAGTCCAGGCGCGATAGTGTTCGCCGCACGCTCGCGGAGATACGCCCGAAGTCCCTCCCAATTCTGCTTGCCGGCAGATCGCGCCGTCTCTGGATCATAGCCGAAATAGGCATTGAGAAGCCCACGATAGCAAGGGCGATAGGCGCGGGGAGTCGGGATATACGCGTCAACCGCTTTCAAAAGTTTTGGGAATCGTTCCCCATCTTCGATCAGACGAGAGCTGCTAATCAGAACGGGCTCGATGCAACCAAAGCAGACGAGGAGAGCCTGGCGCCGGTTCCTGAGATATTGATCGTGATGAAAAGCGTGTAAGGCCGCGACGATCGCGTCCTGGGGCGGCTTGGCAGTACCACGGTCGCCGAGCCATCCGCGCAGCTTCGATGTTTCCTGGTCAAGCAGTCTCGCATCGAATGTCAGCCCGTGTAACGAATCGGAATTTATATCTCGAAGTGTCGCGCGGAGGTGGGATAAGACGGTCATCATCCCCTCAACGCGCATTTCCCAAAATTGCCTGGCGCGACTGCCGGTGCCGGAGGTCGTGCTTCACCGATGCCCAGAAACTCCAGGCGTAGCTCGACCCGCCGGCTTTCGTCGTACGATTTGGTAGCCGCGTCATATATCGCGGCGTTGAACGAATAGCCGCCGACGAGAAACAGATCGCGGACCTGTTCGAGTTCGGCCGGTGTCATTGGCCGCTCGTCTGGATAGGGCGGTGCGAATAAAATGCAGAGGACGCGCTGACTCCGTTCGAGACTGAGATTGAGATTGTAGAGATAGTCTCCTTCAGGGCTGGCGAAGCCTTCGACAACAACCCGCTTTAACCATTTGCGCCCCAAATCGTCGCGCGCGATGGCGAGAATCTCGGGTACAAACGCGCGAAGCAAGCGGGCCTGATCAGGACTTAGCGCGTAACTTCCCTTCTCGAAATGGGCTTTGTCGCCGAAATCGATGATGTCCCGGTCTCTATCAACCTTTACGCCTGGATAACGGTCTGCTGCTTGTTCGACTTCATCGAGGAGTTTCGCGATGTCTTTTTGGCGTTGAGCCTTTTCCTGCTCAATTTGGCTGACCGTCTTGGTAACCGCGAGAAGCGCGACCGACATGACGACCAAAAAAAGGACCATCAGCGCCGTCATAAGGTCGGCATAGGAAATCCAGAACGGCTTCTCAGCCTCGTCCTTCGATCTGCGCTTGACGATGACGGGCGCAAACATCAGCTATGCCCTCTTCATCGTGAGCTCGACGGTAGCAGCCAACTCTTCGATAGCTTGCCGGAGCAGCCCGGTTGCGTTCGAAAGCCGGTCATAGAACTCCCTGTAACCGTCGCCGAGCACGTTCTTCAGGCTAGCCGCGAATTCGGAATGGGCCTCCGCTATCACCTCGCTTATCCCAGTTAAATACCCCTCCGCGTCCTTTTGAGCCTGACCGAGCTTCTGCGACGCGGACTCGATCCGAGTGAGAATATCGGAGGTAAGATTGGCGTCGCGCTTAGCGTTTTCGACCGTGCTACGTAAGTCCGCCAACATGGTCGCGAGAGTTTCGCGGGTCGCCGCGTAATCGGCAACGACGCCTTGCAGCATGGTCGATGATGCCGAAACGGAGCCTGCTGCTTCGGCGAGCTTATTGGTGATACCCGTGGCTTGCTGAAGGACGCCGGAAACGCCTTGCCCGCCTTGGTGAATTCGTCCGCAGCCAGGTACAGCGTCTCGGCCCCGCTGTTCATTCGTGTCACCGCGTCCGACGTTACGTTCCGCATCGCATCGACGGTGGTGCGCACCTCGCTCGCTATCGCGCGGACCTCAGTCATAAGGTTTTCGGTGAGTGCCGCCAGCTTTGCGACCGTTTCATCGGCCTGTGCTGCCATCCGCTGTTCTCGTTCGACCTGGGCTATTGCCGCTTGGTCGGACTGCGTTCGCAGGGACCCGACGACTGAATCGACTTGAGAGGAGAGTTGCCGCAGCATCTCCTGCGTCTGCACGGTGATCCGCCCTTCGCGCTCGGAATGCGACGCCGAGGCTTGGTCCCCCTGCTCTTTGAGCGCCGAGATCTGTTGGCGAACGGCCTCGCCTATCTCCGCCAGCGTCGCTTGGAGTTTGTGGTTGGTCTCGGCTTGAGAGTCGCGGACCAAATTGCGGAGCTGCTCGACAAACTCCGCCATTCGATCATTCATCAGATTTTGCCGCGATTCCATTGAGGTGATCGCATCGGCAAGCCTCTGTCCCATTACCTCTGACGTCTTGGTGCCTGCCGCCTCGACGCTTGACGCCATTTGATCCAGCTTGGCCACTGCTGCCTGCAAGGCCTGGATCGTCTGCTGTTGGAGCTGATTGATACCGGTAATCTGTCCGCCAAATAGTTCTTCCAGCCGTTGACCGAAGCCGGCCAGCACATCGGTTAGCAGCTTGGTGACCGCCTCTGAATTCCCCTGTGAAGTGTTTTGGAAGGATTCGGCGATTCGTTCTAACGGCCCCTGTAGTCCGACCGTGAGGCTTTCCACGAACTGTTTGGCGAGTTCCTGGCTGCCGTGCGTTTGCGCCTGAATTTGCTGTTCAGTGAGATTGGATAGGATGCGTTCGAGGTCGGTAACCAGCGCATCCTTCAGAATTTTGCTTTGATCCGCAGCATCTTCCGATGCCTTCACGAGGCGTGCGAGATACTCCTCGCCAGCACCTGACTCGAACATGCCGTCAAGTTCGAACGTGATGTCTTCCACCTTTCGATAGAGACCTGTGATCAGCAGTTTCTCTATGAAGGTGACCACCATGGCCGCGGCGATTGCGGACGCCGAAACGACAAAGGCGGCGGAAACGCCGTGCATCAGCCCTTCGAGGCTGGTGCGCACTACCGCTGCTTCTTCGGAAACCTTGAAAGCTTGAAGACCGTGGATCAGTCCAAAGAAGGTGCCGATGATGCCGACGCCGGTGAAAAGTCCCGGCAGATGTTTAAAGAATTCCGTCGCAAGGCGGCTATCGACCAATGTTTCCGTCGTGAAAACCATCGCGGCCGGCACCGTTGAGCGCAGTACCGCCGGCT
>JAGWVB010000069.1 GCA_018971105.1 Burkholderiales bacterium
ACGGCGGCGTTCAAGGCCAGGATGTTGGTCTGGAAGGCGATGCCGTCGATGACGCTGATGATGTCGGAGATGCGCTTGGAACTGGCCGTGATCTCGTCCATCGTGGCCACCACCTCGCCGACGACGCTGCCGCCCTTGACCGCCGCCTGGCTGGCCGAATTGGCGAGCTGGGTCGCGGTGCGCGCGGTGTCGGCGCTGTTGCGCAGCGTCGAGTTCATCTCCTCCATCGACGCCGCCGTCTGCTGCAGGTTGGACGCCTGCTCCTCGGTGCGGCGCGACAGGTCGGCGTTGCCGGTCGCGATCTGCGCGCTGCCGGTGGCGATGCTGTCGGCGCTGCTGCGGATCTGGCCGATCATCGATTCCAGGCTGGAGCGCATCGCCTCGACCGCGCGCATGGCCTCGCCGACCTCGTCCTGGGCATAGCGGGCGACGGGCTTGGCAGTGAGGTCGCCGGCCGCCACCGCGGCCACGGCGCCCCGCAGTTCGCCGAAGACGCCGAAGATGCTGCGCCGCGCCCAGGCCAGCGCGGCCAGCAGCACCGTGCACAGCAGCAGCGTGGCAACGAGGGCGACTTCGCTCCACAGCGCGCGCTGGCGCTGCGCCGCCTCGACCTCGCCCTGGGTGCGCCGGTTCACGGCCTCCAGGAACTGCTGCACCGGCTGCATGATCTTCGCCTTGTCCTGGTGGTACTTGAGGTCGTGCATCATCATGCGCGCCTGCGCGAGGTCCGGCGGGGCCTTGCGCGTATAGCCGCCCTTGCCGTCGTCGTACTGGCCCTTGACCATGTTCATCGCGACGGTCTCGGTGTGCACGAGGTCGTCCGAGTTGTGACGGGCCTGGTCCAGCAGCGCGAATTCGGACGGCGTGAATCCGGCCTGTTTCATCAGGGTGTCGAGCGGCACGGCGGGACCGAGCTTCTGCGGCGGCTCGATGTTGGCGGCCTTGAAGTCCCAGTAGATGCCCTCGTAACCGATGGGGCGCGGCGCCTTGCCGTTGCGGATGTCGAGCACCGCCCAGTACTGCTGCTCCCACTTCGGGTCGCCCGTGACGACGTAGGTGCGGGCGAGCCGCGTCAGGTCGTCCGAGCTCTGGCGCAGCTCCTGCGCGAGCAGGTAGGAGTGATAGCGCCTGAGGGTGGCGTCATCCGACGCGCGGCCGAACCGCTGGACCTGCCAGGCGCTGCCGGCGACGAGCGCCGAGAGTACGACGGTGAGCACCGCCAGGATCTGGAAGATACGGTTCAGGGACAGCTTCATGGTTCGGACCTCGATCACTGGCCACCG
The DNA here is from genome assembly GCA_018971105.1 of Burkholderiales bacterium. Classification (GTDB taxonomy): domain Bacteria; phylum Pseudomonadota; class Gammaproteobacteria; order Burkholderiales; family Burkholderiaceae_C; genus Rubrivivax. The sequence continues at coordinate 1,284 of JAGWVB010000069.1, forward strand.
CGGCCAACGCACTGGGCTTCGACAACCCCCCTACCAACTTTAGGGGGGTTAGGCGAGATCGCCGAACGACGGTTGAATTTCACGCTGAGGTCCTGGAAATCCATAGACCAAGGAATAGCCTCAACGACCGATGGTCGTGTTGAACCGGACCGTACGCCGGCTTGCCGGCCGCCCAAAAACGACGAACCCCTCCGGATCTTGCGATCGGGAGGGGCGGGCGGGCCAAGCCGCCTACGGGGCTCCGGAGGAAGGACGTCCGGGGCTCCCGAGGCGCAGCGACTGCGCCAGCGGCAACTGCCTGCGGGCGGGCCGACCTGTCCTAGGCGCGGCTCAGCCGGGCGGCCAGGCCGGTCGGTGCAAAGATCTCGCCGCCGGCGCTGCAGCGATCAGACCGACTTGCGGCGGGCGACAGCGCCCAGCAGACCCAGCGCCAGGCCGGCGAGCGCCAGCGAACCGGGTTCGGGGACGTTGCCGCCGCCGCCGGTGGAACCGAAGGTCAGGTTGTCGACGGCGATGTCACCGGCCAGCCCAGTGAACGAGACTGCCGTCGCAGTGCCCGCGAAATCGATCGTGTACTGATTCCAGTTGCAGAGAACGACATTGCCGGTGCATCCGCTGTTGCCCACGCCCGGCAACAAGCCGCTGCCAACGATCGTGGTCCCGGCCGCATCGAGCAACGACACGGTCAGATCAGCGACGCCGGCGTAATAGAACGAGAAGCTTCCGGTCCAACCGGCGGCCAGCGTGGCCGTGGTGCTCCCGCCGGGTGTCCATGTCATGACCGTATCGCCAGGAGCCGGCTGGCCGGCGACCGTTCCAGCGACGCTCGCGACCAGCGCCGTCGCGCCCGCGCCGAAGGAAATCCCGTAGTTCGTACCCGCGCCGCCGTTGTAATAGTTGCCCACGGCCGTGTTGTTGGCCAGCCCCTCGAAGGTCACTGTGACCGGACCGGCTGCAGCGCCCAGGCTGAACATGAGCCCGGCAGCAAGCGTGATTGCACTCAACGACTTCATCAACTTCTCCTAAGTTTTGGCTGGGAGCGGCGCGCCTTGCCCGATTTGTTCTTGCCAGCGACCTTGCGCCCTTCTGCGTCATGTCAAGCAGAATTTGTGCCACACCCGAGTCGAGGGAGCTGCTTATCTTTGAAAATCATTCACTTAGGAGAGATTCATGCAACAGCACAGAGCCTGAGTCGTGGGCGGGGTCGTCAGACTGTAAAAAAAGCTGACGAGGCGGTCCGGATGCCGCGACGGGATCAATCGACGATGTCGGCAAGCAAGCTCGTCGCGCGCCGCTCGACCTCGGCATCCATCGCGATCGCCCGCCCCCACTCCCGCGCCGTCTCGCCCGGCCACTTGTGGGTCGCATCGAGCCCCATCTTGCCGCCCAACCCGCTCACCGGCGAGGCGAAGTCCAGGTAGTCGATCGGCGTGTGCTCGACCAGGGTGGTGTCGCGCGCCGGGTCCATCCGCGTCGTGATCGCCCACACGACCTCGTTCCAGTTCCGGATGTCGACATCGTCGTCGGTGACGACGATGAACTTCGTGTACATGAACTGGCGCAGGAAGCTCCAGAGGCCGAACATGACGCGCTTGGCATGCCCCGGATAGGCCTTGCGGATCGAGATCAGCGCCATGCGGTAGCTGCAGCCCTCGGGCGGCAGGTAGAAGTCGACGATCTCCGGAAACTGCTTCTGCAGGATGGGCACGAAGACCTCGTTCAGCGCCACGCCCAGCACCGCCGGCTCGTCGGGCGGCTTGCCGGTGTAGGTCGAGTGGTAGATCGGATCGCGGCGGTGCGTGATGCGGTCGATCTCGAACACCGGGAACCAGTCCTGCTCGTTGTAGTAGCCGGTGTGGTCGCCGAACGGCCCCTCGAGCGCGTGCAGGTAGCCGCCCTGCTCGCGCAGCGAGACGCCTTGCTCCGAATCGCCGCGGTAACCCGCGGCGGCCGGCGGGATATGGCCTTCGAGCACGATCTCGGCGCTGGCCGGCACCTGCAGGCGCAGACCGCCTTCGCCGACGCCGCTCTCCACCAGTTCGGTCCGGCTGCCGCGCAGCAGCCCGGCGAACTGGTACTCGGACAGGCTGTCCGGCACCGGCGTCACGGCGCCGAGGATGGTCGCCGGGTCGGCACCGAGCGCGACCGCGATCGGGAACGGTCGTCCCGGATTGGCGCGCGCGAATTCGCGGAAGTCGAGCGCGCCGCCGCGATGGGCGAGCCAGCGCATGATGACGCGGCGCCGGCCGATGACCTGCTGGCGGTAGATGCCCAGGTTCTGCCGCAGCCGCGGCCGCGCGCTGCCCTGCGGTCCGCGCGTGATCACCAGCCCCCAGGTGATCAGCGGACCGGCATCGCCCGGCCAGCAGGTCTGCACCGGCAGCGCGGCGAGGTCGACCGCATCGCCTTCCAGCGTCACCTCCTGGCAGGGCGCGCTGCGGCGCAAGGCCGGCTGCATGCTCCACAAGGCCTTGGCCATGGCGAGCAGCTTGCCGGCGTCCTTCAGCCCCTTGGGCGGTTCCGGCTCCTTGAGCCCGGCCAGCACATGGCCGACATCGCGCAGCTCGGCCAGGCTGTCGGCACCCATGCCCAGCGCGACGCGGCGCGGGGTGCCGAACAGATTGATCAGGCAGGGAATTTTGTAACCGGCGGGCTGGGTGCAAAGCAGCGCCGGGCCGCCGGCCCGCAACAACTTGTCACCGATTGCCGTCATTTCCAAGCGCGGCGACACCGGTTCATGGAGTTTTCGCAGCTCGCCCAGGCCCTCGAGCTGGCTCAGGAAGTCGCGCAGGTCACGATACTTCATTCTTCTCAGGCATTAGAGGATCGATTGATATTCTTGACCGAGTATTACTCGCTTCCTAGAATCCGGCCTGCTCTGAACATTCAGGGTTAACCCTTGCCGCGGATGAACCAGCGGCAACGCCTGGTGGAACCGCCCCGCCGGACGGCGGACTCGAGTTCCGCCGCCCCGCGGTCGATTATCACCGTGGCCTTGGCGCCGCCCCATGCGGCGCGCCTGGCGCTGCGGACAGGAGTGAGAGTAGTCATGCGAACCATCGCCATGCTGCGTCAAGCGCAGCGGTCGACGGCGAAATCGCTGTTCGTCTTCGTCCGCGACGTCGGCCACGGTTTTCTCGAGATCAGCCACAACACGCTGGCCCTGGTCGGCCTGGCCGCGATCGCGCTGCTGGTCGTCGGCTTCGGCCGCGCCGACATGCGCGGCGAGGTCGAGAACGTCGCCTTCAAGTGGCTGCAGACGCGCCACGACGAACGCGAGATCTCGTCGGGCAACATCATCGACAGCGTGAGCGACCATGGCGCCGTCGCGCGCGCCACCGCGACCGACCTGAGCGAACTCACGCGCCAGCAGGCGGCGCTGGCGAACTGGATCTCGCGCCGTTACCGCGTCGCGCCCGAACCGATAGGCGCGCTGGTCAAGGAGGCCTGGAGCATCGGCAAGCGCGCCGGTCTGGATCCGACCCTGATCCTGGCGATCATGGCCGTCGAATCGAGCTTCAATCCGTTCGCGCAGAGCAATGTCGGTGCCCAGGGCCTGATGCAGGTCATGACGCGCGTCCACGACGACAAGTACGAGGCCTTCGGCGGCACGCGTGCGGCCTTCGATCCGATCAGCAATCTGCGCGTTGGCGTGCAGGTGCTGAAGGACTGCATCGCCCGCGCCGGCGGGGTGCAGGCCGGACTGCGCTATTACGTCGGCGCCGCGCTGATCGACAACGACGGCGGCTATGCCGGACGCGTGATGGCCGAGCAGGCCCACATGCGCGACGTCGCCGACGGCAAGCGGGTGCCGGTGAACATCGCCACGCCGCTGGTCGCGGTGGCGCCGACCGCGGTAGCGACGCCGGCCAGCGACGCCGCGCCGGCCGACGCCACGGCGCCGCCGCCCTCGGCCGCGGCGGCCGCTGACGACAAGCAGCTGGCGCTGGCGCGCTGAGCCGCGCCGCCCGACCGGGATCGGGGCGAGACGTTACACTCGCGCTCCGCGCAACTGGCGATAGGGGCGCCATGCCCCGAGGTGGACGACCACCGGGAAGCGCGGGCCGCTGAGGCGGCACCAGCCGTGCGCCTGGGCAGCCCACCTTCCGCGTGAGCGCACCCGCGCCCGCCGGCCCCGAGGGCCCCATCCCCAGCAAAGGACTGCCATGTTTGACCGCACGATTTCCACCGTCGCACACACCGACCCCGAGGTCTGGGCCGCGATCCAGGCCGAGAACCGGCGCCAGGAAGATCACATCGAGCTGATCGCGAGCGAGAACTACACCTCGCCCGCCGTGATGGCGGCGCAGGGCTCGCAGCTCACCAACAAGTACGCCGAGGGCTACCCGGGCAAGCGCTACTACGGCGGCTGCGAGAACGTCGACATCGTCGAGCAGCTGGCGATCGACCGCATCAAGCGCCTGTTCGACGCCGGCTACGCCAATGTGCAGGCGAATTCGGGGTCGCAGGCGAACCAGGCGGTGTTCTTCGGCCTGCTGCAGCCCGGCGACACGATCATGGGCATGAGCCTGGCCGAGGGCGGCCACCTGACCCACGGCATGGCGCTGAACATGAGCGGCAAATGGTTCAAGGTCGTCAGCTACGGCCTCGATGCCAGCGAGGCGATCGACTACGACGCGATGGAGCGCCTGGCGCACGAGCACAAGCCCAGGCTGATCATCGCCGGCGCCTCGGCCTACAGCCTGCGCATCGACTTCGAGCGCTTCGCCCGCGTCGCCAAGGCGATCGGCGCCTATTTCTTGGTCGACATGGCGCATTACGCCGGCCTCATCGCCGCCGGCGTCTACCCGAACCCGATGCCGCATGCCGACGTCGTCACCTCGACCACGCACAAGAGCCTGCGCGGCCCGCGCGGCGGCTTCGTGCTGATGAACGACGAGGCGATCGCCAAGAAGATCAACAGCGCGATCTTCCCCGGCATCCAGGGCGGCCCGCTGATGCATGTGATCGCCGCCAAGGCGGTCGCCTTCAAGGAAGCGCTGGCGCCCGAGTTCAAGGTCTACCAGCAGCAGGTGGCGACGAACGCCCAGGTGCTGGCCGAGACGCTGACGGCGCGCGGCCTGCGCATCGTCAGCGGCCGCACCGAGAGTCACGTCATGCTCGTCGACCTGCGGCCCAAGGGCCTGACCGGCAAGGAAGCCGAGGCGATCCTGGGCCAGGCCCACATGACCTGCAACAAGAACGGGATCCCGAACGACCCGCAGAAGCCGATGGTGACGAGCGGCATCCGCCTGGGCACGCCGGCGCTGACGACGCGCGGCTTCCGCGAGGAGCAGACGCGGCTGACCGCGAACCTGATCGCCGACGTGCTCGACCACCCGCACGATGCCGACCGCATCGCCGCCGTGCGGGCGGGGGTCGCGGCGCTGACGCGCGACTTCCCGGTCTACCGCTGAGCCGCGGCGCGGCGCCGGAGCACCGACGATGCGCTGCCCCTACTGCGGCCACGACGAGACCCAGGTGGTGGAGACGCGCGAATCCGACGAGGGCGACGTGATCCGCCGCCGCCGCCGCTGCCTGGATTGCGAGAAGCGCTTCACGACCTACGAGCGCACCGAGATCGCGCTGCCGGCAGTGGTCAAGAAGGACGGCGCGCGCGTCGACTTCGATCCCGCCAAGCTGCGCGCCTCGATGATGCTGGCGCTGCGCAAGCGGCCGGTCAGCGTCGAGCAGGTCGACGCCGCGCTCGACCGCATCCAGGAGAAGCTGCTCGCCAGCGCCGTGCGCGAGGTGCCGAGCGCACGGCTGGGCGAGCTGCTGATGCGCGAGCTCAAGCGCATCGACAAGGTCGCCTACGTGCGCTTCGCCTCGGTCTACCGCGAGTTCGAGGACGTCGACGCCTTCCGGCAGCTGATCCGCGACATCTGATCCGCCTCCCCCCGGCAGGGGGCCCCCGGCCGAGGCCCCCTGCCGGATCGCCAGCGCGGGGGAAAGACGCGCCGCCGACGGCTTCCTAGAGTGACGGCCATCCCGTCCACCGCACAGGAAGCTCGCGATGAAGCCCACCACCACCACCACCACCCGCCGCCACCGGCAAGGCGCCTCCCTGGTCGAGATGGCGATCGCCGTGGCCGTGGCGTCGATCAGCATCGGCAGCGCCGTGCCGCCGCTCCAGGCGCTGATCCAGCGCCATCAGATCGAGGGCACGACCGCGCAGTTGCGCACCGACCTGCGTTGGATGCGCAGCCTCGCGATCGCCCGCAACCAATCGCTGCGCATCAGCTTCACGAAACTGCCGCAGGCGGCCTGCTATGTGATCCACACCGGCGCCGCCAAGGACTGCCCCTGCGACGCGGAGGGCGAGCCGGTCTGCCAGAACGGCGCCGAGGCCCTGCGCAGCGTCGCCTTTCCGGCCGGCGGCGCCGTGACGGTCAGCTCCAATTCCGCATCGATGCTGGTCGACGCGGGTCATGGCACGTTCACGCCCACCGGCAGCGTCAAGGTGCGCGGGCGCAACGGCCGGGAGCTGAAGCTGATCGTCAACATCCTGGGCCGGGCGCGCGTCTGCGCCCAGGGCGCCGGCCTGCCGGGCCATCCGAACTGCTGAACCCGGACCACCCATCCACGGGGTCAGGCGACGGACGGCGCGCAGGCACCGACCAGTGGCGCCTTTCCGGCACCGGAACCCGCGGACCGGCCAAGATAATTCGCGCATGAAATGCGTCGCCCTGGCCTCTGCACGGATCCGCGAGCGAGATCGCGGATTCACGCTCATCGAATTGATGATCGCAATCGCCATTGCCGCCATCCTGGCCATGGTTGCCTTCCCAACCTACATGAGTTCGGTGCGCAAGGGCCGTCGCTCGGAAGCCGTGGCCGCATTGACGGCGATGCAGCAGGCGCAGGAGCGCTTCCGTGCCAACAATTCGAGCTACGCCACCACGACGGGAAACCCGCCGGTCGGGATCGACACGCCGCCGGCAGGTTCGGGCTACTACACCTACACGATCGACTACGCCGACGGAACGAACTACGTGATGACCGCCAACGCCGTCGCCGGCAAGTCGCAGGCCAATGATGGCAGCTGCACGACGATGCGACTGCAAATCTCCGGCGGCGCAGTCAGTTACGGCAGCTGTGCAGGCTGCGCGGCCGTGACGCCGCCGGCTGGCCCATTGACCGATCCCGCCAACTGCTGGAGTCGGTAGTGAGAAACCGCTTGCGCCCGCCAAACGCGGGATTGACCATCATCGAGATGTTGATCGTCGTGGTCGTCTCGGCGCTGCTGCTGACGCTTGCGGTCCCGGCCATGACGAATCTGATTGCCATGCAGCGCCTCAAGAGCGCCAATGCCGAGCTCGTGACCGGTATGCAATACGCGCGCACCGAGGCCGTGGCGCACCAACCCGTCGGTACTCGGATCAAATTCCAGAGCAATGCGCAGTTGTCATGCTATGTGGTCTATATCGGCAGCCTGTTTTCCAATTGCAACTGCACCAATTCGCCCGGCCCCTCGTGCCCCCCGGCCGTCAACACCTTTGAGTTGAACACGACGCAAGTGGCCAAGAACACCGACATCGAATTCGTGGCGCCCAAGCCGGATTTCGTCTTCGGTTCCGATGGCGAGCTTCGCACACCCGGCCCGATCTCGATCGACACGAAGCGAGTGAGTGGGCAACCGGGTACGCTGCGCACCATCATCTGCGCCATGGGACGCCCTCGCGTTTGCTCGCCCGATCAATCGGTTCCCGGTTTTCCGGCCTGCCCGGTGAACGCTTGCGTGACGCCATGAAACAGATCCCGACGCTGCGCCGCGGCAGTGGCTTCCATCGAAGCCAGGCCGGCCTTTCGCTCGTCGAATTGATGGTCGGCGTCGCGATCGGATTGTTCATCGTTGCCGGCGCGGCGACGGTTGTGTCGACGCAGCTGGCCGATACCCGCCGGCTCACGCTCGAATCCCAGATCCAGCAGGATCTGCGCGCCACGATGGACATCATGACGCGGAATTTCAGGACCTCGGGGGCCTGGGCACTTGCTTCGAACGGCGTCTGGTCTCCCCAGAATTCAACCGTCGCGTTCAACCCGAACACGGGACTCACGATCGCTCCAGATGGCACGACCAAGCTGTCCTCGGCGTTGGCGAGTGGCGGTGCAGCGGTAGGCACCGCCGTCGGGTTCCGACTGCACACCGACGCTGCCGGCCATGGCGTCCTGCAACAGCAGTACAGCGCCGCCGGGTGGCAGGACCTAACCGACGTGTCCACCGTCAGCATCACGGGATTCAGTGTGAACTTCGACCCCGTGGCCGGCACACCGACGACCATACAACTCAGCTGCCCTAACCTCTGCCCGGTGACGAACGACCGCAGTTGCTGGCCCACGGTACAACTGCGCCAGGTGACGATTCAGATCATCGGCACCTCCATCACGGACCCAAGCGTCCAACGCCAGATGCAGAGCACGGTGCGCCTGCGCAACGATCAGATCGTCAACAACATGCCCAACCCGGCGGGGCCGCTTTGCCCACCTTAGCCCTGAAATGATGAAACGCGAACCATCGCAGTCGAACTCACGGCGTCAGCGCGGTGCCGGTGCGCTAATCGTCGTATTGGTGCTGTTCTTCGTCATGTCGCTGGTGGCTGCGTATTCGAGCCGGAACATCATTTTCGAGCAGAAGACATCGGCCAACCAGTATCGTTCGACGCAGGCCGCGGAAGTGGCCGAGGCCGGCATCGAGTGGGCGCTCGGCATGCTCAACGCCGGCAACATCGATGCCAACTGCCTGCCCAGCGACGCGGGCATCAGTTTCCGCAATCGCTACCTCACGATCGATACGACCACGGGCGCGAACAGTGGAAACATCAGTCCGACGACCTGGCTCAACGGCGGCGTGACCCAGGAGTACTGGATCGGCTGTGTCGGCACGGGCGTTGACGCCAACTGGAACTGCAAGTGCCCGACGAATGCCAATCCTGCGCTGGCTGCACCGGCGGGCGTCAACACGACGGCGCCCGCATTCGTCGTGTGGTTCCAGGCCGGTGCCACGCCGGGCACGGTGCTGATCACGTCGCTAGGCTGCACGATGGTCGACCTCAATCCGCAAGGCTGCCTGAATCCGGCCGCACACCTGCCACAGACCGGCGGTACCTCGATGCAATTGATACAGGCGACGCTGGCTCTCAAGGGGGCCATCGCGACGCCGCCCAGTGCCGCATTGACGACACTGGGATCGGTCTGTGCTGGTAATGCCGCGATGACGTTCACCAATACCGAACCCGGGGTGAACGGCGTGACAATCGATGCGGGCGGCACCATCACGCCAGCTTGCGGAGGCAACCCACCGGCCGTTCCGCCTAACTGGGTGCTGAGCAGCGTTCCTGGAACGCCGCAGTCGACAAATTCCTTGGCACCGGGAGACTCCACGCTTTCGAATTGGCTGGTGGCGGGCGCCGCACCGGATGTGCCTCAGGATCGGTATTTCAATTGGGTTTTCGGCCTGCCCCGTTCTGCGTATCAATGGCAGCCGGCGGCGATCCGAATCAATTGCCCCTGCGACCCGAACGCGCTCGCGGCGACTGCGGCGGCCAACCCCGGCCACGTCCTGTGGTTGACCGGCGATGCCAATCTCAACGCCGCCGCCGCGGTGTCTATCGGCACCCCCGCGTCGCCGGTCGTGATGATCGTCAATGGCAACATCACCGCACCCGGCTCGCCAGTCACGGTCAATGGCCTGGTCTACAGCTATGGCGCACCGGGTTGGACCTGGACCATCGCCGGCGCGCTGCAGGTCCAGGGCGCGGCCATTGCCGAAGGCAGCTTCGACGGCACAGGGAACGCCCATTTCGTCTATGACTTGGGCGTACTCAATACGCTGAGGTTGAGTTCGGGGTCGTTTGTCCGCGTTCCGGGCAGTTGGCAGGGCTGACGATGAGCACACGGACCGTCCGGCGTCCCCGCGGCGTCTCGTTGATCGAAGCCCTCGTGGCGATGGCGATCATGGCCTTCGGCATGCTGGCCATCGTGGGCGTGCAGTCGACGTTGAGGCTGAACAACGACACGGCGCGCCAACGCTCGGAAGCGGTGCGACTGGCCCAGCAGGCGATCGAGGACGACCGCTCGTTCGTCGACGTGGCGGTGCCGCCAGTCCCGGGCACCGTCAACTACAACAGCATCCCGCTGGCCCCGCCGCAGATCGTGGATTCCAACAGCGGCTACACGATGTTGTCGGGGCTGGTGCTGCCGCTCTTCAACTCCAGTACCCGCTACACCTTGACGACGGCGACCTCGCAGGCGCCGGCGGCGCCCAATGCAGTCGCACCGAGCATGATGGGCGTCATGGTCCAGGTGGCCTGGAACGATCGCGCCAACAAGCCAAACTCGATTTCCCTGTACACGGGTATCGCAGGAATTGCCCCGTCGATCGCGGGCAGCCTCGGCATAGCCGCCGACGTGGGTAGGGATGGCATTGCGACCGTCCCGATGATGCCCCAGGGGCGCAATGCGATCATTCCGACGCCTGCAGTCGATTTCGGCGACGGTACGAGCGGCTACATCCCGCCGGGCGGCGGCGCCAACGGCGACGGCGCGGCATGGCTGTTCAACAACGATACGGGCTTGATCACCGTCTGCACCACGGCGATCGGGAGCAACGATTTACTGAACTCGGCGAATCAATTGACTTGCGCCGGCGGCGCGACCGCCTGGCTGCTGAGCGGGACCGTCGATTTCGCGAAGGATCCGGACGGCCTGGTGGCAACGGGCGCGGATGCGCTCTATCCCAGCGGACATCCTTTCGCAGTTCAGGTCGGGTTCGTGCAGACCTTTCCGACCGTGGGCGTCGGCACAGCATCCTGCTACACGACTCCGCCGGTCGGCGTACTTTTCGGCACCACCCCGTACGTCTACTACCTTTGCGCGATCCCGGCGACTTCGGCAAGCAATCCGAAGCTGGCTTGGTCCGGCTACTCGTATGTCACGGGCGCCAAAATAACATGGGCCGCGCAAGGTTTCGAAGTCTGCCGCTACACCTCAGTGGCGTCCGACGCACTCGTGCAGAGCGGCGCCATCACGAACAGCCAACATCCTCGCACTTATTGGCATGTCGGCAAGCTCTTGGCCAATGGTAGCTACAGCGGCGGCCTTGCCGACCAAAACTTCCTTATCGTCCCGTATGTCAACGGCCCCCCGGGCTGGGACTGCCCCAGCGGCGCGCCGTTGCCTGCGAATACGGTGACCTATCCGCAGCCTCCAGCCTTGCAGGCGTCGGCCCCGAATCCGCCCTGAGTCGCGCGACCCCTCGCCAGCCCTGAACGGGCCCCCCGTGCCCACCGCCCTCGATTCCCAGCGCCTCACCGACGCCCTCACCCTGGCCGCGTCGGCCATCGGCGTCAGCGACCCCAATCCGCGCGTCGGCTGCGTCATCGGCCATGCCGACGGCCGCGTCCTGGGCACCGGGGCGACGCAGGCCGCAGGCCAGGCCCATGCCGAGGTGATGGCGCTGCGCGCCGCCCAGGCCGCAGGCCACGATGTGCGCGGCGCCACCGCCTGGGTCACGCTCGAGCCCTGCGCCCATCACGGGCGCACGCCGCCCTGCTGCGACGCGCTCATCGCCGCCGGCATCGCGCGCGTCGTCGTCGCCGCGGCCGATCCCTACCCGGAGGTCGATGGCCGCGGCATCGCGCGGTTGCGCGCGGCCGGCGTCGAGGTCGAACTCGCCTGCGGACCGGCCGCCGAGGCCGCGCGCGAGCTCAACCTCGGCTTCTTCTCGCGCGTCGTGCGCGGCCGGCCCTGGGTGCGGATGAAGATCGCGGCCTCGCTCGACGGCCGCACGGCGCTCGCCAACGGCGTCAGCCGCTGGATCACCGGCGCCGCCGCACGCGCCGACGGTCATGCCTGGCGCAGGCGCGCCGGCGCCGTGCTCACCGGCATCGGCACGGCGCTGCACGACGACCCGCGGCTCGACGTGCGCGAGGTCGCGACGGCGCTGCAGCCGCTGCGCGTCGTCGTCGACAGCCGCCTGCGCCTGCCGCCGACGGCGCGGCTGCTCCATCCCCCCGATCGCGGCGTCATCGTCGTCGGCGCCGTCGACGCCGCCGCGCGCCGCGCCGCGCTCGCCGCTGCGGGCGCCGAGGTGCTGCTGCTGCCCGACGCCGCCGGCCGCGTCGACCTCGGCGCCCTGCTGACGCTGCTGGCACAGCGTGGCGTCAACGAACTCCATGTCGAGGCCGGCGCGGCGCTGAATGCGGCGCTGCTGGCGGGCGACTGGGTCGACGAACTGCTGGTCTACCTGGCGCCCAAGCTGGTCGGGCCCGGCCTGCCGCTGGCGGCGCTGGCGCCACGCACCGATCTCGACGCGCTGCCGCCCTGGCGCTGGATCGAGACCGCGGCGGTCGGCGACGACCTGCGCCTGCGGCTGCGCCCGCCGGGCCGCGCCGACTTCTAGGGTCCCGGGGTCAACCACCCCCGCCACCTACAATCGGCGCATGTCGATTGCACCCGTACCCGAGCTGGTCGCCGAACTGGCGGCCGGCCGCATGGTCATCCTCGTCGACGAGGAAGACCGAGAGAACGAGGGCGACCTCGTCCTCGCCGCCGAACATGTCAGTGCCGAGGCCGTGAATTTCATGGCCCGCCATGCGCGCGGCCTGATCTGCCTCACGCTCACGCGCGAACGCTGCGAGCGCCTGCAGCTGCCGCCGATGGCGGTGCGCAACGGCACCCGCCACGGCACCGCGTTCACGGTCTCGATCGAGGCCGCCACGGGCGTGACCACCGGCATCTCGGCCGCCGACCGCGCGCGCACCATCGCCGCCGCCGTCGCGCGCGACGCCCGGCCCTCGGACCTGGTCCAGCCCGGCCATGTGTTCCCGCTGCAGGCCCAGGACGGCGGCGTGCTGATGCGCGCCGGCCATACCGAGGCCGGCTGCGACCTCGCCGGCATGGCGGGCCTGCTGCCCGCGGCCGTAATCTGCGAGGTGATGAACGAGGACGGGACGATGGCGCGCCTGCCCGATCTCGAGATCTTCGCCGCCAGCCACGGCCTGAAGATCGGCACCATCGCCGACCTCATCGGCTACCGCAGCCGCAACGAGACGCTGATCGAGCGCGCCGGCAGCCGCGAGATCCTCACGCCGCAAGGCCCCTACACCTGCACCTCGTTCCGCGACAAGGGCGGCGGCATCCACCTCGCGCTGGCGCGCGGCCGCTGGAGCGCCGGCGACGAGGTGCCGGTGCGCGTGCACGAGCCGTTCACCGCGCTCGACCTGCTCGATGTCGGCGGCGGCGGGCATTCCTGGCCGCTGCCGGCGGCGCTGGCGGCGCTGCAACAGGGCCCCTGCGGTGTCGCCGTGCTGCTCAACTGCAGCAGCGACGCGGCCACGCTGTGGTCGCAGCTGCAGCCGCCGGCCCCGGTGGCCGAGTCGCAGCGCGGCCAGCTCGACCTGCGCACCTACGGCATCGGGGCGCAGATCCTGCGCTCGCTCGGCGTGCACCGCATGCGGCTGCTCGGCAGCCCGCGCCGCATGCCCAGCATGGCCGGCTACGGGCTCGAGATCACCGGCTTCAGCGCCGCCGCCAAGGAGGCGTCATGAAGGATGCCGACCAGGGCCGCGCCGGGGAACTCGCGGGCGAGGGCCTGCGCATCGGCATCGTGCGCGCCCGTTTCAACGACGCGCTGACGGGCCGGCTCGCCCAGGCCTGCCTGGCCGAACTCGAGCGGCTCGAGGTCGACGCGGCCGACATCCGCCAGGTGAGCGTGCCGGGCGCGCTCGAGATCCCGATCGCGCTCCAGGCGCTGGCCGCCAGCGGCGACTACGACGCGCTGATCGCGCTGGGCTGCGTCATCCGCGGCGAGACCTACCATTTCGAACTCGTCGCCAACGAGAGCGGCGCCGGCGCCAGCCGGGTCGCGCTCGACCATCGGATCCCGATCGCCAACGCCATCCTCACGGTCGAGGACGAGGCCCAGGCCTGGGCCCGCGCCGAGGACAAGGGGCGCGACGCCGCGCGCGTCGCCGTCGAGATGGCGAACCTGATGGAAGACCTGGCGTGAGCAACCCCGCGGCCAAGGCGCCGCCGGCGACGTCGCCGAAGAAGCGCTCGGCACCGAAGTCGGCGCGCCGGCGCGCGCGCGAGTTCGCGCTCCAGGGCCTGTACCGCTGGCTCATCGCCGGCGGCGACGCCGCCGCGGCCGAGGCCGACGTGCGCGAGCAGGACGGCTTCGACAAATGCGACCGCGCGCATTTCGACGCCCTGCTGCACGGCGCCATCGAGCAGGCGGCGGCGCTGGACGCCGCGCTGGCGCGCCATGTCGACCGCAAGACCACGATGCTCTCGCCGGTCGAGCATGCGGTGCTGATGATCGGCGCCTACGAGCTGATCCACTGCATCGAGATCCCGTACCGCGTGGCGATCAACGAGGCGGTCGAGCTCGCCAAGAGCTACGGCGGCACCGACGGCCACAAGTACGTCAACGGCGTGCTCGACCGCTGCGCGGCCGATCTGCGTCCGCTCGAGGCGAAGGCGCGCCCCGCGCCCGCGCCGCGCTAGCGCGCGGCACCCGCGCCCTTCGGCGACCTTCAGCGACCTTCAGCGCCCCGATGATCCGCACCGCGCGCCGGCTCGAACGGATCGATCCGTTCTACGTCATGGAATGCGCGAAAGCGGCCGAGGCGATCGCGCACAGCCCCGCCTGCGACCCCGCGCGCGGCGGCACGCCGATGATCTACCTGAACATCGGCGAGCCCGATTTCGGCGCCGCACCGGCCGTGCAGGCCGCCGCCGCGCGCTGCATCGAGGAGGGCCGCACGCGCTACACCGCCGCCACCGGCCTGCCGGCGCTGCGCGAGCGCATCGCCGCCTGGTACGGCCAGCGCCATGGCGTCGCCGTCGATGCGGCGCGCATCGTCGTCACCGCGGGCGCGTCGGCGGCGCTGCAGCTGCTCACGCTGGCGCTGTTCGAGGCCGGCGACGAGGTGCTGATGCCCGATCCGAGCTACCCCTGCAACCGCCATTTCGTCAGCGCCGCCGGCGCGACACCGCGGCTGCTGCCGACCGGCGCCGCGGCGCGCTACCAGCTCGACGCGGCGGCGGTCGCCGCGCATTGGACCGACGCCACGCGCGGCGTGCTGCTGGCCTCGCCGGGCAACCCGACCGGCACCTCGATCGCGCGCGCCGAGATGGCGGCGATGGCGCGCGCCGTGCGCGAGCGCGGGGGCATCACGATCGTCGACGAGATCTACCTCGGCCTGAACTACGACCAGGCCTACGGCCACAGCGCGCTCGAACTCGGCGACGGGCTGGGCGAGAGCGTCGTCAGCGTGAACAGCTTCAGCAAGTATTTCGGCATGACGGGCTGGCGCCTGGGCTGGCTCGTGCTGCCGGCCGGGCTCGTGCCGGCGGTCGAGAAGCTGGCGCAGAACCTCTACATCTGCCCGAGCACGATCGCCCAGCAGGCGGCGCTGGCCTGCTTCGAGCCCGAGTCGATCGCCGAATACGAGCGCCGGCGCGCCGAATTCAGGCGCCGGCGCGACTTCATCGTGCCCGCGCTGCAGCGCCTGGGGCTGCCGGTGCCGGTGCCGCCCGACGGCGCCTTCTACGCCTGGTTCGACTGCAGCGGCCATGCCGCGAGCAGCTGGGACTTCTGCTTCGAGCTCATGCACAGCGCCCATGTCGCGCTCACCCCGGGGCGCGATTTCGGGCCCGCGCTGGCCGAGCGCCACGCGCGCCTGTCGTTCGCCAATTCGATGTCCGAACTCGAGTCGGCGGTCGAACGCATGGGGCGCGCGCTGGGACGCTGAAAGTTTGGTGACAAGGCGTTAATCGGCGCGTTTGCCGTGGCTTTTGTGAGGGACACCGGCGCCGCGCGCACGTAAGCTCCGGGCGTGGATCAAAAACCGTTCCGAAGCCCGGGCTCGGGCGATGCGGCAGCGAGCGAATTCGCCGCCACCGTCGCGACCCCGCTGCCGGCCATCGACGCGCTGGCACACCGGGCCCATCCGGCGCTGGACCTGGTGTTCGACGGCCCGCCCAGCGACCTCGGCGGCGACAGCCTGCCGCTGGCACCCGGCCTCGAATCCGAGGTCGAGCGTCGCCCGACGATCTCGCACATCGGCCGCTACGCGCTCAAGGGCCTGATCGGCGAGGGCGGGCTGGGCCAGGTCTACGAGGCCTGGGATCCGCTGCTGTCGCGCACGGTCGCAGTGAAGACGCTGCAGTTCGACGTCGACATGCCTTCGCGCCTCTCGCTCGACCGCCTCTTCCTCAACGAGGCGCGCGCCGCGGCCGGGCTCTCGCATCCCAATATCGTCACCGTCCACGATGCCGGGCTGTCGGCGCATGGCGTCTACATCGCGATGGAGCGGCTGCACGGCTGCGACCTGCGCCAGCGCCTGGCCGAGGGCTGGCGCCCGACGCCGGCGCAGGCGGTGCGGCTGGTGCGGCGGCTGGCCGACGCGCTGGCCTACGCGCACGAGCATGGCGTCGTGCATTGCGACATCAAGCCCGCCAACATCTTCCTCAACCCGCGCGACAAGCCCAAGCTGCTCGATTTCGGCATCGCCCGCGTCGCCCATGGCAAGGCGCTGCCGCTGCTCGACGACGCGGTCGCGGGGTCGCCGCATTACCTCGCGCCCGAGCAGCTCGCGGGCGGCCCGGTCGATGCGCGCACCGACGTGCACGCGCTCGGCGTCGTGTTCTACGAACTGCTGGCGCTGCGCCGCGCCTATGGCGGCGACAGCATGGGCCGGATCGCCCAGGCCGTGCTGCACGAGCCGCCGCCGCTGGCCAACGAGGTCAACGCCGCGGTGCCGCGGCGGCTGGCGCTCATCGCCGCCAAGGCGATGGCGCCCAACGCCGGCGACCGCTACGCGTCGGCCGCGGATTTCGCCGCCGACCTGCGGCGCTGGATGACCCAGCACCCGGCGGCCGATACGGGCGCGCAGGCGCCGGTCGGCGATGCGGGCGCGCCGGCGGCAGCCGCGCATCCGCCGCGGCGCTGGATCGCCGTCGCCGCCGCGGCC
>JAGWVB010000362.1 GCA_018971105.1 Burkholderiales bacterium
CGGCAGCGCCAGCCGCAGCGCCGCGCGCAGCGCCGATGGCGGCGGCGCGGCGCCGGCAGCGGCCGGTGCGGCGGGATCGGGGGCGGATGCCGGCTCGGCCATGGGGCGCCTAGAACGCGATGCCGACGCTGAAGTTGATGTGCGAGCTGTGCGTCTTCAGCCCGTAGCCCCAGTCGATGCGCAACGGCCCGGCCGGGCTGCGCCAGCGCACGCCGATGCCGGCGCCGACGACCGGATGCAGTTCGGCGACGCTGTTGGCGGCGTTGCCGGCGTCGACGAAGACGGCGCCCCAGACCGTCGGCAGCGCGGCCGAGATCGGCCGCGCGAGCTCGAGGCTCGTCGTCGCCAGCACGTTGCCGCCGTCGACCGAGCCGTCGACGATGGGCCCGAGGCCGCGATAGTCGTAGCCGCGCACCGAATCGTCGCCGCCGGCGCGGAACAGCTGCGACTCGGGGACGATCATGTGGTGGCGCATGTAGACCTGGCCGTATTCGATGCGGCCCTGGCCGTACCAGTGGCGGCCCAGCGGCAGGTAGCCGGTGAGCCGGACATACAGCCTCGCATAGGGCCCGGAGGCGGCGTTGTCGCCATGCGCGTGGCCGGCGCCGAGCTGGCCCGAGAGCGTATAGCCGCGCGTCGGCAGCACGACGCTGTCGAGGTCGCGCCAGATGCCGGCGTAGTTGAGCGAGGTCGCGATCGCCTTCGTGTTGATGACGTTGTCGTCGGTGTGGCGCAGCGAGCGCTCGGTCTCGACGTAGTACTGGCGGTCGATGCGCTCGCCCTCGCGCGAGCGCCCGACGCGCAGGCGCTGCGAGAGCACGACGTCGGTGCTCGAGACCAGCTGCTCGACCGTGACCCCGATCAGCCGGTGGTAGAGGTCGGGCCCCGGATGGCCGGCGATCTCGCTGTTCCACAGCTTGTGCAGCTGGCCGTATTCGATCTTGTCCGACAGCGTCGCGGCGCTGCCGAACAGGCGCCGGTAGACATGGTTGACGGAGGCGCGCGGGCCGGTGTTGGCGCTCACGCCGATGCCCACCGTGTACGACTGCAGCGCCGCTTCGCGCAGCTTGACCTGCACCTGCGCCTGCGCCGCCCGCGCCGGATCGGGGTCGAGCGTCACGCTGACCTGGTCGAACAGGCCCGATTTCAGCAGCCGCTCCTGGAAATCGGCCATCATCGATTCGGTCACCGGCGCGCCGCGGCGCGCCTGGGCGAGGTTCTCGACGGTGGCCAGATCCTGCCCCGCCAGGCCCTCGATCTGCAGTTCGCCGAGCCGGTACAGCGGCCCGCTGTCGGCGACGGCGTAGATGCGCACCGTGTCGGCGGCGGCATCGACGCTGGCGTCGGTGCCGCTCCAGCTCGCGTTCGCATAGCCGGCGGCGTGCAGCCGCGCCAGCGCCTCGGCCTTGGCCGCCGACCAGGCGGCGTTGCGGAAATCGGCGCCGACGGGCAGCGGCCAGCGTTCGTGCAGCTGCGCCAGCGTGGCGCGCGCATGGGCGTCGCCGGCGGCGGCGTCGCGCTCGAGCGCGCCCTGCACCTCGATCGTCACCGCGGCGATGCGCGCGCGCGCGCCGGGGTCGACGTGCAGCACGACGCTGCGGTGGCCGCCGCCGCGCCGCTCGACCGTGACGCGGGCCGAGAAATAGCCCTCGGTCTCGAGCAGCGCGCGCGCCTGCGCAGGCGCGCTGTCGATCAGGCGCGACCATTCGCTGGCGTCGAGATCGTCTCGCGCGAGCCGGCCCAGGCGGATCAGGTCGAGGTGCGCCTCGAGCAGCGTCGCGAGCCGGGTCGGCGCGTCGATGCGCACGTCGATCGCGGCCGGCGCGCTCGCCGCCGCCGCGGGCGCCGGCGGCGGTCGATGCAGGATGGCGCAGCCCTGCAGGCCGACGAGGAGCAGCGCCAGCGCGGCGCCGCGGCCCCTCATTTGCCGAGCAGCCGCATCGCGCCTTCGAGCCCCGCCAGCGTGAGCGGGAACATGCGCTGGTTCATCAGCTGCTGGACGATCGCGATGCTCTGGCGGTACTGCCAGACGCCCGGCGGCTCGGGGTTGATCCAGGCGAACTTCGGGTAGGTCTGGGTCAGCCGCTGCAGCCAGGCGACGCCCGGTTCCTCGTTGTTGTATTCGACGCTGCCGCCGGGCTGCAGGATCTCGTACGGGCTCATCGTCGCGTCGCCGACGAAGATCAGCCGGTAGTCCCTGTTGTACTTGCGCAGCACGTCCCAGGTCGGCGTCTTCTCGGTGTAGCGGCGCCGGTTGTTCTTCCACATGAAGTCATAGACGCAGTTGTGGAAGTAATAGAACTCGAGATGCTTGAACTCGGTCTTGGCGGCGCTGAACAGCTCCTCGACGCGGTGGATGTGCTCGTCCATCGTGCCGCCGACATCCATCAGCAGCAGCACCTTGACCTTGTTGTGGCGCTCGGGCACGAGCTTGATGTCGAGCATGCCGGCGTTGGCGGCCGTGCTGTGGATGGTGTCGTCGAGGTCGAGCTCCTCGGCCGCGCCTTCGCGTGCGAAGCGCCGCAGCCGGCGCAGCGCGACCTTGATGTTGCGCGTGCCGAGTTCCTTCTGGTCGTCGTAGTCCTTGTAGGCGCGCTGGTCCCAGACCTTGACGGCGCTGCGGTTGCGGCCCTGGTCCTGGCCCATGCGGACGCCCTGCGGGTTGACGCCGTAGGCGCCGAACGGGCTCGTGCCGCCGGTGCCGATCCACTTGCTGCCGCCCTCGTGGCGCTCCTTCTGCTCCTCGAAGCGCTGCTTCAGCGTCGCCATCAGCTCGTCCCAGCCCATCTTCTCGATCTTCGCCTTGTCCTCGGGGCTGAGCTCGAGTTCGAGCGTCTTGCGCAGCCATTCCAGCGGCACGTCGCGGCTGAAGTCGGCGATCGTCTCGACGCCCTTGAAGTAGGCGGCGAAGGCGCGGTCGAACTTGTCGTATTGAGCTTCGTCCTTGACCAGGGCGGTGCGCGCCAGGAAATAGAAATCGTCGACCGAGGGACCGATGACGCCGGCCTCGAGCGCCTCGAGCAGGCTCAGGAACTCCGTCACCGAAACCTTGAGCTTGGCGGAGCGCAGCGCGTAGAGGAACTGGATCAGCATGCGGGTGGGTGCTCCGGGGAGCGGGCGGGCCGGGGTGCGGGCAGGGTGCCTGCGCCCATCGTGCCACAGACGGGGCGTCGACCTCACGCGCGGCGGGGCCGCCACGCGCGCGCCAGCCCGCGCCAGCCTGCGCCGGCACCCATGGCGCCGGCGCCACGGCCATGACCGGTCACGGCGCCAGCGCAACCATGTCGATCCGATCGGAGACCCCAGCGCACCGCGGGAGCCCGCTGGCGCTGGTCTGTGCGCTCACGGCGTCGATGCTGGCCACGTTCCCGGTCCGCCGCAGCGCGCCGGCCTCGCCGCCGCCACCGCCGCGATCGAGGGCCGGCGACGGGGCGGCGACGGGGCGGCG
>JAGWVB010000363.1 GCA_018971105.1 Burkholderiales bacterium
GTCGACGAGCGCGCGCTGGTTGTCGAGCTGCTGGCGCGTCGCCGCGTCCTGCGCCACCAGCGTCGTGTAGCGCGCGAGGTCGGCGCGCGCGCTGCCGAGCTGGGCCGCGTCCCTGGCGCGCTGGGCCCGCGCCTGCGCGAGCTGGGCCTGGTAGCTGCGCGGGTCGATCTCGGCCAGCAGCTGGCCCGCCTTCACGTCCTGGCCCTCGGCGTAATCGACGCGCTCGAGCTGGCCGTCGATGCGCGGCTTCACCGTCACCGTCTGCAGCGCCGCGACGGTGCCGACGCCGCTGGCGTAGATCGGCATGTCGCGCTGCTGCACGGCGGCGCTGACGATGGGCACCGGCGGCGCTGCCGCATGGGCGGGCCGGTCGGCGCGGGCCCGGCCCTCGAGGGTCCAGAAGGCGAACAGCGCGAGCGCGACGACGCCGGCGCCGATGGCGGCCGGTCGGCGCAGGGGGTGGGTCTGAGTTGTCATGGCTGGCGGTTCGGGGAGGCTGTCGCGGGCGCTGGCGTCGCCGGCGGCGGGGATGTCGCGGTGGTCGATGCGACGGTGGCTGCGGTCGTTGCGGTCGTCGCGTTCGTTGCCGCCGGCGGCACGGCGGTCCAGCCGCCGCCGGTGGCCTTGATCAGGGTCACGCTGGCGATCTGGCGCCGCGCGCGCAGCTGCACCGCGGTGCGCTCGTCGCCCAGCGCCGTCGTCTGCGCGACGACGACGGCGAGATAGTTCGCGGTGCCGGCCTTGTACTGCTCGAGCGCCAGGCGCTCGGCCAGGCGCGCCGACGCGACGGCGCGGTCCTGCGCCTGCAGCTCCTGTCCGAGCCAGTGCAGCGCGGCCAGGTTGTCCTCGACTTCCTGGAAGCCGCCGAGCACGGTCGCCCGGTACTGCGCCACCGCCGCGTCCCAGGCGCCCAGCGCCTGCTCGCTGCGGGCGCGGCGCAGGCCGCCGTCGAACAACGATCCCGCCAGCGCCGCGCCGAGCGACCAGACGCGCGCCGGGGCGTCGAACAGATGGCGCAGGTCGTAGCCCGCATAGCCGGCCGAGGCGCCCAGCGCCAGGGTCGGGAACCAGGCCGCGGCGGCGACGCCGACGTTCGCGTTCGCCTGCGCCGCCAGGCGCTCGGCGGCGGCGATGTCGGGGCGGCGCTGCAGCAGCTCGGACGGCACCAGCGCCGGCAGCGCCGGCAGGGTCTCGGCGCGCGCCGGGTCGGCGGCGAGCCTGAAATCGGCCGGCGCGCGGCCGACCAGGATCGCGATCGCATGCTCGAGCTGGGCGCGCTGCAGCACGAGGTCGATGCGCTGCGCATCGGCGCCCTCGAGCTGCGCCTGCGCGTTGGCCACGTCCGAGCGCAGCGCCACGCCCGCCGCGTACTGGTGTTGCGCCATCTCGAGCGCCTTGCGGTAGGCCCGGATCGAGCGCTCGTAGAGCGCGATCTGGCGGTCCTGCGCGCGCAGCTGGAAATAGTCCTGCGCCAGCAGCGCCTGGGTCGACAGGCGCGCCGCGGCGAGGTTGTCGGCGCTCGCCGCGGCGCCCGCACGGCCGGCCTCGACGGCGCGCTCGACGCTGCCCCAGAGATCGGGTTCCCAGCTCGCGGCGAGGCCGATCGAGGCCGCATCGCCTGCGCGCATCGCGCCGCCGTTGCCCAGGCCGCGGCTGTAGCCGGCGTTCACGCCCACGCTCGGGAACCAGGCCGCGTTCGCGGCGGCCGCGACGGCGCGCGCCTGCCGGTATTGCGCCGCGGCGACGGCGATCGAGTTGTTGGCGGCGTCGAGCCGGGCCATCAGCGCGTCCAGCGCAGGGTCGGCGTAGAGCGTCCACCAGGGGTGGTCGGCGTCGATGCGCTGCGGCTGCGCGACGCGCCAGATCCCGTCCTCCTTGTAGGCGGCGGGCAGCGGCGGCTGCGGGCGGCGGTAGGCCGGCCCGGCACTGCAGCCGGCGAGGATGGCGAACGCGAAGACCAGCGCCGCTGCCCAACGGCTGCGGCCGGCCATTGAGGCTTGCATGCCCTGACTCCCTGTGCGCGTGGCGCGCGATGCTGGGCGCGCGATGTTGCGCCAGCGCGTTGCGCCGTGCGGGCGCGGTTACGAATGCAATGAACGGCGCCGCGCCCGGCGGCGCGACTTCAGGCCGGTTCCCAGCGCCCGGCGATATTCTTCAGCAGCGTGTTGACGGCGGCAAGCTGGCTGTTCCGCACCTGCAGCAGGGTGTTCTCGGCCGCCAGCGCCGCGGTCTGCGCGCTGATCACGTTCAGGTAGTCGACGACGCCGGCGCGGTACTGCTCGAGCGTGAGCGCCAGGTTCTGGCGCGCCGCGTCCAGCGCCTCCTGCTCGTGCCCGGCCTGCAGCGCGAGCTGGCGCGCGAGCAGGAGGTTGTCCTCGACCTCCTGCAGGCTCGTGAGCACGACCTGGCGGTAGTTCGCGGTCGCCACGTCGGCGGCGGCGCGTGCCTGGGCGCTGGCGAGCTTGCGTGCGCCGCCGTCGAAGATCGCCTGCGTCAGCGCCGGCCCCAGCGACCAGAAGCGGTTCGGCGCCGTGAGCAGCCCGGCCAGGCCGCCGGCGCGGAACCCGGCGCTCGCCGAGAGCGTGAGGTCGGGGAAGAAGGCGGCGTCGGCGATGCCGATCTGGGCATAGGCGGCGGCCACCTGGCGCTGCGCGGCGGCGATGTCGGGGCGGCGCTCGAGCAGCTGCGCCGGCAGCATCGGCGGCACCTCGGGCACGGCGGGCAGCCGCGGCGAGTCCGGGATCCGCAGCGCCGCGGGCGGCTCGCCGAGCAGCACCGCGATCGCATGTCCGGTCTGCCCATGCTGGGCGATCAGGGCCTCGAGCTGGGCGCGCGCGGTCGCGAGCTGGGTCCGCGCCGCGAGCACGTCGGTGCCGGCGGCGACGCCGCCGGCGTGGCGCGCCTGCGTGAGTTCGAGCGCCTTCTGGTAGGCCTCGACGCTGCGCCGGTAGAGCGCGATCTGGGCCTGGCTCGTGCGCAGCGAGAAATAGCTCTGTACCAGCAGCGCCTGCGCCGACAGCCGCGCCGAGGCGAGCTGGTCGGCGCTCGCCTGCAGCGTCGCCCGGGCGCCGCCGCGCGCCAGCTGCAGCTTGCCCCAGAGGTCGGTCTCCCAGCTCGAGCTCAGCGCCAGCGAGGCCGCGCTGGCGGTCGCGCGGCCCGAAGGCGCGAGCGCGCTCGTCGCCACCGGGTTGCCGCTGCGCGTGTAGGCGGCGTTCGCACCCAGCGTGGGGAAGAAGGCCTTGAGGCTGGCGTCGTAGGCGGCGCGCGCGCTCGCCACCTGGGCCAGCGAGACCCTGAGCGTCTGGTTGCCCGTCAGCAGCCGCTGCTCCAGGCCGTCGAGCACCGGGTCGCCGTAGAGCGTCCACCAGGCATCGGGCACGGCCGGCGCGGCGCCGGCGCGCTGCCAGGCGCCGGCCT
>JAGWVB010000364.1 GCA_018971105.1 Burkholderiales bacterium
GGCGAGGCCACGCCGCTGGCGGTGGTGCAGCAGATCGACCCGCTGTACGTCAACTTCACGCAGTCGGCGGCCGAGGTGCTGCGGCTGCGCGCGGCGATCGCCGGCGGCCGCCTGAGCAGCGCCAGCGGCCCGGCCGCGGCCGCCGTCAGCGTCGTGCTCGAGGACGGCAGCGTCTACCCGCTGCGCGGCAAGCTGCTGTTCTCGGACCTGAGCGTGGACCCGGGCTCGGACCAGATCATGCTGCGCGCCGAGGTGCCGAATCCGCACGCCGCGCTGCTGCCCGGGCTGTACGTGCGGGTGCGGCTCGAACAGGCGCAGGCGCGGGGCGCGATCCTGCTGCCGCAGCAGGCGGTGCAGCGCGGCAGCGACGGCGACAGCGTCGACGTCGTCGGCGCCGACGGCCGCGTGACCAGCCGCGCCGTGAAGGTCGGCGCGGCGCAGGGCGACCGCTGGGTCGTGCTCGAGGGCCTGCAGCCGGGCGAGCAGGTGATCGTCGACGGCTTCCAGAAGCTGCGCGGCGACGCGCCGGTGCAGGCCGTGCCGTGGCAGGCGCCGGCGTCGGCCGCCGCGGCCGGCGCCTCGACCGCGCGCTGACGGGGCGGCCGCGAGATGGCGCAGTTCTTCATCGACCGGCCCATCTTCGCCTGGGTCGTCGCGCTGTTCATCCTCGTCATTGGCGGCGTCTCGATCACGCAGCTGCCGGTGGCGCAGTACCCGCCGGTGGCGCCGCCGTCGATCGTCGTCAGCGTCGCCTACCCTGGCGCCTCGGCGCAGACGCTGGAGGACAGCGTGATCGCGGTCATCGAGCGCGAGATGAACGGCTCGCCCGGCCTGGCCTATTTCGAGTCGGTGAGCCAGGCCGACGGCACCGGCAGCATCACGCTCAGCTACGAGCCCAGCACCAACCCCGACCTGGCGCAGGTCGACGTCCAGAACCGGCTCGGCCGCGCCACGCCGCGGCTGCCGCAGGCCGTGGTGCAGCAGGGCGTGCGCGTCGACAAGGCGAACCCGAACTTCCTGCTCTTCATCATCCTGGCCAGCGACAACCCGGCGCTCGACCCGGTGGCGCTGGGCGACTACGCGAGCCGCAACATCGTGCCCGAGATGCAGCGCGTGCCCGGCGTCGGCCAGGCCCAGCTCTTCGGCACCGAGCGCGCGATGCGGGTCTGGATCGACCCGGCCAAGCTCGTCGGCTACCAGCTCTCCGCCGCCGATGTCGACGCCGCCATCGCGGCGCAGAACGCGCAGGTGTCCTCGGGCACGATCGGCGACCTGCCGAACACGCCCGACCAGAGCATCTTCGCCACCGTCGTCGTCAAGGGCCAGCTCGACTCGGTGCGCCAGTTCGGCGCCATCGTGCTGCGCGCCAATCCCGACGGCTCGACCGTGCGCCTGAGGGACGTCGCGCGCATCGAGCTCGGCGCCCAGAGCTACGGCGTGCGCACGCGGCTCGACGGCGCGCCCTCGACCGGCATCGGCATCCAGCTCTCGCCGACCGCGAATGCGCTGCAGACGGCGGCGCTGGTCAAGCAGCGCCTGGCCCAGCTGCGGCCCTACTTCCCGGCCGGCGTGAAGGCCTCGATCCCGTACGACAGCTCGACCTTCATCAAGCTCTCGATCAGCCAGGTCGTCGAGACCCTGCTCGAGGCCGTGGCGCTGGTGTTCGCGGTCATGTACCTGTTCCTGCAGAACATCCGCTACACCATCATCCCGACGCTGGTGGTGCCGATCGCGCTGCTCGGCAGCTTCGCCTCGCTGCTCGCGCTGGGCTTCTCGATCAACGTGCTGACGATGTTCGGCATGGTGCTGGTGATCGGCATCGTCGTCGACGACGCGATCGTCGTGGTCGAGAACGTCGAGCGCATCATGAGCGAGGAGGGCCTGCCGCCGCTGCAGGCCACGCGCAAGGCGATGGGCCAGATCTCGGGCGCCATCGTCGGCGTCACCGTGGTGCTGATCTCGGTCTTCGTGCCGCTGGCCTTCTTCAGCGGCGCGGTCGGCAACATCTACCGCCAGTTCGCGGCCGTGATGGTCAGCGCGGTCGCCTTCTCGGCCTTCCTCGCGCTGTCGTTCACGCCGGCGCTGTGCGCCACGCTGCTGCAGCCGGTGGAGGCCGGCCACCACCAGGCCCGGCGCGGCTTCCTCGGCTGGTTCAACCGCGGCTTCGCGCGCACCGCCAAGGGCTACGAAGGCCTGGTCGCGCGGCTGCTGCGGCGCGCCGCGCGCTGGCTCGTGCTCTACGCCGCGATCATCGGCGCCGTCGTGCTGCTGTTCAGCCGCCTGCCCACCGGCTTCGTGCCGAACGAGGACCAGGGCAACATGCTCGTCAATGTCCAGCTGCCGCCGGGCGCGACGCTCAACCGCACGCTGGGCGTGATGCGCCAGGTCGAGACCTACATGCTCGCGCAGCCCGAGGTCCGGAGCATGGTCACGGTGCTCGGCTTCAGCTTCTCGGGCTCGGGCCAGAACGCGGCCCTGGGCTTCGTGACGCTGAAGGACTGGGACCAGCGCGCGGGCGCGGCGCATTCGGCGCAGGCCCTGGTCGGGCGCGCCTTCGGCGACCTGAGCCGGATCCGCGACGCCATCATCTTCCCGGTCAACCCGCCGGCGATCCGCGACCTCGGCCGCGCCAACGGTTTCGCGATGCGGCTGCAGGACCGCGGCAGCAACGGCCACGCGGCGCTGCTGGCGGCGCGCAACCGGCTGCTCGCGGCGGCGGCGCAGGACCCGCTGCTGGTGGCGGTGCGGCCGGACGGGCTGGAGGACGCCTCGCAGCTGCAGCTCGACATCGACCGCGACAAGGCCAGCGCGCTGGGCGTGAGCTTCACCGCCATCAACGGCGCGCTGTCGACGGCGCTCGGCTCGACCTATGTCGACGACTTCCCGAACGCGGGCCGGCTGCAGCGCGTGGTGGTGCAGGCCGACGCGCCGGCGCGCATGCAGCCCGAGGACCTGCTGCGCATCAACGTGCTCAATGGCGCCGGCCAGCCGGTGCCGCTGGGCGCGTTCGCGAGCACGCACTGGATCACCGGGCCGATGCAGACCGTGCGCTACAACGGCTACCCGACGATGCGCATCGCCGGCGAGCCCGCGCCCGGCGTCAGCAGCGGCGCCGCGCTCGCCGAGATGGAGCGGCTCGCGGCGCAGCTGCCGCCGGGCTTCGCCTACGAATGGACCGGCCTGTCGCGCGAGGAGAAGCTCTCGGGCTCGACCGCGTTCATCCTGTTCGGCTTCTCGCTGCTGTCGGTGTTCCTGTGCCTGGCGGCGCTGTACGAGAGCTGGTCCATCCCCCTGGCGGTGATCCTGGTCGTGCCGCTGGGCGTGCTGGGCGTGATCCTGGGCGCCGAGCTGCGCGGGCTCGAGAACGACGTCTTCTTCAAGGTCGGCCTGATCACGATCATCGGCCTGGC
>JAGWVB010000070.1 GCA_018971105.1 Burkholderiales bacterium
GCCACCGAAGCCGCCGGTGCAGGTGATCAAGGTCTGGCGCCGCCCGCGCGCCGATTCCTGAGACCGGCCGCCGCGACGACCGCGAGCGCCGCCGCCAGCAGCGGCCACAGGCCGGCGCGCGAACACCACCAGGCATAGGGTGTGGTCCCGGTGCGTCCCTCGACGCGGCCGGCGAGGACGCCGCGCGTATAGGGCGGCAGCAGCGCGGTGACATGGCCGCGATGGTCGATCACCGCCGTCGCGCCGGTGTTGGTCGCGCGCAGCATCGGACGCTCGAATTCCAGCGTGCGCATGCGCGAGATGTTCAGGACCTGCGGGATCACCGAGGTGTTGCCGAACCAGGCCAGGTTGCTCAGGTTGGCGAACATCGTCGGCGCGCGTGCCGCATCGACGAAACGGCGCGCGAGCTCCTCGCCGAACAGGTCCTCGTAGCAGATGTTGGGCGCGACGCGCTGGCCGTCGAAGGCGAACGAGGGCGGATTCGCGATGCCGCGATTGAAGTCGCCGAGCGGAATGTTCATCGCGCGCGTGAACCAGTGGAAGCCGGTGGGGACGAATTCGCCGAATGGCACGAGGTGGGCCTTGTCGTAGCGGTAGGTCGGACCCGCCGAGAGGCCGAGCACCGAGTTCGTGTAGCCGGCCGCGTCGCTGCCCAGCGGGATGCCGATCAACGCCGCGCGGCCCGGTGCCGCGAAATGGCGCCGGATCGCGGCCCAGTAGCCGGGCGCGAAATCCTCGAGCTGGTCGGGCAGCAGCGGCACCACCGTCTCGGGGCCGACGACGAGGTCGGCGCGGGCGTCGGTGAGCGCGCGCCCGGTCCAGGCGAGTTCGTCGGGCAGATGCTCGGTCTCGAACTTCTCGTCCTGCTTCACGTCGGTCTGCAGCAGCGCGACCGAGATCGTGCCCGTGCCGCGCGTGAAGTCGCGCGGCGCCAGCGCGGCGGCGCCGACGATCGCGACGACGACCGCGGCCGCGCGCCCGTCGAGCCGGCGCAGCGTCACCGCCGCGCCGGCGAGCAGCGCGCCGATGCCGTAGACGCCGACCCAGGGCGCGAGCAGCGCCAGCGGCGAGTCGATCTGCGAGTAGCCCGACGCGATCCAGGGAAAGCCGGTGAAGATCACCCCACGCGCGAGCTCGGCGAGCAGCCACAACGCGGCGAACAGCAGCGCGTCCATCGCGCCGCCGCGGCGCCAGCGCGCATAGGCGGCGCCGGCCGCGGCAAGGTAGAGCGAGAGGAAGGCGGCGAGCGCGAACACCGCCAGCGCCGCCAGCGGCGCCGGGATGCTGCCGTAGTCGTGCATGCTCAGGTAGAGCCACCAGACGCCGGCGCAGAGCCAGCCGACGCCGTAGGCCCAGGCCAGCACCGCGGCGCGGGCGGGGCGCGCGGCGTCCAGGCGCCACACCAGCAGCGCCAACGTCAGCAGCGGCAGCGGCCACCAGGCGCCGTGGTCATAGGCCCAGGTCTGGGCCGCGCCCAGCGCCGCGACGCCGGCGAGTTCGAGGGGCCGCGATCTCAATCGACGTCGCCGCCTTCGGTCGACGCCGCCGTCGGCACGCGCGCGACGCGGAACCAGCGCACCGCGCCGCCGCGCGTGATCATGACGGTGAAGCGCAGCCCGCCGAGCTCGACCGCCTCGCCGCGCCGCGGCACGCGGCCCAGCTCCTGGGCGACGAGGCCGCCGATGGTGTCGAAGTCCTGCTCGGGCAGCGCCGTGCCGAAAGCCTCGTTGACGGCGCCGATCGCGACATCGCCGGCGACGCGGTGGCTGCCGTCGGCGAGCGTGTAGATGCCGTTCTCCTGCGCCTGCTCGTCGAACTCGTCCTCGATCTCGCCCACGATCTCCTCGAGCACGTCCTCGATCGTGATCAGCCCGGCGGTGTTGCCGAACTCGTCGATGACGATGGCCAGGTGGTTGCGGTTGCTGCGGAAGTCGCGCAGCAGCTCATTCAGGCGCTTGCTCTCGGGCACGAAGACGGCCGGCCGCAGCAGCGTGCGCAGATTGAGTTCGGGCGCGCGCTGCAGCTTGAGCAGATCCTTGGCCATCAGGATGCCGATCACGTTCTCGCGCGTGCCGTCGTAGACCGGGAAGCGCGAATGCGCGGTCGCGATCACGGCGCCGAGCAGCTCGTCGTAGTCGGCGGCGATGTCGAGCAGGTCCATGCGCGTGGCCGGCACCATCACGTCGCCGGCCGTGAGATCGGCCATGCGCAGCACCCCTTCAAGCATGAGGCGCGATTCGGGCTCGATCAGCTCGCGCTGCTCGGCGTCGGCGAGGGTGCGGATGAGCTCGTCCTTGCTGTCCGGTCCGGGCGAGATCGCCTCGACCAGGCGTGTGAACAGCGATCGGCGGTCCGCGTGCGCAGCGGAGCCGGCGCGCGCGGGCCGGGAGGACGGAGGTTCGGACAAGGGGGCGACCCCGGCTATCGTGGAGGCCGCAAGAATACCCGAGGCCAGCGACCGGGCCGCGTCAGGCGGCGCAGCAGGGTTCTTGACAGCGCCGGGGCCTTGCAACACAGTCATCGATCCCCATCTGGGTGGATTGTTTCCCACCGCCCGCACTGCCCGCACCGCACAACAGCCATGAATCCAGGTCTGATCCCCGTCACCATCCTCACCGGCTTCCTCGGCTCGGGCAAGACGACGCTGCTCAAGCGCGTGCTCACCGAGGCCCATGGCCAGAAGATCGCCGTCATCGAGAACGAGTTCGGCGAGGAGAACATCGACAACGAGATCCTCGTCGCCGACACCCACGAGCAGATCATCCAGATGAACAACGGCTGCGTCTGCTGCACGATCCGCGAGGACCTGCGCACGACGCTGTCGGACCTGGCGGCGCGGCGGCGCAAGGGCGAGCTCGATTTCGACCGCGTCGTCATCGAGACCACCGGCGTCGCCGACCCCGGCCCGGTCGCGCAGACCTTCTTCATCGACGACGAGATCGCCGAGAGCTACCTGCTCGACAGCGTGCTGACGCTGGTCGACGCCAAGCATGGCGACGGCCAGCTCGACGCGCGCCAGGAGGCGCGGCGCCAGGTCGGCTTCGCCGACCGCATCTTCATCAGCAAGGCCGACCTCGTCGCGCAGGCCGAGGTCGACGCGCTGATGCACCGGATCAAGCACATGAACCCGCGCGCGCCGCAGCAGGCGGTGAACTTCGGCGCGGTGCCGCTGGCCAGCGTGTTCGACCTCAAGGGCTTCAACCT
Source organism: Burkholderiales bacterium (assembly GCA_018971105.1). GTDB lineage: Bacteria > Pseudomonadota > Gammaproteobacteria > Burkholderiales > Burkholderiaceae_C > Rubrivivax. The sequence continues at coordinate 3,205 of JAGWVB010000070.1, forward strand.
CAACGCCAAGCTCGACATCGACCCCGATTTCCTCGCCGACGACGGCCACGGTCACCACCCGCATCACGATCACCACGACCACGGCGACGGCGAGGCCTGCGACCACCCGCACCACCACGCGCATGACGACGATGTCAAGTCCTTCGTCTTCCGCAGCAAGAAGGCCTTCAATCCGGCCAAGCTCGAGGATTTCCTCGGCGCCATCGTCCAGGTCTACGGCCCGAAGATGCTGCGCTACAAGGGCGTGCTGCTGATGAAGGGCAGCGACCGCAAGGTCATCTTCCAGGGCGTGCACCAGCTCATGGGCAGCGACCTGGGGCCGAAATGGGCGCCCGGCGAGGACAAGGGCAGCAAGATCGTGTTCATCGGCATCGACCTGCCCAAGGAAATCCTGCTGCAGGGATTGGAGCAATGCCTGGTCTGAAAAAATGCCCACTGCGGCTGCGGGATGCGTGGCTACAATCCGCGCGCCTCGAAGCCTGCCCGGGACTCAAGGGTAGCCCGCCGTCGGCGGGACCCGCAGCCCGGTCGGGCATCTTTCAACAGGTGAGGAGGTCTCCGTGAGCAAGCCACCGGCCAAGGAGGCGGCCGCAAGCAAGGCCCCGGCCAAGCCCGCCAAAACCGCCGCGGCCAAGCCCGCAGCGCCCAAGACCAAGGCGGCCGCAACGCCCGCAACCGTCGAACCGGCGGTCGCGGCCGCGCCGGCGCCGGCCTCGAATCGCTTCACCGACCGCTTCGCACCCGCCCGCCCTCCGATACGACAGATGACTGAAACGGCCGACCTCCCCAAGACCGCCCACAAGCCCGATCCGCGCCTGGCCAATGCCTGGAAGACCAAGGCCGGGCGCGATCTGACCGAAGACGAACTGCTCGCGATGCCCGAATCCGAGTACATGAACGAAAAGCAGCTCGATTTCTTCCGCGCCCGGCTGCAGCAGCAAAAGGACGATCTGCTGTCCAACGCCGGCGAGACGACCGAGCATCTGCGCGAGGACACCTCGATCGTGCCCGACCCGGCCGACCGCGCGACGATCGAGGAGGAGCATGCGCTGGAGCTGCGCACGCGCGACCGCGAGCGCAAGCTGCTGAAGAAGATCGCCCAGTCGCTGGGCCGGCTCGAGAACGGCGACTACGGCTTCTGCGACGAGACCGGCGAGCCGATCGGGCTGGCACGGCTGATGGCGCGCCCGACGGCGACGCTGTCGCTCGAGGCGCAGCAGCGCCGCGAGATGAAGCAGAAGATGTTCGGTGATTAAGCCCCCCCGGAGCGCCTGCAGCGCCGCCCCCCCCAGGGCGGCGACCCCAGCGGCCCGGCACAGCCGGTTCCGCGGCGTCTGCTTGGTTGTCGCGGCGGGATGCCAATCGCGCGGCGCTTAGCCTAGCCGGGACACCGGCCCACCGCGGTCCAACCTCACGCTTGCGGCGTCCGCCGCCGCGCCGACGGGTAGTACGATCGAGCGTCCATGGCCGAGAACGAGAGCTTTTTCCGCAAGGTGGTCCGGTTCGTCGCGAACCCGGCCACGGACTGGACCGACCTCAGCTCGCGGCAGGAGGACACGCGCGAGCTCGAGATCGAGAAGTCCGAGCTCAAGGCGATGATCGAGCGCAAGCGCCGCAACGACTTCGTGCGCAAGCGCGAGTTCGACATGCTGCGCCGGGTGCGGCGCGAAGGGCTGTCGCCCGAGCAGCTGGCGTCGCTGGGCGGCTCGTCGCGCCTGGACGATTCCGACGCCCGCGCGCCCGACGGCTACACCGCGCGCCCCGGCGGCGTGAAGGCCAAGATCGACGAGATCGAACAGCAGATGGTCGGTGACGCCGGCTTCGCGTCGACGCGGGGCGGCCGCCCGAGCGCCTTCTCGGCCGCGCCGACGGCGCCCGCGCCGCTGGCGCGCGAGGGGGGGCGCGTCGTCGACGACGGCGTCCTGCCGGCATTGCCGCCGCTGCCCGCGCCCGGCGTCATCAACCTGCCGCCGGCCGCGGCGCCGGCCCCGGTGCAGATGTCGGGCGGCTTGCCGCCACTGGCGCCGCTGTCGACGGTGTCCTTCAGCGGCACGGCGCCGGCCCCGGTGCCCATCATCACCAACCTGGGCGAGAACAGCGATTTCGGCAGCCCGTTCGCGGTCGAGGTCAGCGAGGTCGTCCACGACCCCGAACTCGACGAGGCGGTGATCGCCTTCGCCAACGCCGATTTCTCCCAGTGCGAGGAGGCGCTGCAGCGCATCACCCAGCCGGGCGGGCCGCGCTCGCAGCATGCCGAGACCTGGCTCGTGCTGTTCGACCTCTACCGCGCGACCGGGCAGCAGGCGCATTTCGAGAGCCTGGCGCTGGAGTATGCGCAGCAGTTCGGCTGGTCGGCGCCGCAATGGTATTCGCTGCCCAAGCTGGTGGCCGAGAACCAGGCCGACGAGCCGGTGGTCGGCGCCTCGACCCAGGGCCATGGCGATGTCGGCTGGCTCGCGCCCGAGCAGCTCGACATCGAGGCCGTGGCGCGGCTGCGCTCGCAGACGCTGCAGATGCCGCTGCCCTGGGTCTTCGACTGGCAGCTGCTGCGCATCGTCGATGCCGAGGCGGCGCAGCAGCTCTCGGCGCTGTTCCGCCTCTGGGCCTCGCAGCCGCTGGAGATGCGCTGGATCGGCGGCGAGCGCCTGTTCCAGGTGCTGCAGGACGCCGCGCCCACCGGGGTGCGCGACGCCGACCCGGCCTACTGGACCGCCCGCCTCGACGCGCTGCGCCTCGTGAATCGCGCCGATCAGTTCGACGAGGCGGCGATCGACTATTGCGTCACCTACGAGGTCAGCCCGCCGTCCTGGGAGCCGACGCGCTGCAAGGTCAAGATCAGCAGCGTCGACCAGTCCACCCGCGCGCCCTCGATGTCGGTCGTGAGCGAGATGTCGACGAGCTTCCTCGAATCGAGCCTCGCCGAGGACGCGGCGGCGAATTTCGAGATCGCGCATGTCGAGCTCTCGGGCCAGCTCGTCGGCGACATCGGTCCGACGCTGTCGCGCCTGCACAGCGAGACGAGCACGGCGCCGCTGGTCAGCGTCTCCTGCGCGCGGCTGATCCGGGTCGACTTCATCGCCGCCGGCGATCTCCTCAACTGGGTGCTGTCCAAGCGGGCGCAGAACCGCGCGGTCCATTTCGTCGACACGCATCGCCTGGTGGCGCTGTTCTTCGGCGCCATGGGGATCAACGAGCACGCCAAGGTCCAGGTGCGCAAGGTCTAGCATCCCACCCCGACCCGCGCCGCGCGCGCCGCCCTCTGCAGGGGCGAGAGCGTCCCCGGGGCGGCGCGGCGGGAACCCTTCCCGGGCCCGGGCGCCACTTGATTGCAGCGCCGCCACCCTCAGCTACCCCGCCTATGGAAAGCTACCACGGCACCACCATCGTCAGCGTGCGTCGCGGCCCGCTCGTCGCCATCGGCGGCGACGGGCAGGTCACGCTCGGCCAGATCGTCGTCAAGGCGAGCGCGCGCAAGGTGCGCAAGCTCTATCGCGACCAGGTCCTGGCCGGATTCGCCGGCGCCACGGCCGACGCGTTCACGCTCTTCGAGCGGTTCGAGGCCAAGCTGGAAAAGCACCAGGGCCATCTGCAGCGCGCGGCGATCGAACTGACCAAGGACTGGCGCACCGACCGCGTGCTGCGCCGCCTCGAGGCGATGCTGGCGGTGGCCGACGCGAGCTGCTCGCTCATCATCACCGGCAACGGCGACGTGCTCGAGCCCGAGCATGGCATCGTCGCGATCGGCAGCGGCGGCGCCTATGCCCAGGCGGCGGCGCGCGCGCTGCTCGGCCACACCGAACTCGCGCCGTCCGAGATCGTCAAGCGTTCGCTCGAGATCGCCGCCGACATCTGCATCTACACGAACCACAACCACGTCGTCGAGACGCTCGGGACCGCGGCATGAGGGCGCCGGGCCGCTCCCGAGCGCTGGTCCCGGAGCGGGCGGCGCGAAGGGCAATCCAATGAGCATGACCCCGCAGGAGATCGTCTCCGAACTCGACCGCCACATCATCGGCCAAAACGACGCCAAGCGCGCCGTGGCGATCGCGCTGCGCAACCGCTGGCGGCGCCAGCAGGTGGACGAGAAGCTGCGCGGCGAGATCACGCCCAAGAACATCCTCATGATCGGCCCCACCGGCGTCGGCAAGACCGAGATCGCGCGCCGGCTCGCCCGGCTGGCCGACGCGCCCTTCGTCAAGGTCGAGGCGACCAAGTTCACCGAGGTCGGCTATGTCGGCAAGGACGTGGACTCGATCGTGCGCGACCTCGTCGACATCGCCGTCAAGCAAGAACGCGAGCGCCAGATGCGCGGCAAGCGCGCCGCGGCCGAGGACGCGGCCGAGGAGCGCGTGCTCGACGTGCTCGTGCCGCCGGCACGCAGCATCGGCTTCGCGGCGGAGTCCGAAGCGCCGGCGCCCGACAACACGGCGCGCCAGGTGATGCGCAAGCGTCTGCGCGAGGGCGCGCTCGACGACAAGGAGATCGAACTCGACCTCGCCGAGCCCAAGCCGCAGCTCGAGATCCTCGGCGCCCAGGGCATGGAGGAGATGGCCGAGCAGCTGAAGGGCCTGTTCTCGCAGGTCGGGGGCGCCAAGCGCCACAAGCGCAAGCTCAGGATCAAGGAGGCGCTGGCGCGGCTCGTCGACGAGGAGGCGGGCCGGCTCGTCAACGAGGACGAGATCCGCGCCGCCGCCCTGGCCAACGCCGAGGGCAACGGCATCGTCTTCATCGACGAGATCGACAAGGTCGCCAGCCGCGCCGAGCATGGCGGCGCCGATGTCAGCCGCCAGGGCGTGCAGCGCGACCTGCTGCCGCTCGTCGAGGGCACGACCGTGAGCACCAAGTACGGCCACGTGAAGACCGACCACATGCTGTTCATCGCCAGCGGCGCCTTCCACCTCGCCAAGCCGAGCGACCTGATCCCCGAGCTGCAGGGCCGCTTTCCGATCCGCGTCGAGCTGACCTCGCTCTCGGTGGCCGATTTCGAGGCCATCCTCACGAGCACCCACGCCAGCCTGGTCAAGCAGTACCAGGCGCTGCTGGCGACCGAGGGCGTGGCGCTCGAGATCCGGCCCGACGGCGTGCGCCGGCTGGCGCAGATCGCGTTCGAGGTCAACGAGCGCACCGAGAACATCGGCGCGCGCCGCCTCTCGACGGTGATGGAGCGGCTGCTCGACGAGATCAGCTTCGACGCCCCGAACCGCGGCGGGCAGACGGTGGTCATCGACGCCGCGGCGGTCGACGCGCGGCTTGCCGATCTGGCGCACGACGAGGACCTGTCGCGCTACATCCTCTAGGCGGCACGCCCCCGGTGCCTGCGAGGTTCCGTCTTCGCGTGGCGGGCCGGGTCTCCCGCACAATGCGCGACCGCAGCATCCGTGGTCCGCCATCATGACTTCCCTGCCTCTCTTCATCGCCCCGGCCCGCTACGACAGCGCCGAGGCTGCGCTCGCCCAGGTGCAGGCGATCTACCGCAACAGCATCGATCATCTGCGCGCGGCGCTGCAGCGCTTCGTCGCCGGCGAGGACGACGGCCAGCATGTGCGCGCCTGCTACCCCTTCGTGCGCGTGCGCACCGACACGGTGGCGCGCGCCGACTCGCGGCTTTCCTATGGCTTCGTCGCCGGACCCGGCACCTTCGAGACGACGATCACGCGCCCCGACCTGTTCGGCCATTACCTGCTCGAGCAGTTCAGGCTGCTGCTGCGCAACCATGGCGTGACGATCGAGGTCGGGACCAGCCCGCAGCCGATCCCGATCCATTTCTCGCTCGCCGAGCACGACCATCTCGAAGGCAATATGAGCGCCGAGCGGCGCCTGCTGATGCGCGACCTGTTCGACCTGCCCGATCTCGCGGCGATGGACGACGGCATCGCCAACGGCACGCACGAGCCGCGTGCCGGCGATGCCCAGCCGCTGGCGCTGTTCACGGCGCCGCGCGTCGACTATTCGTTGCACCGGCTGCGCCATTACACCGGCACCGCGCCCGAGCATTTCCAGAACTTCGTGCTCTTCACGAACTACCAGTTCTACATCGACGAGTTCATCAAGCTCGGCCACGAGGCGATGGCCGATGCCGGCAGCGGCTACGAATGCTTCGTCGAGCCGGGCAACGTGATCACGCGCCGCGCCGGCAGCGGCGCCAGGCCCGGCGACGAGCTCGGTGCGCCGCCGCCGCGGCTGCCGCAGATGCCGGCCTACCACCTCGTGCGCGGCGACAGCAGCGGCATCACGATGGTCAACATCGGGGTCGGCCCGGCGAACGCGAAGACCATCACCGACCATGTGGCCGTGCTGCGGCCCCACGCCTGGCTCATGCTCGGCCATTGCGCCGGGCTGCGCAACAGCCAGCAGCTCGGCGACTATGTGCTCGCCCATGCCTATATGCGCGAGGACCATGTGCTCGACGAGGAACTGCCGCTGTGGGTGCCGATCCCGGCGCTGGCCGAGGTGCAGGTGGCGCTCGAGCAGGCGGTGGCCGAGATCACCCAGCTGCAGGGCTACGAGCTCAAGCGCATCCTGCGCACCGGCACCGTCGCCAGCACCGACAACCGCAACTGGGAGCTGCTGCCCAACGCCGGCCCCGAGCGCCGCTTCAGCCAGAGCCGCGCCGTCGCGCTCGACATGGAGAGCGCGACCATCGCCGCCAACGGCTTTCGGTTTCGCGTCCCCTACGGCACGCTGCTGTGCGTCAGCGACAAGCCGCTGCATGGCGAGATCAAGCTGCCGGGCATGGCGAACCACTTCTACCGCGAGCGCGTCGACCAGCATCTGCGCATCGGCATGCGCGCCGTCGAGCTGCTGCGCCAGGAGCGGCCCGGCAGCCTGCACAGCCGCAAATTGCGCAGCTTCGCCGAGGTGGCGTTCCAGTAGCGGCGCGCGATGCCGCGGCCCGCGGGGGCTTTTCTTTGATCTGAAGCGGGGGCATCCAGGCGGCCGCCGAGGCAGGGCCGGCGCTCTTGTGGCGACGCGGGGCTGGGCGTACGCTGATCGCGTTGCAACCCCATGACAGCGCGCGGCGCTGAAGGAGCAGTCCCCATGCCCAGCCCATCCAACGGCAGCCCGGCGAGCATCGCCGCGATCCGCACCCTCGCCCTGGTGGGCGCGGCGGCGGGCGGCAAGACCAGTCTCGCCGAAGCGCTGCTGCTGAAGTCCGGCGCCATCACGACGCCGGGTACGCTCGAACGCGGGAGCACGGTGAGCGATTTCGACCTGCTTGAACGCAAGATGCAGCATTCGCTCAATGCCAGCGTCATGCACCTGCACCATGCCGGCACGCGCATCCACCTCATCGACACCCCGGGCAGCCCCGACTGCCTGGGACAAAGCCTGCCGGCACTGGAGGCCGTCGAGACCGCCGCCATCGTCATCAACGCCGCCGTTGGCATCGAGCCGATGGCCGTGCGCATGATGGAATACGCGGCCACGCGCCATCTCGACCGCCTCATCATCGTCAATCGCATCGACGCGCCGGGCGTCGACCTCGCGGCGCTGCTGGCGCAGATCCAGGCCGCGTTCGGGCGCGCATGCCTGCCGCTGAACCTGCCCGACGCCGGCGGCAGCCGCGTCGTCGACTGCTTCTACAACCGCGAGGGGCACAGCGACTTCGGTGCCGTCGAGGTCGCGCACCGCGCCCTGGTCGAGCAGGTCGTCGAGGTCGATGCCGCCTTCGTCGACCGCTACCTCAATGACGGCGATGTCGACGCCGGCGAGCTGCACGCGCCGCTCGAACAGGCGCTGCGCGAGGGCCACCTGATCCCGGTGTGCTTCGTCTCGGCGCGCACCGGCGCCGGCGTGGCCGAACTGCTCGACGTGATCGTCAAGCTGCTGCCGAACCCGAGCGAGGCGAATCCGCCCGATTTCCTCGAGGGCGAAGGCGCCGAGGCGCGACCCAAGGCCTGCAGTCCAGATCCGTCGCTGCATGTGCTGGCGCATGTCTTCAAGGTCACCGTCGACCCCTTCGTCGGCCGCCTCGGCATCTTCCGCGTCCACCAGGGCACGGTGACCAAGGACAGCCAGCTCTACGTCGGCGACGGCCGCAAGCCGTTCAAGGTCGGCCACCTGTTCATGCTCCAGGGCAAGGACCATGTCGAGGTGGCGCAGGCGCTGCCGGGCGACATCGTCGCGGTGGCCAAGGTCGACGATATCCACTTCGACGCCGTGCTCCACGACGCGGCCGAGGACGACCACATCCATCTCGCGCCGCTGCCGTTCCCGAAGCCGGTGCATGGCCTGGCGATCGAGCCCAAGCGCCGTGGCGACGAGCAGCGCATGTGGGAGATCATGACCAAGCTCGTCGACGAGGATCCCTGCCTCAAGCTCGAGCATCTGTCCGGCACGAACGAGACCGTGATCTTCGGCCTCGGCGAGCTGCACCTGCGCGTGCTGCTCGAGCGCCTGCGCGAGGTCTACAAGTTCGAAGTCAACACGCGGCCGCCGCGCGTGGCCTATCGCGAGACGATCACCGCCCCTGCTCCGGGACACCATCGCCACAAGAAGCAGAGCGGCGGTGCGGGCCAGTTCGGCGAGGTCTTCCTCAAGGTCGAACCGCTGCCGCGCGGCGGCGGCTTCGAGTTCGTCGACCAGGTCAAGGGCGGCACGATCCCGGGCCAGTTCATGCCCGCGGTCGAGAAGGGCGTGCGCGAGGTGCTGACGACAGGGGCGATCGCGGGCTATCCGGTCGTCGACGTGCGCGTCATCGTCTACGACGGCAAGCACCACAGCGTGGACAGCAAGGAGATCGCCTTCGTGACGGCCGGTCGCAAGGCGTTCCTGGCCGCGCTGCGCGAGGCCAGGCCGATCGTGCTCGAGCCCATCGTCAATATCGAGGTCACGGCACCGGAGCCAGCACTGGGCGACATCACGGGCGACCTGTCGAGCAAGCGCGGCAGCGTCACCGGCACCGCCAACGGCGCCGTCCAGGCCGGAGAGGGAACGACGATCGTGCGCGGGCAGGTGCCGGTGTCGGAGCTGTCGGGCTATCAGAGCCGGCTCAATGCGATGACCAGCGGCCAGGGTCGCTACACGATCGAGCTCTCGCATTACGAGCCCGTGCCGCCGAACATGCAGGCCCAGCTCGTGAGCCAGTTCCAGGTCAGGGACGAGGACTGACGCGTCGCGGCCGATGCGGTACCTGCCGCTGAGCCGGCCTCGGCACCGGCCGTCGGGGTGAATGCGGCTTTATCATCATGCATCATGCAAGCCGGCCTCCCCGACCTGGCCCAGGTCCGCTACGACAATGCGCTGGCGCTGTTCGAGGAATTCGTGCGCCAGACGGCGCGCCATGCCGACGCCGCCACGCTGCGTGGGCTCGAGGGCCGCTTCGCCGAGCGGATCCAGATCCAGCCCAGCTACTGGAGCCAGATCAAGAGCCGTTCGCGCCAGATCGGCGAGAGGCTGGCGCGCCAGTTCGAGGACCTCTGCCACAAGCCCCGGGGCTGGATGGATCAGGTCCACACCGCCGCCGCAGCCGCGGCGGCGCGCGCCGACGACGAGGGCCTGCCGCGCGACGATGACGAACGCTTCATCATCGGCCTCGTGCTCACCTATTACCGTCGTCATCCGCAGCGCGCCCGTACGCGGCTGCTGGACCTGCTGGGCGAGGTTCTGACCCCTGGCGCAGCACCTGCGCCGCAGCCGCCAGCGCCACCGCTAGCGGTGGCGGTAGCGCCCGGTGCTGATCAGCTGTGGGCCCGGACGCGTGAGGGCGTGGCGCCGCTGAAACGCCGGAAATGACGCGAGCCCCTCATTTCTAGGGGGGCCTCAAAATCGCAGGCTTGCGCATTGATAACGACATATTTATCATCTGGGCAAGCGCGCGGCGCCATTGACATCCACCGGTACCGCGTCCGATCAACCCTCCACACGAGCCTCATGAATCGCATTCCCAAACTCAGCGCCATGCCTTTGCGCCGCCTCGTCGCGGCACGGGCCGGCGTTGCGGGTCTGCGCATCCTGCGTGCATACATCGATGGTGCCCCGCCCGGGGCGCCCGTGAGTTGATGGCCTGAATCCGGCCATCGGCGCCTCACGGCCCGGGTTGCACCAGCAGCCCGGGCCGTTTGCATTGGCGGCGCCCAATTCAGTCCAGGAGTTCCCGATGATGATCATGCTCAAGTCACCGAAACCCCGCAATCCCTGGGTCGCCGCCGCGCTGCGGCGCCCCGCCGGCCGGCACGGCCCGCGCGCGGGTAGCCACCACCAGCGCCTGCAACGTGAACTGCGGGTCGAGCTCGAGCGCTTGCGACCCAGTCCCTGAAACCGCGCGCAAGCCGCACCCCGTTCCACGGGTCGGCGACGCTGCTGGAGAACGATCATGTGGATAAGTGAATTGCCCTATCTGGGCGTACCCCCGGCACCGCGCCGGCTGCGCACGCTGCTCGCGGCGCTGCTCCTGCGATCGAGCCACGCGCTGGAGACGTTGGCCGTGCGGCTGGACATCGTCGGCGCAGCGACGCCAGCGCCCGACCCCTTGCTCGAGTTCTACGCCGAGGCCGGTGCGCGCGAAGGCGCCCTGTATGTCGACGGCCTGCTGCTGGGCCGGATCACCGGGGTGACGCGCTTGTGAACCGGCGGCGGCGCCATCCGCGGCGCCGCTGCCAATTCAAGTGCAAGGGGATGCGGCCGATATCCGGGGATACGCACCGGTTAATGGTTTACTGCGCTTGCAACGACTCCATGGAAGCCCACTCGGAATTTGTCAGCCAACCGCCGCGCGATCTCGCCGGGTGGGTGGCGCTGTTCGATCTCGGTGACCTGCCTGTGCTGGCCTGTACCGCCGAGGCCCTGGAGGAGATGCGCGCCAACGAGGACGCGGTCGATGCGCGCTGGCTCGCCGAGACGATCGCCGACGACCCGCTGTTGACGCTCAAGTTACTGTCCCATGTCGGGCGTCTGCGCCGCGGCCGGGACGGTGGTGAGGTGGAGACGGTGGTGGAGTCGCTCGTCATGCTCGGAATACCGCCGTTCTTCTCGGCCTTCGGTCCGCAGGCGACGATCGAGGACCGGCTTGCCGCGCATCCTGCGGCGCTCCAAGGCTTCGGCCGTGTCCTGCTGCGCGCCCGACGCGCGGCGCGCTTCGCGATCGGCTTCGCGGTGCACCGGATGGACCACGATGCCGCCGTCATCCACGAGGCGGCACTGCTGCACGATTTCGCCGAGCTGCTGCTCTGGGTACGTGCGCCGGCGCTCGCGCTGCAGGTTGCCGAGCGTCTCGAGTCCGATTCGACCTTGCGTTCTGCCGCGGTGCAGCGCGAGATCCTGCATATCGAGCTCGATGAGCTCGAGCATGCGTTGATGGTGGCCTGGCGGCTCCCGTCGCTGCTGGTGGAAATGACCGACGAACATGCCGCGGCGGTGACGGCACGCATGCGCAATGTGCAATTGGCGATCCGGGTCGCGCGCCACAGTTCGGCGGGCTGGGATAACGCCGCGCTGCCCGATGACCTGCGCGACATCGGCGCCCTGCTCAACCTCGGCACCGACGCAGTGGCGCGCCTGCTGTTGGAAATCGACGCCGCGGCCGATTGAGGCGTGCGGCCGTCCGGGCTTCCACGCCCGAGTCACCGTCCGGACTTTGGTCGGATATTGCAGGCCGGTCTTTCGTGCGATATTCGCGCCGCTTCGCCGCGGCGCTCGCGGCCCAATCTATCGGGGCCCCCATGGAAATCTCATCGATCCAGACCTTGCTCAGCACCACGCTGGTCGATCTGCTGCTCAAGATCGGCGCGGCCATCCTGTTCTGGGTCGTCGGGCGCTGGATCATCGGCAAGGTCGTCTCGCTGATGCAGAGTTCGATGAATCGCAATCACGTCGACCCGACGCTGACCAAGTATCTCGGCTCGATCATCGTCATTGCGCTGAACATCGCCTTGGTGCTGGGCATCCTCGGATATTTCGGCATTCAGACGACATCGATCGTCGCGATGCTGGCCGGCGCGGGCGTGGCGATCGGCGCGGCCTGGAGCGGCATGCTCGGCAATTTCGCGGCCGGCGCCTTCATGCTCGTGTTGCGACCGTTCAAGGTGGGCGATTTCGTGCAGGTGGGAGGCGTCACGGGAACCGTGCACGAACTCGGTCTGTTCGGCACCACGCTCGTCACGCCCGACAATGTCCTCACGCTGGTGGGCAATGGCAAGGTCTTCGGCGATACGGTGATGAACTACTCGGCGCGTCCGGTGCGACGGGTCGAACGCACGGCGCAACTAGCCGGCGGTGTCGATGCGCTCGACGCGATCTCCAAACTGAAAGCCGCCCTGGCGCGAATTCCCAACGTCGCCGTCGAGCCGGCCCCCGAGGTCAGCCTGCTCGACCTGAATCTGGTGGGACCGGTGATCGCCGTGCGACCCTATTGCCACACCGATCACTATTGGCAGGTCTATTTCGACACCAACGAGGCGATCGTCCGCACGGCCAGGGAATCCGGTTGGCCCGCACCGACGCCGACCCAGATCATGAAGACGATGGCGATCTGACGCGCCGGTCCTGTTTGGGGATGGGGACAGGATCTCTCAAAAGGCGCTGGACCTCGATCCAGGGTTCGGGTCGGGCGGTCATCGACACATGCGCGACGGCATCAAGGTGGATCGCTCGCGCACCTGGCCAGAGGGCGCGGCTCGGCGGAAACACGATGTTGTCGCAGTTGCCGTAGTAGCAGGTGCAGTGGCTCGAGGCGGATTGTCTCTCCCGCGTAGCCAGATCCTGCAGCCAACTCGAGTCGCAACGCATCTGCCTGGTATTGGGCGACAGCGCCCAGCGCGCCAACCAGGTTCCCCGGTGCGGGGTGGCGATGGTCACCAGGTGATGGATCCGGCCTGGTTCCTGTTGGCCGGCCCACCAGCGGCGGGCCGCGAGTCCGCCCATGCTGTGCGCGACCACCACAGGCGCGACGCCGGTGGCTATTTCGAGCCGCTGCACGGCTGACTCTATCGTCGCGACGTACAGGTCGATCGAGCCCAATGGCGGCTCGAGGTCGAGCGCGATCCATGCCCTGTCCTGTCGCGCCAAACGCTGCAGCCAGTCATTCCAGAGACCCCGGTTGCAGGCGAAACCGTGGATCAAGAGGAGACCGCGCTTCCCTTGCGCCGATGGTGGCAGCCGGTCGGACCAGACTCGACTCCGAAACGGCTGGCGCCAGCAGAATGTGCGCGGCGCCGCAGCGAGTTCGCCCGACCAGGCCCGCAGCCGCTGTCCTGGGCTGGGGCGCGGGGTAGGATCTTCGCCATGGAGGTGGGCCTGGAGCACGAACTCAAGGCTGAGCAACAGCGTGTAGCCCAGGAGCCATCCGACCGCCCCGCCTATCGCGACTCCCGCGTGTCCGTGCCGGAGCCAGTACAGGGCCCACAGGCTGGCGACGAGAATCAGGCTGAGCGTGATGGCCTTTTGCAGGCGCGAAATCATCGGTCGTACGGGTTCGTCGGGGGCTGCAGCGGCATGGAACCGAATCATGGCATGCTGCCGGCCAGTTCCGGCGGCGTGGGAGATTTTGATTGACTGATCCTCAGGCCGGGATCCGGCGTTGGATCGAGTCGATGCCGAGCGCCGGCTGCGCGCAAGTGATCGGGGGCTGGCTTATGCGATGGACTCGATCAAGCGATTTCAGCAGCAGAGGCTCGCACCCACCTATGCGGATCTTCAGCGCCAAGACCGCGACAAGGCGGCGGTCCGATTCTTCCTGGATGAGCTTTATGGCCCGGGTGATGTCAGCCGTCGAGACATCGGTTCGCACTCATCGTTCCTGGACTCGCGAAGCTTTTCCCGCAGGAAGTCGTGCTGACCGTGTGCGATGTTGCCGCTTTGCATGCCCTGTCGGAGCGTCTCGACACCGCGACGGGAACGGCACTCGGGGATCGGGTCCTGGATGAGACCAGCTAGGGTCAGGCTGGGCGTGCGTTTGGTCTGCCGGCTTCGCGTCATCAACAAATTGCGCTGTCGCTACAAGTCGCGGCGGCGATCGAAAGTTATACGCACTGTTCTTGGATGGCCCGCGTTCTGAAACTGACGCGTGGTCCCGCCCGCTTGTCCGGCCTGGCCAGGTTGCATTCCTTCCTGGAACGCGGGTACGCGGCCTTTGGCCAGATGGGGACGGAGACTATTTCATCGGACAGATCGCCAGACGCGAGTAGGCGTTTGCTGCGGCCATGTTCGCGGGCGCTGAATCGGACCGGGGCTGATTCGCGTCTCCAATGGCAAAAAGGCCCGATCTTTCGATCGGGCCTTCCGCGCTTTAATTAGCCTGACAATGTCCTACTTTCACACGGGAACCCGCACTATCATCGGCGCTAAGGCGTTTCACTGTCCTGTTCGGGATGGGAAGGAGTGGTACCACCTTGCTATGGTCATCAGGCTTGACTGGTCGCCGCGTCGTTCATGCGAACGCCGCAGCCAATTCATAGAGTCTAGTTAGCTTTGATTGCGTACCTTGGCATAACCCGCTTGACACTCGAGGCCATACTGGCCGATCGTCAAAGTTATAGGGTCAAGCCTCACGAGCAATTAGTACTGGTCAGCTTAACGCATTACTGCGCTTCCACACCCAGCCTATCAACGTCCTGGTCTCGAACGACTCTTCAGGGGGCTCAAGGCCCCGGCAAGACTCATCTTGAGACGAGTTTCCCGCTTAGATGCTTTCAGCGGTTATCTCTTCCGCACTTAGCTACTCGGCTATGCCACTGGCGTGACAACCGATGCACCAGAGGTGCGTCCACTCCGGTCCTCTCGTACTAGGAGCAGGCTCTCTCAATCTTGCAGCGCCCACGGAAGATAGGGACCAAACTGTCTCACGACGTTTTAAACCCAGCTCACGTACCTCTTTAAATGGCGAACAGCCATAC
>JAGWVB010000071.1 GCA_018971105.1 Burkholderiales bacterium
GCGGCGCGGCGAGCGGCAAAGCCAGGCGCGCGCCGAACCCCAGCAGCGCGGCGACGAGCGCAGCGACCAGCAGCGGCAGGCCCCACCAGAGGCCGAGGCCGACGAAGACGGCGACGAGCAACGGCGCCAGCGCCGTCCCGCAGCCGAGCAGGGCGTTCATCGCCAGCACCGCCTTGTCCACGCGGCGCGGGAAGAACGCGGCGGCGTAGGCGTTGAGCGTGGGCACCGTGAGGCCGAAGCCGACGCCCAGGCCGGCCGTGGCCAGCAGCAGCAGGCCGTAGGCCAGGGCATGCGACCTCATCACGAGGCTGCTCGCCACCAGCAGGATCATCGCCGCCGCGTTCGCGCCCAGCCCGGCGCGGAAGATGCGCCGCGCGCCGACGCGCCGCGTCAGGCCCGCGCCGAGCAGCGCGAAGGCGATGGCGGCGACGGCCTGGGGCACGAACAGGCCGCCGTATTCGGTCGCCGACAGGCCGTAGCCGCCGGCGCTGGTGAAGATGGCGCCGGCGGCGGGAAAGGTCACCAGCGCCAGGCCCTGGACCAGCCCGGCGGCGTAGACGGCGGCGATCTCGGCGCGGCTGGCCATCGGCGACGCGTCAACCCAGCCGCTGCAGCAGATGCTCGCCGACGCGCAAGGCGTTGGCGATCGCGGTCAGCGATGGATTGACCGCCCCGATGCTCGGGAAGAAGCTCGTGTCGACGACGTAGAGGTTGTCGAGTTCATGCGCCTTGCAATGGATGTCCAGCACCGAGGTCCGCGCATCGAGGCCGAAGCGGCAGGTGCCCGCCTGGTGGGCGACGCCGGCGATCGGGATGCGACGGCCCATGTACAGCGTGTTGGGCAGCAGGTGCGGATGCATGCCCATGGGCTCCAGCATCTGCTGCAGCTTGCCGCGCAGGCGCTGCAGCGGCTCGACGTTGGTGGGCCGGTAGGCGAGCCGGATCTCGCCGCTCGCGCCCACGCTGATGCGGTTCCCGGGACAGGCGAGGTCCTCGCTCGTGAGCCAGAAATCGACCGCATGGTCGGCGATCCAGTCGAGCGCGAATCCGGGCGCCAGGGCCGGCGCATCGGCCGCGAACATCGGCCCCTGCGACTTGCCGATCATCTGGATATTGCCGAGCGGGAATTCGTAATCCGGCGCGCCGAAATAGAAATCGTTGATCGTCAGCGTCTTCTGGAACCGGGTCGGGTTCTCGCGCAGCGACAGCGCGACCAGCGCGAGGGCGTTGTGGAACATGTAGTGGCGCCCGACCAGGTCCGAGCCGTTGGCCAGGCCGTGCGGATGCGCCTCGCTGGCCGACATCAGCAGCAGCCGGGCCGTGTTCGCCGCACCGCAGGAGACGACGACGATGTCGGCCGAGTACGCCTCGCGCCGGCCCTGGCGGTCGACGATCACGCCCGTGACGCTGCGCCCGCCCGCATCGGTCTGCAGGCGCTGGACGTGGGCCTGCGTCAGCAGCGTGACGTTGGGATGCGCCAGCGCCGGACGTACGGCGATGACCTCGGCATCGGCCTTCGCGTGCACCAGGCAGGGGTAGCCGTCGCAGGTATTGCAGCGGATGCAGCGGCTGTGCGGCGGGTCGGCCTCGTCGAGCAGGACCGCGCAGGGCGCATAGGACGGGCTGTAGCCGGCACGCCGCAGGCCGTCGGCGATCTCCTGGATGCGCGGCTCGTGGCTCACCGGTGGATAGGGATAGGGCGCGCTCGCGGGCGGGTCGGTGGGGTCGTCGCCGCGCTGGCCGTGCACCTGGTAGAGCCACTCGGCCTGCGTGTAATAGGGCTCGAGGTCGGCGTAGCGCAGCGGCCAGTCGGCCGTCATGCCGTCGGCCGTGCGGTGGGCGACGAAATCGGGCTCGCGCAGCCGGAACAGCGCGGCGCCGTACAGCTTCGTCGCGCCGCCGACGTAATAGTGCACGCCGGGCTGGAACGGCGCGCCGTCGGCGTCGAACCAGGTCTCCGGCGTCTGGTAGCGGTTCCTGACGAAGACCTCGGTCGGGTCCCAGTTCTGCTTTTCGCGCGCCAGGTAGTCGCCGCGCTCCAGGATCAGGATGCGCTTGCCCGAGGGCGCGAGCTTGTGCGCCAGCGTGCCGCCGCCGGCGCCGCTGCCGATGATGATGAGGTCGTAATGTTCGCTGCTGCCCATGCGCGGCTCCCGCTCAGTTCATCTCGTGGCCCGGCGCGTCCGCCGGCGCGGATGCCGCGGCCGCTGCCGCGGCCGTCGGCTGCAGCAGCTTGGCCACGGCCCCGGTCCAGCCGGTCTGGTGCGAGGCCCCGACGCCGCGACCGCTGTCGCCGTGGAAATATTCGAAGAACAGCAGGTGGTCGCGGAACTGCGGGTCGCGGGCCATTTTCGGGTGCAGCTGGAGCACCGGCCGCTGGCCGTCGGCACCCGCGAGGAACAGCGCGCAGATGCGGCGCGAGAGTTCATCGGCCGCCCCGGCCAGGCTGACGAAACGGCCCGAACCGGTGGGGCATTCGACCTTGAATTCGTCGCCGTAATAGTAGTGGAAATGCTGCAGCGATTCGATCAGCAGGTAATTGATCGGCATCCAGATCGGGCCGCGCCAGTTCGAATTGCCACCGAAGAGGCCGCTGCGCGATTCACCGGGCCAGTAATCCACCTCGTAATTCGCGCCGTCGACGGCGAGGCGGAATGGCTCACGCTCGAGTTGCTTGGACAGCGAGCGCACGCCGTAATCGGACAGGAACCGGGTCTCGTCGAGCATGCGATGCAGCAGCGCCTTCGTGCGGTGGCCGCGCAGCAGCGACAGCAGGCGCCGCTCGCCGTGGCCGGGCACCTTCCAGTCGGAGATCAGCGCCGCCAGTTCCGGCTTGTGCTTCAGCACCCATTCCATGCGCGCCGTGAAGGCCGGCATCCGGTCCAGCAGTTCGGGCTCGAGCACCTGCACCGCGAACAGCGGGATCAGGCCGACGATCGACGGGATGCGCAGCGGCAGCTTGCGGCCGTCGGGCAGGCTGAGGTGGTCGTAATAGAACTGGTCGATCTCGTCCCAGAGGCCGAGCGCGTTCTCGCCCACGCCGTTGATCGCCGCGGCGATGGCCAGGAAATGCTCGAAGAACTTGCTCGCGATGTCCTCGTAGGCCGGGTTGTGCTGCGCCAGTTCGATCGCGATGCGCAGCAGGTTCAGGCAGTACATCGCCATCCAGCTCGTGCCGTCGGCCTGGTCGATGCGGCCGCCGGTGGGCAGCGGCTGGCTGCGGTCGAAGCAGCCGATGTTGTCGAGGCCGAGGAAGCCGCCCTGGAAGATGTTGCGCCCCTGCGCGTCCTTGCGGTTGACCCACCAGGTGAAGTTCAGCAGCAGTTTCTGGAACACGCGCTCGAGGAAGAGCAGGTCGCCCGGATCGTCGGGCTGCGCCTCGCGGCGCCAGCGGCGGTCGATCTGGAACACGCGGAAGGCGGCCCAGGCATGCACCGGCGGATTGACATCGCCGAAGGCCCATTCGTAGGCCGGCAGCTGGCCGTTCGGGTGCATGTACCACTCGCGCGCCAGCAGCACGAGCTGCGACTTGGCGAATTCGGCGTCGACGAGCGCCAGCGGGATGCAATGGAAGGCCAGGTCCCAGGCCGCGAACCAGGGGTATTCCCATTTGTCGGGCATCGCCAGCACTTCGGCGCTGGCGAAATGGGTCCAGTCGTGGTTGCGGCCCTGCTTGCGCCCGGCCGGCGGCGGCGGCTGCGCCGGATCGCCCTGCAGCCATTTCTCGACGCTGTAATGGAAGTACTGCTTGCTCCAGATCATGCCGGCCAGCGCCTGGCGCTGGACATGGCGTGCGTCGGCAGCGTCGATGCCGCGCTGCAGCTCGGCGTAGTAGGCGTCGGCCTCGAGCAGGCGCGCGGCGAGGACGGCGTCGAAGTCGGCGAAGGCCGGCGGCGCGGCGGCCGCGGCCGGGCGCAGGCGCAGGCGCATCTGCTGCGAGCCGCCGGCGGCGATCATGAACTGGGCCAGGGCGCCGGCCTTGGTGCCGGTGCGCGCGGGGTTGACGGCGGCCGCATGGCCGTCGACGACGGCCTCGTGGAAGCCGTCCTTGAAATAGCCGGCCGCATCCGGGCGCCCGAAGAGGCGGCGCGCATTCGTGTCGTTGTCGCAGAACAGCAGCGTCGGCTCGCCGTCGATCTCCAGCCGCAGCCGGCCGAGCGCGGGGTGGGCGACCGCGATCGCGCCGCCGTCGGCTGCCAGCGTGGGCCGTGCCGCGCCGGCCTTCCAGGACCAGAGGTTGCGGAAGACGAGCTGCGGCAGCAGCCACAGCGGCGCCGCCTGCGGCCCGCGGTTGTGGACCGTGATGCGCATCAGGATGTCGTCCGGCGCGGCCTTGGCGTATTCGACGACGACGTCGAAATAGCGGTCCTCGTCGAAGACGCCGGTGTCGAGCAGTTCGTATTCGTCGGCATCGATGCCGCGCCGGCGGTTCTCCTCGACCAGCTGCGCATAGGGGAACGCCGCCTGCGGATACTTGTAGAGCATCTTCAGGTAGGCGTGGCTGGGCGTCGCGTCGAGGTAGTAGTACAGCTCCTTCACGTCCTCGCCATGGTTGCCCTCGGCATTCGTGAGACCGAAGAGCCTTTCCTTGAGGATGGGGTCCTTGCCGTTCCACAGCGCCAGCGACAGGCACAGGAACTGGTGCTCGTCGCTGAAGCCGGCGATGCCGTCCTCGCCCCAGCGGTAGGCGCGGCTGCGCGCGTGGTCGTGCGGCAGGTAGTCCCAGGCGTTGCCGCCGGCGCTGTAGTCCTCGCGCACGGTGCCCCATTGCCGTTCCGACAGATAGGGCCCCCAGCGGCGCCAGTCCTGCGTGCCGGCGGCGGCCTGCGCCATGCGCTCGCGTTCGGCGCGCGCGGCGGGCGGGTTCGAGGTCGATGGATGCATGGGCGGGCGTCGGCTTGTGATCGGCGCCGGCGCTTCAAGTTCGCGCCGGCGGGGTGGATGCGGCAGGTTCGACGCGCATCATGCGCTCCAGGCGCAGCCACTCGCCCATCGACCAGGCCTGGAAGGGGCAGCCGCGCGGCGCATGCGGCGCATCGCCATCGGCGATCTCGCCCAGGTGGCCCAGGCCGGCGATCTCCAGCCGCGCCTGCAAGGGCGCCAGGAAGCGCTCGCGCGCGGCGGCCCGGACATCGGCGCCGCCGCCCCGGACCCGCACCCAGGCCTCGACGAAGGCGCCCATCAGCCAGGGCCAGACCGTGCCCTGGTGGTAGCTGGCGTCGCGCGATCGCACGTCGCCCTGGTAGCGCGGCGCATAGCCGGGCTCGCCCGGCGCGAGCGAGCGCAGTCCCGCGGGCGTCCACAGCTGCTGTTCGACGAGGTCGACGACGCGCCGCGCCGGCAGCGGATCGAGCAGGGCCAGCGGCAGACCGCCGACGGCGAAGACCTGGTTCGGCCGCAGGGCCGCGTCGTTCACGCCGCTGCGGTGATCGGCATCGACGACGTCGTACAGGCAACCGCGCTCGGCGTTCCAGAAGCGCAGCCGGAACGCCGCCCGCCCGCGCTCGAGCAGCGCGGGCCAGCGGCCGTCGCCGGGCGCCGCCAGCGCCAGCGCGTTCAGCCACAGCGCCTGCACCTCGACCGGCTTGCCGATGCGCGGCGTGACGACCCAGTCGCCCACCTTGGCGTCCATCCAGGTCAGTTGCACGCCGGCCTCGCCGCAGGCCAGCAGGCCGTCGGCGTCGGCGCGGATGCCGTGGCGCGTGCCGTTCGCGTAGCCCGTCAGGATGGCCTGGACGGCCGCGTCCAGCGTCCGGCGATCGGCCGCGGAAGCGGCGCCGGTGGCGAGGAAATCCCCGACCGCGACCACGAACCAGAGCGAGGCATCGACCGAGTTGTATTCGGGCTCGGCGCCGCGATCGGGGAAGCGGTTGGGCAGCATGCCCTCGGACACCGTCGCGGCCCAGGCGAGCAGGATCTGCCGCGCGACGTCGAGCCGGCCGCTCGCCAGGCAGAGCCCGCGCAGCGAGATGAAGGTGTCGCGGCCCCAGTCGGCGAACCAGGGGTAGCCGGCGATGATCGACATTCCGGCGGGCGCGGCCGGCGAGCGGCGCTGCACGAGATAGGCGTCGGCGGCGCGCGCCAGCGGCGTCGGGAACGACAGGCGGCGCGCGTGCTCGGCGTCGCGCAGGCGCCGGTGCAGCGCCAGCGCGTCGGTGTCGGCGGGCGGCGCGGCGGCGGCGTCGACCGGCGCCAGGACCAGCACCGCGTCACCCGCGTCCTCGGGCTCGCCCGGGGCGGCCGCGGCGAGCGGCCATTCGAACACGCCCGGCGCCGCCAGGTCCTCTTCGCAATCGAGTCCGCGCTCGCGCTCGGCCTCGTAGAGGAAGCGGTAGTACCAGAGCGGATCGTGTCGGTAGCGGCCGTTGTGGCACGCCTGCACGCCCGGCACGTCGGGGTAGGGCCGCCACGCGGTGCGGCCGGGCGCGACCTCGGCGTCGAAGCGGAACGCGGCATTGGCATGGTGCAGCGCATGGAAGTCGCGCCCGGACAGGAAGGGCCGCACGCCCAGGCGCACGCCGCGCGCCGGCCCGAGCAGCCGCCAGGACAGGCAGGTGCCGGCGCCGCCGGGCGCGACGAACAGGGTCTGCTGCACGCGCGTGCCGTCGGCGCAGCGGTAGATCCAGGTCGGCCACGGCGCGCGCCCCGCCCCGCCGTCACACCCGAACTGCTCGAGATGCTGCGCGCCGTCGCCGCCGATCACGCCGGGCGCGTAGCACTGCGAGCTGAGGTCCTGGCGCCCGGCCGGGGTCTCGATCCAGGCGTCGAAGCCGTTGACCAGCACCATGCGCCCGGTCGGCGGCGTCGTCGCGCACAGCAGCAGGGCGTGGTAGCGCCGCGTGCGCAGCCCGTTCGCCGTGCCCGAGGCGTAACCGCCGAGGCCATCGGCTTCGAGCCATTCGCGCTGAGCGTCGATCCCGTTTGCCATGGGTCCAGTGTAGTGACCTGCGGCGGACGACCGGTGCGACCGGCCGGCGCCCTCATGCCTGCGCCGGGTCCGGCGGCAGATCGAGGCGGAACACGAGGCCGCTGCCGGCGCGGGCGTCGTGCAGCGTGAGCGTGGCGCCCATGCGCCGGGCCGCTTCCAGCGCGATGGCCAGCCCGAGCCCGGTGCCCTCGATGTCGTTGCCATGCAGGCGATGGAAGGGCTTGAACGCCGCGGCGCGATCCGCTGCCGCGATGCCCGGCCCGGTGTCGCTGACTTCGCAGCGCACGCCCTGCGCCAGCGCCTCGATCGCCAGCGTCACCTGGCCGCCCGGCGGCGTGTATTTCAGCGCGTTGTCGACGGCGTTGCCCAGGCTCATCTGCAGCAGCACCGCGCTCGCCTGCGCACAAGCCTCCTCGGGCGCGTCGAGTCCGAGATCGATCCCGCGGCGGCGCGCCGCCTTGTGCCAGCCGCCGATGAACTCGCGCGCCCAGGCGCAGACCTCCAGCGGCCGGCTCTCCACCGCCTGGCCGTCGATCGATGCCAGGTCGAGCAGCTGCTGGCAGAGCCGGCCGGCGCGCGCGATGCCGCGCTCCAGCGCCACGAGGCGCTCGCGGGCCCGCTCCAGACTGTCCGCATTGCGCACGTTGGTCGCTTGCAGCGCCAGCGCGGTGAGCGGCGTGCGCAGTTCGTGCGCCGCGTCGGCGACGAAGCGCTGCTGCTGGCGGGCGAGCCTGTCCGTGCGCTGCAGCAGGTCGTCGATGGCCGCGACGAAGGGCTCGATCTCGTCCGGCAAGCCGTCGATGCGCAGCGGCATCGGGTTCGCGGTCCCGCGCAAGGCGATCTGCGTGGCCGCCGCCGCGATCGGCTCGAAGAGCCGGCGCACCAGGATGCCGACGGCCCACAGCAGGAGCGGCAGCAGGGCGACGGAAGGGATCAGCGCATGCCAGGCCGCGTCCTCGGCGAGGTCGTTGCGCGCGTCGACGGCCTGCGCCACCACGGCCGTGTAGCCGCCCTGGCGGCGGACCAAGACGCGCAAGGGGCCCTGCGCGGCCTCGGCGCCGTGCAGCCCGTCCGTCCATCCGGCGTGAAACCAGGCCGGCGCCGCATCGACCGGCAGCAGGGCGACGCGGATGCGGGCATCGGTATCGCCCAGGCGCAGCGGGCCGAAAGCCGACGCGTCGTGGCCCGGGTGGGCCAGAGCCAGGGCCGCGACCTGACGCAGGATGTCGTCCTGGAACGCGCGCAGGCGGCTCGCGGCGAGGAAGAACTGGGCCGCTGCGCCCAGCGCGCAGAAGAGCCCGACCGAGATCCCGAGGTAGACCAGCAGGCGGCGCTGGAACGAGTACCTCATGCGCCGGGCGCAAGGCCGCGCGGGCCCCTTGGCGTCCCGCGCGTCGGGCTCAGAAGGAAGCCCCCAGCGTCAGATAGACCGTGCGCGGCGCGCCGGGCAGTGCCAGCGCCGTGCCGGCGCCCGCGGCGTAGGTGCCGCCGGAGGAGATGTACTCGAAGGCGTTGTACTGGTGGTTGAGCAGGTTGTCGACCTCGACGGTCGCCTTGACGCGCGGGCCGGCCAGCGGCAGGTCCCATTCGACCGACGCGTTGAAGAGGCCGAAGGCCGGGATCTTCTGGTCGCTGGTGATGTTGTTGCCGTTGTCGAACATGTACTGGCTGCCGGTGTACACGTAGGTCAGGCGGGGCTTGAGCAGCTGGCCGGCGCCCAGGTGCAGGATGTCGTACACGCCCAGATTCACGTTGTAGTCGGGCGTGTTGGCGACCTTCACGCCGTGGAAACTGCCGTTGCTGTTGCTGTAATCGAGGAACTTCGCATGCACCAGGCCGAAGTTGACGAAGGCGTAGAGATCGCGCTGCACTTCGGCGTCGGCGTAGATGTTGAGCGCGTCGTAGCTGGAGCGCCCGAGCGCGAGCAGGCCGCCGCCCGAGGGCAGCGCCGTCGACAGCAGTTCGTTGCTGAACAGCAGGTGCGAGTACGCGATGGTGGCCGACACGTCCGACATCGAGCCCGCCTGGTCCCAGTGCATCTTCACGCCGGCCTGGTAATGCTGACCCTTCTCGAGGTTCACCATCGAGGGCGGCAGCGTGACATAAGGCCCCACGCCGCCGCCGTTCTCGGGCTGCCGGTAGGTGACCTCGTAGCTGGCGAACGGCGCGAGCCAGGGCAGGGCCTGCCAGTTCATGCTGATGCCGGGTTCGAATTTCGTGAACGTCTTCTGCGCCGCCTGCGCCGGCAGGCCATTCGTCGCGTAGACGCTGAGGTCGGTGCCGGTCGCATTCGGGAATTGCGATGCGCCGTTGGGCGTGAAATCGATCAGGTAATTGACGAGCCGGATGCCCGGGGTCACATGCAGTGCGCTCGTCGGGCTCCAGGTGTCCTGAGCGAACAACGCGAGGTCCCACTGGTTCCAGAGGTCGCTGTCGTAGTTGCCGTCGGGATTGTTGGGGCCGATGCCGGGCAGGCTGCTGTAGATCTGCTCCATCGAATGGTAGGTCGCATGCTGACCGTAGCCGCCGAATGAGACATGGTGATGACCGACATCCATCTCGTTCCACAGCTTGTCGCCGAGGACATAGGAGTTCGGGTTGTTGGTCTCGTTCTTGCCCGGATCGGCGGTGCTCCAGACGTAATCGTGCAGCGTCGTGTAATGCAGCCGCTCTTCATGCGTGAAGTACACCAGGTTGTGCAGCCTGGAGGTGTCGGACAGCGACAGGTTGACCTGGGACCACAGCATCTGGATCTGGTTCGTGTCCCATTTCCAGTTCACGTTGCGGGCCAGCGTCGTGTAGAAGCCGCTCGTCTGCTGGCTGAACGGGATGCCCCCCAGGTTGTTGCCGCCGGCGTCGTAGCCGTTGACGCCGACGCCCGGTATCGGCGTGACCGGCACGGGCAGCGGGCGGTAGGCGCCGCTGTAGCCGGCGTAGCCGGCGAAGCTGATGTCGCCGTCGCCGAACTGCTTGCGCGACTTGACGTACAGCGCGTTGTTGCGGCTCGGCTGGTCGAAGCCGTCGGGGCCGCGCAGGAAGCTGCCTGACTTGTTGCCGCCGGCGAACAGTACCGTTTCCCAGCCGTCGTGGCGGCCGGTCTGCAGGCTGACGTAGACGTTCTTGGCGCCGTAGCTGCCGACGGTCAGCGCGGCCTCGCCGCCGGCCCGGGCGTTCGGCTGCAAGGGCGTGAAGGTCAGCGCGCCGCCGATGTTGGTGTACCAGCGATCCTGGGGATCGCCGGGCCCGTAGGTCACGCCCATGGTCTGCAGCACCGCCGATTGCGGAATCAGGGTCGCCTGCCAGAGGCCGTTGCCCGGGTTGTTCATCGGCACGCCGTCGAAGCTCACGCCAAGGCTGCCGTTGTCGAGCGAGGCCGTGAAATTGCCCCAGCCGGCCTTGATGCCATTGATGCTGAAGGTGGTCTTCTGCGATCCGGTGTTGCCGTAGGAGGCCGCGCTCACGCCCGGGATCAGCGTCAGCGCATGGGCCACGCCGCCGACCGCGCCGGCGGCGCGGATCTGGTCCTGGTCCATCGTCTTCGTGCTCTGTCCCGAGCGGAAGCCCTGGGCATGGCGCTTCTTGCGCGCGATGACGATGACCTCGACGCTGCTGGCGCCGAATGCGTCGTTGCCGGCCCCGGGTGCCGAAGTGATCGGCGGCGTCGCCGCGGCGGCCAGGCACGGCAGGCCGGATGCCAGGGTGACCAAGGCGGCCGCGCATGCAGTCAGTTTGTACTTCACGATTTCCCCACACGGTTGCGCAGGCCGGCCCGGCACCGATGTCCATCGGTGTTCCGGCCGGGCTGCAGGTACAGGGTGATTACAGGCGCCGCGTTTGAAACGGCGGTGATGAAACGCTTAGGCCGGACTTAGTGCGGTGCGCGCGGCGCCCGCGGCGTGCGCCGCCGTCACTCGATGTCGTCGATCATCCATCCCGCGCCGCGCACGTTGCGGATCACGTCGGCACCCAGCTTGCGGCGGATGCCGTGGATCAGGACATCGAGCGAGCTGCCCGTGTCGCTGCCCCGGCCCGCGAGCCGGGCCTGCAGTTCGCGCCGCGTGAGCACGGCCCCGGGGCGAGACAGCAGCGCCTGCAGCAGGGCGGTCTCGGTGGCCGTGAGCTTGACGCGCAGCCCGCCGCGCTCGGCCTCGCGCAGCGTCGGGTCCAGGCGCAGCGCGCCATGCCCCAGTTCGCCGCCGGCCGGCCCCCGGTGCCGGCGCAGCACGGCGCGCATGCGCGCGATCAGCTCCACCATGTCGAAGGGCTTGACGAGGTAGTCGTCGGCGCCCAGATCCAGCCCCTCGGCGCGTTGCGCAGGTTCATGGCGCGCCGTGATGAGGATCACGGGCACCCAGTCGTTGCGCAGCCGCCAGAGGCGCAGCAGGCTGAGGCCGTCGAAACGCAGCAGCGTGATGTCGAGCAGCACCAGATCGACGTGTTGCGCGCGCAAGCGGCTGTCGGCGGCGGTGCCGTCGCCTTCGATGACGACGCCGTAGCCGGCGTCCTCGAGCGCGACGCGGATCGCGTCCGCGATCATCGCGTCGTCCTCGACGAGCAGGATGTTCACGCCGCCCTTCACGCCGCCCTGCGCGCGCCCGCGCCCGGCGCCCCGGCCCGACCCGGCTGGCGGTGCCGGACGCCGGACGCCGCCGCGCCCGCGTCAGTCCCCGAAAGCCGCGACGCAGCCGTGCGGGCAGGCCGCATCGCCGGCGGCCAGCGGCATGAACACGCGGCCCCTGACCGGATCCGCGGCCACCGAGTGGGCGCTGCGGCCGCTGGGCAGGTTGCGCAGCCAGCGTCCGCTGCGCGCGTCGATCACACCCAGCACCGGGCCGCCGGGGTTGGCCGCGGCGCCGAGCAGGAAGCGGCCGCCCGCGGCGTCGTACCAGACTTCGTCCGAGCCGCCGACCTGGCGGTAGGTCTGCAGCGTGCGGCCGGTGCCGGGGTCGAGCAGGAGCGAGATCGCCGCGAAGCCGGCGGCCACCGCGTCGTCGCTGCAGCCGACCAGCAGCTTGCCGTCGGGTCCGAGCGCGAGCCCCGCGGGCATGCAGCGCGCGACCTCATGCAGCGCCGTCTGGCGCGCCGTGCGCGGGTCGATGACGGCGATGCCGCCGCGCGCCGCGACGCCGTCGAGCTCCGGAATGGCCAGATAGACCAGGCCGGTGCGCGCATCCCACAGCGGCTGCTCAAGCCCCTGCGTGGCCCGCGGCAGTTCCAGGCGCGCGACCACCCGGTAGGGCGGCTGCGTCGAGATGAAGCTGACGAAGGGGGGCCGGTCGGCGTTGTTCGCCGCGATCACCAGATGGTCGCGCGCGTCGTAGGCGAGTTCGTCGACGCGCTTGCGGCCGCCGGTCGCGATCGTCGCGACGATGCGGCGCGAAGCGAGGTCGGCCACGCGCAGCAGGCTGCCGCCGTCGCCGGCCCAGACCTGCTTGCCGTCGATCAGCAGCACGCCGTTGGGCCCGCCCTGGCCGCCGCTGCGCGCACCGGCAAAGCCGTCGATGCGCCCGAGGAAGCGCAGGCTGCGGGCGTCGATCAGGTCCACGCTGCGGTTGGAGCGGTCGGCCCATGCGTACAGCCCGGCGTCGGCATAGCCGATGTCGAAGCTGCGCAGGGCCTGCCCCGGGACGGCGATGGTCTGCAGCCGGTGCAGGCCGGGGCCGGCCTGGGCCGCGACGGCGGCGCAGGCCAGCAGCAGGCTGGCCAGAAAACGGGGCTTCGGGGGCATGGCGCGGGTCCTTCGGTTGGCGGTGGGAGGGGGCGTACGGCCGCGCGCGCCGGGTCGGCGCGCGCCCGGGCCGGGCGCGCGCCAGCCTGGGTCCGCAGGCTTAGCGCTGACTGAGCCCGGACCGCGGCACGCTCGGAACGCCGCGTTCAGAACGCCGCGTTCAGAACGCCACGTTCAGAGCGCCACGTTCAGAACGCCACGTCCACGCTGCCGGTGATCATGCGCGGCGGCGCGCTGACGCCGCGCACGAAGGAATTGCCCGAGAAATCGGTGTCGGTGAACGCGGTGTTGAGATAGCGGCGATTGAACAGGTTGTCCAGGTTCAGGCTCAGCTTGACCGATTTCCCGAATCCGGTCGCCACCGGCCGCAGCGTGTCGCTGATGCCCAGGTTGGCGACGGCATAGGCTCCCAGCGTGGTCGCGGAAGGCAGGCCGGCATAGGCCTGGTCGATGTACTGCTTGCCGACATAGCGGCTGTTCAGGTCGACGCGCCAGCCCTGGCTCTTCCAGACCGCCCCGATGCTCACCAGGTTCTGGGGCACGCCAGCCAGCGGCTGGCCCGCGGTGACGGCGCCCGCGAAATCCGAATTGAAGCTGGAGGTGAATTTCGCCTGGTTGTGCGCGTAATTGAAATAGGCGCTGACGTGGCCGATCGCGGTGGCGCCCAGGTCGCCGAGGAGCTGCATTTCGACGCCCTGGTAGCGCGAGCTGCCGCCGTTGGTGAAGGTGCTGAGCTGGGTGACCGGATCGGTCTTGGTGATGAAGGTGTTCGTGAAGTTCTCGCGATAGCCGTTCAGCGTCAGGCTCAGGCCATCGACCATGTAGCGCGCGCCGACCTCGTAGTCCTGCACGTATTCCGGCTGCACCTGCGGCGGGACGATGGTGTTGTTGCCGTTCGCATCGCTCTGGAAGGCGCCGTAGTACGCCGAGATGTCGGGCAGCTTGATGTTCTTGCCGTACGAGGCATAGACATGCAGGCCCTCGGCCAGCTTGTAGTTCGCGCCCAGCGTGGGCGAGACGAAGTGCTCGCTGTCGCTGACGGTGCCCGCGAGCGGGTAGTAGATGCCGACGACGTCGTTGTCGCTGGTTTGCGCATGCATGAACTTCACGCCCGGCGTGAGTTGCAGGTCGCCGCCGAGCAGCGACAGCGTGTCCTGCGCGTACAGCGACCACAGGCTGCGGCTGTCATGCTCGTCCCAGGCGTTGTTGTAGCCGGTGATCTGGGGCACCGGAGTCGAGCCGTACCAGTACTCGCGGGAATGCAGCTTGCCTTCGGTGAAGTTGGCGCCCAGCACGATCTCGTTGTCCGGCAGGCTGATCGTCAGCGCGGGCGTATCGCCGAAGCCGGTGGTCGTGTAGCCGTAGAAGTGATAGGCCGTGCCGGCGGCACTGGAGCCGAAGGTGGCGACCGGATCGTAGGTCGGACCGCCGGGGGTTCCGAGCCAGAACGGGAATCCGGTCGGCGTGTCCTCGAGCGTGTACGGCTGCGTCGCGCTCTGTTGATGGGCGGGATTCGAATACGAGGTGCGCAGGTATTCGTTGCGTCCGAAGTAGAACTTGTTCTGGAACGTCAGGCCATGGCCCAGCGCCGATTTGAAATCGACGATGTCCATCCAGTTCGTGTCCTTGATCGGCGCGTTGGTGTAATCCAGCGGCCATTGATACGCGTAGCCGTACTGCTGCTGCAGCGGTGCGGGCATGTTGTACGGCGACAGGCCCTTGTTGTTGTTGTAGAGCAGGTAATTCGTGAGGTGGTTGGCCGCGTTGAAGTCGTAGCTCGCGCCCCAGTAGAAGTTGTTGTTGTGATCGCCGGTGTGGTCGATCCAGCCGCGGCTGCTCGAGTGGTCGTAGGCGAAGATCTGCTTCAGGCCTTTCCAGTCCCCGGTGTCGTAGCTCGCATGCAGGTCGTAGCTGCCGAAGCTGCCGGCGCTGGCGCCGGCATCGCCGCCGGCCGTCGCCCCGGGCCGGCGCGGCATGAAATTCACCGTGCCGCCGAGCGAGTTGTAGCTGTTGACCGACGGGTTGTTGATGCCGCGGTAGAGATCGACGCCCTGGATGTTGGCCGGGATCAGCAGCACGTTGTTGCGGTTCTCGGCCGAGTTGGTGACGCCGCCGTTGAACAGGTCGTTCAGCGCCACGCCGTCGAAGGTCTCGGAGAACTGGCTCGAATTGAACGAACGCAGGTAGACATTCGTCTCGACCCCGGTGGGGCCGTTCGCGTAGACGAAGACCGAGGGCTGCTCGGCGAGCATCGTCTGCACCGTCGTCGTCGGCGCCGGCGACAGATTGCGGATCGTCTCCTCGCCGATCACGCTCTGGCTGAAGGTGGCCTTGGGCGATACCCTGACCAGGGCCACGCCGTTCACGATCACGACGCTCGTCTGTGGTGCGCCCGCCGTGCCCGCTGCCGGTGCGCTGGCGGCCGTCGCGGCCGCGACCGCCGTTTGCGCCTGGGCCGGGGCGCAGGCCCAGGCGAGCGTGCAGATCGACAGGGCCAGGGCGCGCGGCGGCGACTGGCGGTGCGGGCGTTGGACGCGGATGGGGCGGCGGGACTGCATGGGTCGGTATCCTCGGCGGGGTCGATGGCGTTGAACTCAACTGGCGCCGCCGCCGTGCTTCGGGGCACGGGCCGGACCGCACCGATGGCTCAGTGATGTGAAGCACGAAAGGTGCCACGACCATACCGCGCGCGCATGGCAGGAAGATGACAGCGCTTTCAGGCCACGGCCGGTGAGGCCGGTGCGTCCGGTGCGTCCGGTGCGGCCGGTGCGGCCGGTGCGGCCGGTGCGTCTCAGCCGGCGATATCGACCTCGCCGCCGCGGGCGGCCTCGCGCAGGGCCTCGAAGCACAGCGGATCGATCGCGCTGCCGACGGTCGTGGCCATCATCTCCAGCGTGCGCGGCAGCGGCACCGCGGCGCGGTAGGGCCGCTGGGCCGAGATCGCGTCGAAGATGTCGGCGACGGTGATGATGCGCGTCTCGAGCCGGATCGCGTCGCCGGCCAGGCCGCGCGGATAGCCGCCGCCGTCCAGGCGTTCGTGGTGGGCGCCGGCGACCGAGGCGAGTTCGCCGAAGGCCTCGATGCGCCCGAGGATCGCCTCGGTGTGCCCCGGGTGCAGGCGCACCTCGGCCCATTCGGCGGCGTCCAGCGCCGCCGGCTTGTCGAGCACGGCATTGCTCACGCCGAGCTTGCCCAGGTCGTGCAGCAGGGCCGCGCGGCGCAGCCAGCGCCGGCGCGGTGCGGCCACGTCCAGCCTCGAGGCGATGGCATCGGCGTAGCGCGCGACGCGTTCGCTGTGGCCGCGCGTGTAGGGGCTCTTGCTGTCGACGACCTGGCCGAAGGCGGTCGCGATGTCGTCGAGATAGTCGTCGTCGAGCGCGACGCTGCGGCCCGGGGGTTCGAGCGCGCGCACCGCGGCGTCGACCGCCGGCGCGGCCAGCACGCGCCAGAAGCCCGGATCGGCGGCGACGGATTCAAAGGCGCGCACCAGGGCGGGGTCGAACCAGCGCCCGCTGCGGCGGCGCAGTTCGGCCTGCGCCGCGGTGGCGCCGCTGGCGCTGTGGAAGACGTCGACGACCTGGGCCAGCAAGGCGATGCGCGAGGCCAGCGGGATCCGCGTGCCCGCCAGGCCCTCGGGCCGGCCGCGCCCGTCCCAATGCTCGTCGAGGCTGGCGATGGCGCCCGCCACCGCCTCGTTGAAGCGCAGCTGGCGCGCGATCGCGGCGCCGCGCGTGCAGCGCGTCTGGATCAGCTCCTGCGCGTAGCGGCGCCCGTGGCGGACGATGTCGAAGGCACGGCGCAGGCGCTGCGCCGTGCCCACGCGCAGCCCGGTGTGCTGGAACACGAACTGCAGCACCTCGGGCAGGCCGTCGCCGACGGTCTTGAAGTCGCGCTTGAACTGGAGGTCGTCGCTGAGGTAGAGCTCGCAGATGCGTGCCGCGTTGCTGCTGCAGCCCAGGTCCTTGAGCAGCAGCGT
Organism: Burkholderiales bacterium; assembly: GCA_018971105.1. GTDB lineage: Bacteria > Pseudomonadota > Gammaproteobacteria > Burkholderiales > Burkholderiaceae_C > Rubrivivax. Next base: position 16,633 of record JAGWVB010000071.1, read on the forward strand.
GTAGTACAGGTCCCAGAGCTCGGCCGCTCCGAGGCCGATCGCGCGCCCCACGTGCATGCCGATCCAGCAGACGCGCACGCCATGGCCGCGCGGCTGGCCCTCGGTGATGTCCAGTGCATGGCTGAGCGCGCCGATGAGCTCGCTCAGGCTCAGGCGCGCAGCCGGGGCCGCATCGGGCGGCGCCAGCAGGCTGTCCAGGCGTAGTCGTTCCACCGCAGCCTTATCGGCCGCCGGCAGCGTCGGCTGTAGCTCCAGCGCGCCCGCCGAGCGCCGGCGCGCGCGCGAGCAGGCGTTCGAGCCGCTCGATGCGGTGCCGCTGCAGGGTCGTGATGGCGTAGAAGTTCTCCTTCAGGCGCGTCGACCGTCCGACCGTCACCAGGGCGCCCGAGCGCAGCTCGTCCTGCACCACGACCTCGGGCAGCACCGTCAGCCAGCCGCTGTCGCGCGCCACCAGGCGCAGCATCGCCATGTCGTCGACCTCGGCGCGCAGCCGCGGCGTGACGCCCGCGGCCGCGCACAGCGCGTCGAACTGGCCGCGCAGCGCATGGCGCGGACCCGGCAGCGCGAGCTCGAGTCCCCCCAGGTCCTCGGGCAGGCGCAGCTTGCGCCCGCGCCAGGCCGCTGCCGGCCCGACGAGCGAGATCGCCTGGCTGCCGAGGAAACGGCAGTGCAGCGGCCGATCGGGATCGGCCGGGACCGCGTCGTTGGCGAGCACGACGTCGAGCTGATGCTGCAGCAGGCGCCGCAGCAGCTCGTCGAGCAGGCCGGATTCGAGCGACAGCGTCACGCTCGGGTCGGCCAGCAGCGGCCGCAGCCAGTTCTCCTGGTAGTTGCGCGACAGCGTCGAGACGCTGGCGACGCGCAGCCGCACCATGCCCGCGCTGCGCCCTTCCAGGCGGCCGAGCAGCTCCTGGCCCAGGCCGTAGATGTTTTCCGCATACGACAGGGTGAGCTGACCGGTCTCGGTCAGCACGAGGCGGCGGCCGGTGCGCTCGAACAGCGCATCGCCCAGGCGGTCCTCGAGCTGGCGGATCTGGTTCGACAAGGCCGATTGCGAGACATGCAGCTCCTCGGCCGCGCGCGTCAGATGCCCGGTCTTGGCGACGCGCCAGAAATAGAACAGGTGGCGGAAGTTCAGCTGCTCGATCTGCATGATTCTGTTTTCAATATTGATTTGTTCTTATCTATGTATTTTACAGAACCAGCGCCAGACCCGACGATGCGCTCCTGTTCCCCACGGAGTCACCCCGATGCCCCTCGACAGCCACTGGCTGGCGTCCTTGTGCGCGCTGCTGCCGCCCGCGCTGATGCTGGCCTCGATGCCCC
>JAGWVB010000072.1 GCA_018971105.1 Burkholderiales bacterium
GGTGCGCGATCCCCGAATTTCATGGCCTGGCTCAATTTCATGATCCTGTCATCTGTCTCGCCGCCCCGCGGCGGTCTCGGCGCGGCGCCGCCGCGGCGGCGCGCACCGCTGCCGCCGCGCGACGGGCTCGACCGACATCGCGTTGCCGCTTCCGGCCCGGGCCGGAACGCGGCTCGGGTGTTGGAAAACGTCGACAGTCCGATCGCGTTTACATACTTCCGTCACGGAATATACTCCACACTGTCGCCTGTCGACAACCGCACTCCAGGAGGCACAGATGCCGTACTCACCCAGGCCATTGACCGCATTGGCGCTCGCGACCCAGGCCCTGCTGTTCACGTACGCGGCGCAGGCCCAGGATCCCGCGCCGCCGGACGCGAAGACCGCCCAAGCCACCGGCGCAGCGAGCGGCGCGGCCGCCACCGGCGCGGCTCAGGCGGCGACCGAATCCGATGCGAACATCACGCAGATCGTCATCACCGGCGCCGCGCGCCCGCAGCGCCGCTTCGACGCCTCGTATGCGGTCAACAGCCTGCCGGCTTCCGCGATCGACAAGCTGGCGCCGCGGACCTATTCCGACCTGCTCGCCACCGTACCCGGCATCCAGGTCGAATCCAGCGGCGGCGAGGCGCAGGAGATCACGCGCGTGCGCGGCCTGCCCGGGGATCGCTTCGGCTTCGTCGTGCTGCAGGACGGCATGCCGCTGTACCACGACATCGACGGCGTCTTCTTCAATTCGGGCGACGGGATGAACCGTTACGACCTGATGACGGAACGGGTGGAAATCGTGCGCGGCGGGCCGTCCCCGATCTATGCCAGCAGCGCCGCGGCTATCGCCAACAACATCACCGTGAGCGGCCACGCGCAGCCCAGGGGCGCGGGCCAGATCACCCTGGGCGACGGCGGCCTCTACCGCATGGACGCCTATCAGTCCGGCCCCTTGAACAGCGACACCTACTACGCGATCGGCGGCTTCCTGCGCCAGAACCAGGGTCTGCGCGACAACGGCTTCCCGACCGACCAGGGCGGGCAGATTCGCGCCAACATCAAGCATGTGTTCGCGAACGGCTGGGTCAAGGCCAGCGTGCAGCTGCTCGACGACCACAATGTGTTCGATCTGCCGATCCCGACCAACATCCCGCCGAACGCCGGATCCGCGGCGTATCCCACGGTCAATCCCGGGGCCTCGCTCGATCCGTACCTCGGCTATTTCACGGGCACGATGAACACCCCGGCGCTGCGCCATGTGAACATCAACTACTACGACAACGGCGTCCTCAAGAGCCAGGCGCGCGACCTGGCCAACGGACGGCACATGCAGTTCGGCAACATCGGCCTGCAGTACCAGGGCAACTTCGACGACACGACGGTCAGCTTCAAGTCGAGCATGACCCGCGGCAAGCTGGGTTTCGATGCCTTCTATTCCACCAGCAATCCGGTCGACGCCAACACGTTCGCGGCGAGCCAGCTCGGATGGGCCCAGGGCGCCTTTCCGGGCGCGAGCTCGGTGGGCTACGCGATCGGCGGCACCAACGGCGCGACGCCCTACAACCCGTACAACGATTCGGGTCTCGTGATTCAAGGTCAGTACCGCGCGAACGATACGACCTTCTATTCGATCGACAATGACCTGAGCGCGACCCACACCTTCGAAACGGGCCTGGGCACCCACGATGTCAAGGTCGGTGCCTACACCTCCTTCTGGGGCACGAACTATTTCTATGCGTCCCAGGACTACCTGACCCAGGTCCTGTCGCAGCCGCAGACGCTGGACCTGATCGCGTATTCGGCGGCCGGCAAGGCGCTCGGATCGGTGACGCAGAACGGGGCGTTGCACGACACGACGGGCGTCTTCGCCGGCCAGATGGACGCCAAGCTGCTGGCCCTGTACCTGAACGACACCTGGGCCATCACGAGCCGGCTGACCCTGGACGCGGGCGTGCGCCAGGAGCACATGAACTACAGCGGCTACGACCTGAATTCGAGCGCCCAGCCGCTGCCGGGACCGACCCGCGCGGCGACCTATGCCCGCGGCTTCGACGGCACGTCGACGGCGATCAGCCTGTCCCCGAAGGCATCGAATTGGACGGTCGGACTCAACTACGACTTCGCGAATCATCTGGGCGCCTATGCGCGCGCGTCCCATCTCGAAGTGCCGGCGGAACTGTCGTCCTTCCTGACCACGACCCCGACCGCCAATCCGCTGGCGTTCCTGGCCACGCATGCCAATCAATACGAAATCGGCCTGAAGGCGGTCTTCGACCGCAGCTATGTCTACCTGACCGCGTACTACACCGACTTCAATCCGCTGAATGCCTCGTTCGTCGCCTTCAACCCCCAGACCGGCGCCAACACCAACATCTCGTTCTTCGGCAAGGCGATCGACAAGGGCCTGGAAGCCGATGGCCGGCTGAGCCTGGGGCGGATGTTCGCGGTCGACGGCTCGTTCACGCTCGCCGATCCGCAATACCGGGATTTCAACAGCGTGACCGGAGCGAGCGCGGCGGCCATCTACGGCAAGCAGCTCGTGCGCGAGCCCAAGATCTATGGCCATATCCGGCCCAACGTCGATTTGAGGATCGGCGACGCCACCGGGCTGAATCTCTATCTCAACTACCAATACACCGGCAAGCGCTATGTCGATGTGCTCAACACCACGAGCCTGCCGGCCTACGGCACGATCGGCGCCGGTGCGATCCTGACGCAGGGGAGCTGGATGCTGCAGGTGGTCGGGGAGAATCTCACCAACGCCCATGGCCTGACCGAAGGCAATACGCGCACGGACGGGATTTCGGGTCAGGGCACGCCGGTGGCGATCTATGGTCGACCCATCTACGGCCGGAACTGGCGCGTCATGCTCAAGAAGTCGTGGTGACGGCAGGCGACCCTCGTCGATGAAGGCGGGGGTCGCGCGCCGGCATGGGTCCGATGGCCGGTGCCGGCGCCCGGCGCGAGCCGTGCCGGGCCGGGCCGTGCCGGGCCGGCCGGCGGCGCAGCGCGTGCATCATGCGGGGTGGATGATGCCGGTCCCGATCGAATGGCCTTGAGCCGGGTCGCAGCGCCCCGGGTGCGGCACCCCGGCTGGCTCGCCGTCGGCCTGTCGATGGCGTCGACCGGCCTCGCCTGCGACACCCCCCTGCTGATCTCCGGCATCGTGTTCAACGAGGGGCTGTCGGGCAACTGGTTCTGGTGGGCGGGCGCGCCCGGCATCCTGGCGTTCCTGTTCTTCTTCGCGCCGCTGTGGCGGCGCGCCGAGGTGGTCACGGAGAACCAGCTGATCACGCTGCGCTACGGCGATACGGCGCTGACGCGGCGCTATCGCGCGTTGAAGGCGCTCTTCGACGGCGTCGTCATCAACTGCTGGGCGCTGGCGCTCGAGGTGCTGGCGCTGAACCTGATTTCGGCGGCCCTGATCTCCCGCCTCGCGGGGGCGGGACATGAGGGGCTGTCGTGGCCGCTGGTGGTGCTGCTGCTGCTGGCGGCCAGCGTCTATGTCCTGGTGACCGAATTGAAGTCGCTCGTCCGGGGCAACAGCCTGCAATACGGAGTGATCCTCGGCGCCAGCCTGCTCATTGCCTGGCAGGTGCTGAGGCTGGTGCCGGGGGGCCTCGCGCATCTGGGCAGCCTGCATGCGAAGAACGGCGTGCAGGTCCGGCAGATCTGGCCCGCGGACCGGGGTGGGGTCGCACTGCTGCTGGCCGTCGCCTGGTGGCACGCCGCGCCGGGCAGCGGCCTGCTGGTGCAGAGAGTCGCCGCGTTGCGCTCGGAGCGCGAGGTGCGCAAGGCGGTGCTGCTGTTCGCGGTCGTGCACTACCTGCTGCGCCCCTGGTGCTGGTACGTCATCGGTGGCGCGGCCCTCTATCTCCTGCCCGCGGCCAACGGTGAATCGACCTGGATCCTGCTCGCCACGACGCTGCTGCATCCGCTCGCGAGCGCGGCGATCGGGGTGCTGTGCGCGATCGCCTTCTTCGCCCATGCGGTGAACCGCCTGCACCTCGCCAAGGTGTCCATCCGCAACGACGTCGTGCCGGCACTGCCCGCGGCCTGGCGCCGGCTCCGCGCTGAAGGCGCGGCCGCGGGCGGCGTGGGCCTGGTCGCCGTCCTGTCGCTGCTGATCTGCGGGCTCCTGCATGCCGGCGGCCTGCGCGCGGTCTACCAGACGATCATCGTCGTCCTGGCCGGGCTGGGCTTCGTCGCGATCGCGCGCTGGTATTGGTGGCGCACCGGCATCGGCGCCGAGATCGCCTCGCTGATCGGCGCGATCGGCTTCGGCGTCGGGGCCCTGGCCGTCGGGGCGCACGGGATCCTGGGCAGCTTTCCGCTGCTGCTGCTGTCCAGTTTCGCCTGCGGCGTCGTGCTGACGCTGGTCGGGAGCTTCGGCTTTCCCTGCCCCGAGGCGCATGCGCGGGCCTTTCACGAGCGCCTGCGGCCGCCGGGGCCGGGCTGGCGCAACTTCGCGGCCGGCGCGGCCGGCGCCGGCCGCGGGCTGCGCGGGGCCGCGCTGGGCTGGCTGGCCACGAATGCGGCCTTCTATGGCCTGCTGATCGCCCTGACGGCGCTCGTCCTGGGCCGCGCCTAGAGCCCTAGAGCCGGTGCAGGCCCAGCACCTTGGCGATCGGAATGGCGCTGGCGCCGATCTCCAGGCACTCGTTGTCGGGGTCCACGAGGATGCGCGCCGGCGGCGCGGCGATGCCGGCGATCGAGGCCACCGGCGTGCGGATGCGCGCCTTCAAGGCCTCGCGCAACGCTGCCGGCAGGCGTCCGGCCAGGATGATGAGTTCGGGATCGAGCAGCGCGCAGATGGCCGTCAGGCCCAGGGACAGGAGCCGCGCCGATTCATCCAGCCAGGCCCTCAGCCAGGGTTCCTCGGCCTGCAGCGCGTCCTGCACTGCCTTCGAGGTCGGCCGGCGCCGGCCCATGTTGGAACGCCAATGCTGCTCGAAGCTGTCCGTCGTCGGGCGTATCGCGCGCGGATCGGCAGGCATCAGCATCGCGACCTCGCCGGCATTGCCGGCATGCCCGCGCACCAGCGTCCGCCCCACCACGGCGCCGCCGCCGACGCCGCGCGTCAGCAGCACGACGAAGAAGTCGTCGTGCCCCACGCCGAGGCCGTGCATCATCGCGCCGGCCGCCGCCGCACGACCGTCGTTTTCGATCCACACCGGCAGGCCGAAGGATTCGCCGAGGCGGGCCGAGAGATGGGCCGCCTGCCACCCTTCGGTGTCGCCGCGGCTCACGATGCGCTGGTTCTTCACATCGAAGAAGAAACCCGACTGGGACACGCCGATCCCCAGGTTCACGGCCTGATCCGGCAGGCTGGCCAAGGCGAGTGCGACCAATTCCTGGCACACCTCGAGCGTGCGCCGGGCGCTGAGGAAATTGCCGCGCACGACCTTGCGCAACAACGGCCCCGCCGTCACGTCGCTGAGCACACAGGTCAACTGATCGTGTTCGAGCACGAGGCCGACCGAGAATATGCGCGCCGCGACGAGTCCGAGCTCGATCGCCGGCTGACCCATGCCGCCGGTGCGCCGGCGTTCCCGTTCCCGGATGAAATCAGCGGCGATCAATTCCTGGGCAATGCGGGTCAACGACTGCGGCGTCAGGCCGGTGGCCTGTGCCAATTCGGCGCGGCTTGCCGAACCGGCTCGATGCAATTCCCTGAGGACCGCAATTTGTCCGTGGTGCCAGGGGTTGCCGACGGGCCGGGTCATGCGCCCGCATTTTAGCGGGGCGCTCAGGCCGCGCCCGGCCTTCGGGGTGGTGGCGGCGGCGTCGGCTGCGGCTCGAGTTCGAGCGCCGTCAGCCACAGGCGCAGATCGAATTCGAGCTGGTGGTAATCGGGTTCCATGTGCACGCACAGGGCGTAGAACGCGCGGTCGTGATCGCGCTCCTTCAGGTGCGCGAGTTCGTGCACGACGATCATGCGCAGGAACGCGGCCGGGGCATCGTGGAACAGCGCCGCGATGCGGATCTCGCGCTTGGCCTTGAGGCGGTTGCCCTGCACGCGCGAGACCTGGGTATGCGTACCGAGCGCATTGCGCACGATCTGCAGACGCGGGTCGTAGAGGACCTTGGCCAGCGGCGGCGCGCTGCGCAGGTGGCGCGCCTTCAGCGCCGCGACATAGTCGTAGAGCGCCGTTTCGCTGCGCACCGCGTGGGCCTGCGGGTAGCGGCCGCGCAGCATGCTGCCGAGCCGGCCCTCGGCGAGCAGGCGCGGCACGTCGGCGACGAGCTCGGCCGGGTAGCCGCGCAGATAGCTCAGCTCGGGCGCGCCCACGCCAGCAGCAGGTTGTTGGCCGGCATCGCGACGCGCTCGCGCAGCCGCAGGCCCGCGGCCGCCGCCTGCGCCGCGACGTCCTCGATGCGGCGCAGCCCCCAGTCGGGATGGCGGCGGCGCAGTTCGGCGTCGAAGGCCAGGTTGCTCTCGGCCGTCTCGACGGCGTCCTCGAGGTAGGGGCCATAGGTCAGCAGCAGCCCGCCGTCGCCGAGATGGCGCGCCGCGCCGCGCATCAGCGCGCCGCAGCAGGGCCAGGGCGCGATATGGATCAGGTTGGCGCAGAAGATCGCGTCGACGGTCGCCGGCACGCCCGGCCATGCCGGCGCCATGACGTCGAGGGTGATCGGCGCCAGCACGTTCGGCAGCCCGGCGCACCAGGCCGCGATCGACGCCTGCGCGCGCGCGTCGCCGTCGCTGGGCTGCCAGCGCCATTGCGGCAGGCCGGCCGCGAAATGCGCCGCATGCTGGCCGCCGCCGCTGGCGATCTCGAGCGCGCTGCCGCGCGGCGGCAGCAGGCGCTGCAACTGCGCCAGGATCGGTGCGCGGTTGCGCTCGGCCGCGGGGCTGTGGATGCGCGGGTCGCTGTCGTCTTGCATGCTCCGATCATCGCCGATGCCGATGCCGATGCCGATGCCGATGCCGATGCCGATGCCGCTGCCGCTGCAGCTGCCTCTGCAGCTGCCGCTGCCGCTGCCGCTGCCGCTGCCGCTGCAAGCGTGCGAGCGTGCGAGCGTGCGAGCGGCGTTCCCGCGCCCTCGCGCGCCCACGCCGCGGCGGGCCGAGGAAGCCGGGTACCCGTCGCCGCTCATGTCCCCCGGACTGGGCTCGCGCCCAGTCCTCCTCCTTCACTTCGCTGCGACGGGCACCCGGCTTCCCCGGCCGGCACGCCGGCGGCACGCCCGCAGCACGCCACGCCAGGGACACGCCCGCGGCAGGCGGCCCCGCCGGCCCGATCCCGCCGCCGCTATCCGACCGCGGGCCGTGCCGGACGGATCAAGCGACCGGAGGCGATCAGGCCCGCCGGCGTCGCACCTGCGCCAGCGGCCGCTTGCCCTTGAGCTGGCGTTCGATGCCGTCGTTGAGGCTCGTGCGCAACGCGATCACTGCCTCGACATGGCCGTAGACGCCGGGGAAGCGCAGGTCCAGCCACAGCCACAGCGTGCACGAGCGCAGCGCCTGTTCCATGCGCTCGAGCCGGCTGTGGCCGTCGACCTGGTCGAGGAACCAAGGGCGGCCGGCCTTGCCGGTGTTGTCGTGGCTGGCGGCCCAGCCCAGGAATTCCTGCACCTGGCCCTCGGTGCGCGTGTCGACCGGGGCCTGGGCGTAGACGAAGCGCTGCTTGAGCGTGAGCGCGCGCGCGCATTCGTCGAGTTGGCCTGCGAGTTCGAGCATCTGCTCGAGCTCGGCGACGGCGAAATGGGCGTCGTCGAGCTTGAGCTGTTCCATGAAGACGTCGAGCACGTCGCGCAGCCGGTCCTTGTGCAGCCGCGCGGCGATGGTGTCGACATGCCAGCCGTTGGGCGCCACCGGGGCCTTGAAATCGGGCGGCGCGGTGGGGTTGCGCGCCAGCAGCTCCTTGAGCGTGCGCTGCGCCGTCGGTTCGGCCTCGGCGAGCACGCCGACATGGCCCTCGTCGTGGAAGCCGTAGCGGCCGGCGCGGCCGGCGATCTGGTGCACCTCGGATTCGCTCAGGCGGCGGTCGGCCTGGCCGTCGAACTTCGTCAAGGTGCTGAACAGCACGCGGCGGATCGGCAGGTTCAGCCCCATGCCGATGGCGTCGGTGGCGACCAGGATGTGCGAGGCGCCGCTGGCGTAGCGCTCGGCCTCGCGCCGTCGCACCTCGGGCGGCAGCGCGCCGTAGATGACCGAGACCGGATGGCCGCCGGCGGCGATCTGGTCGCGCAGCATCAGCACGTCGCGGCGGCTGAAGGCGACCACCGCGTCGCCCAGCGTCAGCTCGGCGATCGGCAGCGGATGCGGCAGCGGCTGCACATGCTGCTTGCGCCCGAAATGCCGCACCGTGCAGCGTTCGCCGCACAGGCCGAGCAGCTTCTCGATCGCCGGCACGGCATAGGCCGAGCAGATGATGATGACCTCCTTGGCCGGCACGGCGACGATGGCCTGGGTCCAGGCCCAGCCGCGCGAGTTGTCGAAGATCATCTGCGCCTCGTCGATGACGGCGACGTCGATGGTCGTGTTCGTGCCCACCATCTCGATCGTGCTGCTGACGACGCGCGCGCCGTCGGCCGGCACGTTCTCCTCGCCCGTCAGCAGCGAGCAGGGCACGCCGCGCGCCACGAGGCGGTCGCGCCCCTCGAGCGCGAGCAGCCGCAGCGGCGCCAGGTAGGCGCCGTCCAGCGCCTGCGCCAGGCGCTCGAACGCCGCATGGGTCTTGCCGCTGTTGGGCGGGCCGACGTAGAGCGTGACCTCGCGCTGCAGCCGCCGCGCCTTGACGAAGGTGCCGGGATAGCCGCCGAAGGCGAGCTCGCTGTTCAGGCCCTCGAGCGTGTCGAGCTCGGTCGCGGCATGGGCCCAGCGCTCCTGCGCGCGCGTGCAGGCGGCCTTCAGCTCGGCCAGCGATTCGGGTGCGGCCAGCGCCTGCTTGGCGGCGCATTCGCTCTGCAGCCGCGGCAGCAGCGAGGCCAGGTGCTGGGGCTTGAACGCGCGGCTCCTGGCCACCAGCGCGTCGAGGTGTGCGATCAGCTCGGCCGCGTGGGGATACTGCCGCGGCGCGCCGAGGCCGGCCTGCAGCGCCGCCTCGTCGCCGTTGCGGTACCAGGCCCAGATCACCTCCTCGTCGAGCGGCATCTTGAACAGCACCGGGATGCGCCACCCGGTCTCGGTGAGCGTGAGCGCGTGGCTCGTCAGCCGCGTCCACAGCCCGGCCTGGCGCGCCACGCCCAGCGCCTGCAGCGCCGTCGTGCGCTCGTTCATCAGCCCCCGCGTGCCGGCGGCGCCGACGGCATCGAGGTGTGCCAGCGCGCTGGCGAACAGCCGCGGCTCGATCCAGCGGCTCGGCTGCTGGCCCGGCACCGACTTCTGCAGCAGCACATGGCCGAGCTTGTCGAGATGGGCCTCGAATCCGGGGCTGCCTTCGGTCAGGAAGTCGGCCGGCTTGACGACCTGGGGCAGGGTGTAGGCGGCCTGGCGAACGCGGGCGATCTGCTCGGCGGTGGTGGCGGCGGGCAGGCGGGCGGCGTGGCGCGGGTTGGGTAGCGTGGAGGGCATCAGGGGTCGATTGTGGGGCGGCGCCGATAATCGTCCATGACCCCCGACTCCTTCGCCACCCTCCGGCTGCCGCCGCCCGTGCTGGAAAACCTGCAGCGCCTGGGCTATACCGCGATGACGCCGATCCAGGCCGCGGCGCTGCCGCCGGCGCTGGCCGGCGCCGACCTCATCGCGCAGGCGCGCACCGGCAGCGGCAAGACGGCGGCCTTCGCGCTCGCGCTGCTGTCCAGGCTCGATGTGCGCCGTTTCGCGGTGCAGGCCCTCGTGCTCTGTCCGACGCGCGAGCTCGCCGACCAGGTGACGCAGGAGCTGCGCCGGCTCGCGCGCGCCGAGGACCACGTCAAGATCCTGACGCTGTGCGGCGGCGCGACGATGCGGCCGCAGCTCGCCAGCCTCGAACATGGCGCGCATGTCGTCGTCGGCACGCCCGGGCGCATCGTCGACCATCTCGAACGCGGCAGCCTCGATCTGGGTTCGCTCACGACGCTGGTGCTCGACGAGGCCGATCGCATGCTCGAGATGGGCTTCCAGGCCGAGATCGCCGCCGTCGCCCAGCGCTGCCCCAGGTCGCGCCAGACGCTGCTGTTCTCGGCCACCTATCCGGACGGGATCGCCCAGCTCGCCGCCTCGCTGATGCGCGAGCCGCAGATGGTCAAGGTCGACGCCGCGCCGGCGTCGGCGCAGATCCGCCAGGTCTTCCACGAGGTGCGCGAGGACGAGCGGCTGCACGCCGTCTCGCTGCTGCTCGACCACCACCGGCCCGTGAGCACGCTCGCCTTCTGCAACACCAAGCAGCAATGCCGCGACCTCGTCGCCGTGCTGCAGGCCCAGGGCTATGCGGCGCTGGAGCTGCACGGCGACCTCGAGCAGCGCGAGCGCGACCAGGTCATGGTGCGCTTCGCGAACCGCAGCGCGAGCGTGCTGGTGGCCACCGACATCGCCGCGCGCGGGCTCGACATCGACCGCCTCGAGGCGGTGATCAACGTCGACATCAGCCCCGACCCGGCGACGCACCAGCACCGCATCGGCCGCACCGGCCGCGCCGGCGAGACCGGCTGCGCCTACAGCCTGGCGAGCCTGGACGAGATGGGCCGCGTCGGCGCGATCGAGCAGGCGCTGGGCTTCGCCTCCGACTGGCAGCCGCTGTCCGCGCTGACGCCGGCCGGCGGCGAGCCGCTGCGCCCGCCGATGGCGACGCTGCAGATCCTCGGCGGGCGCAAGGAGAAGATCCGCGCCGGCGACATCCTCGGTGCGCTGACCAAGGACCTGGGCTTCGCGGCGGCGCAGATCGGCAAGATCAGCGTCAACGACTATTCGACGTACGTGGCCGTCGAGCGCGGGATCGCGGCGCAGGTGCTGCGGCGGCTCGCGGCGGGCAAGGTCAAGGGGCGGTCGGTGAAGGTGAGGGCGGTCGAGGGCTGAGGCTGTTCGGTGCGCGCCGCCGGGCGCCGGGGCGTACCGCGCTCGGACGTCGCGGCGGGATCAGGCCGGCGGGGCAGCCTGCCGCGTCCATGTCCCCCGGTCCGGGCTCACGCCCAGCCCTCCTCCTTGACTTCCCGCGGCAGGCCGCCCCATCGGCCTGATCCACCACCATCGTGGCGCGCTGCGAGCGTGCCATCTGGGTGGCGGCCGAGGATGCCGGGTGCCCGTCGCAGCGAGGTCAAGGAGGAGGACCGGGCGCAGCCCGGTCCGGGGGACACGAGCGGCGGCGGGTACCCGGCGTCCTCGGCTCGCGCCGCGGCTGGCATGTAGTGCGTTCGACCGCCTCAGCCTAGATCGAATCCCGCCGCGACACCCCCTGCACCGCGTCGTCGACGCTCCAGTACAGCCGGTCCGGCGCGCCGATGCCCTGCGGCGCGAGGCGGCCCAGGAGTTCGCGCACGGGGTCCTTGGTGCGCGCCAGCACGAGGTGCTGGCCGCGGGCCTGCAGGCGCTGGTCGAGTTCGAGCAGGCATTCGACGGCCGTGCTGTCGAGGTCGGCGCTCTCCTCCAGGCTGAGCACGACGCCGCGCAGGCCGTCGCGCGCGGCGGCGCGCTGGACGACCTCGGCGACGACGCGCTCGGCGCTGGCGAAGAACAACGGCTCCTCGGGCCGCAGCACCAGCAGCCCCGGCTTTGCATGCACGTCGGTATGGCCCTCGACGTCGACGTAGTTGCGCGTCGCGCCGAGTTCGCCGAGCTCGTGCAGCAGCGGCTGGCTGAACTTGCGCAGCGCATCGACGAGCGAGAGCGCGATCGCCGTCAGCATGCCGTCGAGCACGCCCAGCACGAGCACGGCGGCGACGGCGGCGACGATCAGCGTGCGGTCGCGCCCCATGCGCCAGGTCGCCAGCAGCGGGCGCGGCGAGAGCGCATGCCACAGCGCGCTGATCACCGCCACCGCCAGCACCGGCCGCGGCAGCAGCGCGAGTTCGGGCAGCGCGAAGGCCAGCGCCAGCGCCATCACGAGCAGCGCCGCGGCGCCGGCCCAGCGCGTTTGCGCGCCGGCGGCGGCGTTCGCCGACCCGCCCGAGAAGCCGGCCCCCACCGGCATGCCCTGCAGCAGGCCCGCGCCGACATTGCAGGCGCCCAGCACCCAGAGCTCGCGGTTCGCGTCCAGCGTCTCGCCATGCTGGAGCGCGAGCGTGCGCATGCAGCCCCAGGACTCGGCGAAGACGAGGACGACGACGCCGACCGCGAGCTCGCCGACGCGGAACCAGTCGGCCAGCGACAGCTGCGGCAGCGCGATCGCCAGCGACGGCAGCGGGAGCGTCCCGACCGCGCGCACGCCCAGCGCCTGCAGGTCGAAGCCGCGCGCGGCGGCGATCGCGGCCACCATCACGAGCATCGACGCCGGCCATTGCGGCCAGCGCCGGATCAGCGCCATCAGCGCCGCCGCGGCCAGCGTCACCGCCACCGTCGGCAGCTGCCAGTGCGGGGCCTGGGCGACGACATAGGCCAGCACATGGCCGGGGTCGCCGGCCAGCGTCTTCGGCAGCTCGATGCCGAGCGCGTCGGGCAGCTGCTTGATGACGATGGTGATCGCCAGGCCGAACGAGAAGCCGCGCAGCACCGGGCGCGAGACGAAGGCCGAGAGCTGGCCCTGGCGCGCCCACGAGAGCGCGAACAGGATCGCGCCGGCGCACAGCACCAGCGCCTGCATCGCCTGCGCATAGGCGCGCGGGTCGGCGACGCCGACGATGCCCGGCATCGACAGCGCCGCGGCGGCGGCCAGCGCCGCCGTCGACGAGGTCGGCGAGACGATCGCGTAGCGGCTGCGGCCGAAGACGGCGTAGATCGCCAGGCCCACCAGCGCCGCCGTCAGGCCGTGCGAGGGCGGCAGCTTGGCCAGCCCGGCATAGGCCACGGCCTCGGGGATCAGCAGGCCGGCCACGCACAGCCCGGCGCCGAGGTCGCGCCATCCCGAGCCCGCCAGGCGCTCGCGCATGAAACCGAAGCCGCCCGGCGGATGCCGCGGCACCGGCTTGGCCGGGCCCCCCTGGGCGGGAGGCGCCGCAGGCGCTGCGGCGGGAGACGATTCAGACATCGAAGGCCCCGGCGTCGTAGGCCGCGTCGTAGGCCTTGGAATCGGTGCGACATTGCGCGGCGCAATGCTCGGAGACCTCGAGCAGGCGCGCCTTCCACTTGCGCTTGGCGCCCCAGGCGACGAGGTCGTCGGCGCCGTCGGCACCGCCGCGGCCGGCGCTGCGCAACTGGGCCCAGGCGGTGAGCCGGCCCATGGTCGCGACGGCGCGCGCGAACTCGCCGCCGACGACGCCCGGGTGGTCGATCGCGATGCGGTCCTCGGTCGGCTGCAGCGCGCGCAGGATGTAGGACTTGTCGCCCATCATCATCGGCCGCAGGAAGGCCATCGACACCGCCTGCATGCGCCGCTGCACGGTGACGACGCGCTCGGCCTCGGTCTTCCAGCGCGGCTGCTTGATGCCGACCCAGGGCGCCAGCGCCGAGGGCGCCGCCTCCTTGAGGTCGATGAGGTAGTTCGCGTCCGGCGAGCCCTTGCCCTCGACCAGGATCGCGTAGCGATCCAGCCCCAGGCTGCCGGTGCCGGCGATGCGGCGCGCGACATCGATCACCTTGAAGAAGTGCCCATGGGCCTGGGTCGCGGCGTAGGCATCCATGAAATCCGTCACCGCGGCGCGCTGGGCCGCCGACGCGGCCAGCGCATGGCTGCCGTCGACGATGATCCGGCGCTTGCGGCCCTTGCGCTGCGTGCGGCGGTCCAGGAACTCGGGGCGCGCGCGGTGGCGCACGTCGTCGAGCAGCGTGCGCACCAGGCCCTCGGCGGTCTCGCGCTCGATCCAGTAGGCCTTGCCGACGCCCAGCGCGGCGGCGTAGGCGTCGAGGAAGGCGACGCAGGATTCCTGCGCCTGCGCCGCCGTCGCGCGGTAGCCGTCGGCGGCGAGGCGGATGCTCGTGAGCATGCGCACGAGGTCCCAGGTCGCGGGCGCCAGCGCGGCCTCGTCGAAATCGTTGAGGTCGAAATAGGCGAGCCGGTTGTCGCCCTTGTAGCTGCCGAAATTCTCGAGGTGGAGGTCGCCGCAGGCCCAGGTCAGCGGCGCCGACCTGAAGATCCCCGCCGCCGGCAGCCGGCCGTAGAACAGATGGCAGGTGCCGCGCAGGAAGCGGAAGGCGTCGCCGCGCATGACCTGGTACTTCAGGCGCAGCCGCTCGGGTTCGCGCCCGGCGTTCCAGGAGCGGATTTCGTACACCAGGTCCATGCCGTGACTCCTTGTCATCGGGGTGTCGCGCGCGGCGTTGGGGGGAAGGCGCGTGAGGGGCCCGGATTTTGCCCCGGATCGCGGGTCGGGCGACCGCCTTCGGGCGGGGCCGGCTAGGCCTGCGCGGCGAGCGCGCGCTCGATGCGGTCGCGCCGCACGCGCGCCTTGGGCACGCCGAAGTCGAACCAGCTGCGCACGTCCTCCTCGAGGCCGATGCCGTGCATGTAGTTGTAGATCGCCTTGCGCAGGCCGACGCCGAGCGCGTCGTGGTCGACCCCGGTCGGGTCGTCGAAGCCGATGTCGTTGCGCGCGAAGCCGCCGTGCGGCAGCGCGTGCAGCGTGACGCCGTAGGCCGCCGGATCGAGCCCCACCGGCGAATGCACGGTGCAGGCGTAGCGGTGCCAGAAGCCCGAATGGATGCAGCCGGCGCCGAAGAGCTGGCGCACGAGCTCCAGCGCGTCGACCGTGTCCTGCACCGTCTGCGTCGGGAAGCCGTACATCAGATAGGCGTGGACGAGCACGCCGGCCTGCGCGAAACCATGGGTGACGCGCGCCACCTGGTCGACCGAGACGCCCTTCTTCATCAGCGCCAGCAGCCGGTCCGACGCCACCTCGAGGCCGCCCGAGATCGCGATGCAGCCGCTGCCGGCGAGCTCGCGGCAGAGCTCGGGCGTGTAGGTCTTCTCGAAGCGGATGTTGCCCCACCAGCTGATCTGCAGCTCGCGCCGCAGCAGCTCGGCGGCGAGCGCCTTGAGCGACTTCGGCGGCGCCGCCTCGTCGACGAAATGGAAGCCCGTCTGGCCGGTCTCGGCGACGATGGCCTCGATGCGGTCGACCAGCGTCGCCGCCGTCGCCGTCTCGTAGCGCCCGATGTAGTCCAGCGTGACATCGCAGAAGCTGCATTGCTTCCAGTAGCAGCCCTGCGCCACCGTGAGCTTGTTCCAGCGCCCGTCGCTCCACAGCCGGTGCATCGGGTTGAGCAGGTCGAGCAGCGAGAGGTAGCGGTCCAGCGGCAGCCCGTCCCAGGTCGGCGTGCCGATGTCCTCGAAGGCGATGTCGGGCTCGGCGAGTTGGCCGGCGTGGCAGTAGCGCACCGCGCCGTCCTCGCGCAGGTAGGTGCGCACGAGCCGGGCGCGGCCGCGCCGGCCGGCCAGATGCTCGAGCAGCGCCAGCAGCGGGCGCTCGCCGGCGTCGAGCGTGACGTAGTCGAAATGGTCGAACAGCCGCGGCTCGGCGAGTTCGCGCAGCTCGGTGTTGACGTAGCCGCCGCCCAGCGCCGTCGCGATCCCGGGGTGGCGCGCCTTGATCGCCTGGGCGATGCGCAGCGCGCCGTACATCGCGCCCGGGAACGGCACCGAGACCAGCACCAGCGTCGGCCGGTGGCGCTCGACCGCCTCCAGCGCCAGCCGCTGCAGCGTCGCGTCGACGAGGTTCGTCGGCGCGGCCAGCGCCGCGGCCAGCGCGTCGTACGACGCCTGCGCGCGCGCCAGGCTCTCGCCGTAGCGCACGAACTCGAAGCGCGCATCGACGGCGTCGCGCAGCGCGTCGGCGATGTCGTTGAGGTAGAGCGTCGCGAGATGGCGCGCGCGGTCCTGCACGCCGAGCGCGCCGAAGGCCCAGGCCATCGGGTCGCCGCCTTCGTCGTCGGCGACGTAGCGCTCGAGCGACTCGAAGCGCGGTCCCTCGGGCAGGAAGCCGCGCCCGGCGATGCGGTGCGCCAGCGTCGCGTCGCGGTCCTGCAGGAAGGCGACCGTGGGCGCGACGGTGGCGAGGTAGCGCGGCGCCTGGGCGAGGAACGATGCGGTGGCCGCGCTGCGGCGATCGGGCGGCAGCGCCGCGGCGGCGTCGCGCACGGCGGCGAGCGATGCCGGCGTCAGCAGCGCCAGCGCCAGCGCCAGCGCCAGGTCCTCCTGGCGCGCGTCGACGCCGCGCGCGCGCAGGAAGCCGGTGAGGTAGGCGGTCGAGGGGTAGGGCGTGTTGAGCTGCGTCATCGGCGCGATGAACGACAGCACGCGCGGCACGGCGGCGGCCATCAGAACAGGCCGGCGGCGATGTTGATCGTCAGCGCGAGCACGGTGGTGTTGAAGAAGAACGCGAGCACCGAATGGACGAGCCCGACCGGGCGCAGCGCGCTGCCGTTGAACGAGATGTCGGCCGTCTGGCCCGAGGTGCCGATGATGCAGGCGAAATAGAGGAAGTCGGCATAGCTCGGGTCGGTCGTGCCCGGGAACGCCAGCGGGTCGGGCCGGCCGCGGCTGCGCTCGACGTAGAAATCGTGCGCGTAGTTGAGCGCGAACGACGCCTGCGTGAACAGCCACGAGGTGACGACGGTGAGCGCGGCCAGCGCCGCATGCGGTGCGCGCGACGGCGCCGGCAGATCCTTCAGCGTCGCCAGCTGCGAGGCGATCGCCACCAGCACCACGACCGAGGCGGCGACGACCATCGTCAGCACGAGCAGGCGGCCGTCGTTCTGGCGCACGGCGCGGCGGCGCATCTCGTGCGTGTCCGAGTTCAGCACCATGTGCGCGGCCAGCGCGAGGTAGCTCAGCGTGCAGGCGTTCCAGGCCAGCAGCGTGCGCGACCCGGCATGCACGGCGTGCAGCAGCGGCAGCAGGTCGTAGGTCGCGATGCCGATCGCGACCGCGGACCACAGGCGGGGGCGGGCGCGCAGCACGCGGGCGTAACGGGCGAGGCGGGTCATGCAGGGGATTGTCATGCCCCGAGGCGGCGCGTCGGCTATTCTGGGGCGCCCATCGCGGCCGCGGGCGCGCAACGGCATGGCATGACGCTCGAATTCCTCATCCAGACCTACGGCTACTGGGTCGTCGCCGCAGGCTGTCTGCTCGAGGGGGAGACGCTGCTGCTGCTGGCGGGCTATGCGGCGCAGCGCGGCCAGCTCGACCTCGGCGCCGTGTTCGTCATCGCGGCCGTCTGCGGCTTCATCGGCGACCAGGTCTTCTTCTGGATCGGGCGCCGCCGCGGCGCCGCGGTGCTGGCGCGCTGGCCGCATGCGATGCAGCAGGTCGAGCACCTGAACCGGCTCATCGAGCGCTGGCGCGACCTCGTCGTCGTGCTCGTGCGCTTCGCCTACGGGCTGCGCATCGTCGGGCCGGTGCTGATCGGGATGTCGACGATGTCGGCGCTGCGCTTCGCGGCCCTGAACGCCGTCGGCGCCCTGCTCTGGGCCGCGCTGGTCAGCGGCGCGGGCTGGTTCTTCGGCGCCGCCGCCGCGGCCCTGCTGGGGCGCGTGCAGGACGCCGAGGCCTGGGGCATGGGCATCCTGGTGCTGCTGCTGGCGGCGGTCTGGCTCTGGCGCCGCCGGCACGGCTGAGGTCGGCCGCGCACCGTCACCCCCCGTCGTCACCGCGCGCATGCACGGCGTCGTCGCGCCCATGCACGGCGCTGGCACCGCGTCGCCCGGGCCGCGAACAGGACCGTCGAGACGGCGCTGATGCGGCGATGGACCCGGTCGCGCGGACCCCACAATCGGTCCCAGATCATGGAAGAGCTCCGCCTGTCCGCCGTCGTCGCACGGGTCGTCGCCTGGCACAACCGCCACCCGCTCGCACGGCGCATCACGCGCGACCAGGTACAGGCGGTGGGCTATGTCGGCCTGCCCTATGCCGGTGCGGGACTGCCCGCCGGCGCGGGCGCGCCGAGCGGCGCCGGCGCCACGGTCGCCCCGGGCGACGAGGCGGGCGGCGATGCCGGCGG
>JAGWVB010000365.1 GCA_018971105.1 Burkholderiales bacterium
GGCGTCGATGCGCGCCAGCGTCTCGGCCAGCGCCGTGGGCGCGAGCAGCTCGGGTTCCAGCGCCTCGAACAGGGCGCCGCCGAGGGCCTCGAATTCGCGCACGCGCGCGCGGCAGCGCGGGCATTGCTCGGCGTGCACGGCGAGCACGATCGCGGCGCCGGCCTCGAGGCGGCCGGCCGCGAGCTGCAGCAGCAGTTCGTCTTCGGGATGGTGGCGGATGGTCATGATTCGAACCCGTCGAGCAGGCGGCGCAGATGGTTCAGCGCGAGCCGGATGCGCGACTTCACGGTGCCCAGCGGCAGACCCAGATCGCGCGCGATCAACGCATGCGGTTGTTCGTCGAAATACGAGCGGCGCAGGATCTGCGCCTGCTCGTCGGACAGGTGGGCGAGCGCGGCGCGCACGCGCTGCTCGCGCCGGCCGCTCTCCAGCAGCCGCTCGGGACCGTCCTCGGGGTCGGCAGCGACCTCGGGCGCGCCCGCATCGGCGCCGCCGGCGTCGTCGTCCCAGGCCGGTGCCGCAGCGGCGTCGCCCTGGCGGCGGTGGCCGTCGATGTGCAGATGGCGCGCGATCGTGAAGATCCAGGTCGAGGCCTGGGCGCGCGCCGGGTCGAAGGTCGCCGCCTTGCGCCAGACCTTGAGCATGGCCTCCTGCGTCAGCTCCTCGGCCAGGCCGGCGGCGCAGCCCGCGCGCAGCAGGTAGGACTTCAGCCGCGGCGCGAAATGCTTGAACAGCGCGGCGTAGGCCTGGCGGTCGCCGCGGCTCGCCACGGCCTGAACCAGCACATTCCATTCGTCGTTCGTCGGCATCGATCCAGGCATCGGGTGACTCGTGACGAGCGACAGGCGGGCCCGGCCGTACGCCAGCGCCGGCCGCGGCCCGCGGGGCCGGGGCATGAGCGCGCCGGGACGCTCCCGAGCGCCCATACCGGAGCCCTTCGAGGGCGACGGTGCTCCACTGAGCGCGCCGGGCCGCTCCCGAGCGCCCATGCCGGCACCTTTCGAGGGCGAAGGTAGCCCGGCGAGCTCGCGTGCGCTGTCCATCCCCCTTGTACGTCTCGCGGGGCGGATTGGATCACAGGCGCCGCGGCGCCGGGCGCGTGATCCAAATCGGCGCGCGCTGCGTACAACGGTCATCGAGCGCCGCGCCGCCGGCGCCGCCCCCAAGATCAGCCACCCGATGCCCGTCCACCCCGTTGCGACCCCCTGCGCCCGCGCGCCGCTCGACATCGCCGTCATCGGCAGCGGCATCTCAGGACTCGCGGCCGCCTGGCTGCTCGCGCAGCGGCACCGCGTCACGCTGTACGAAGCCGATGCGCGGCTGGGTGGCCACAGCCACACGGTCGACGTGCCGCGCGCCGAGGGCGGCACGCTCGCCGTCGACACCGGCTTCATCGTCTACAACGAGCCGGCCTATCCCAACCTCACGGCGCTGTTCGCGCACCTGGGCGTGCCGACGCGGCCGTCGGACATGTCGTTCGCGGTGAGCCTGGACGGCGGGCGCTTCGAGTATTCGGGCACCGACCTGGGCGGCCTGTTCGCCCAGCGCGGCAACCTGCTGAGCCTGCGTTTCTGGTCGATGCTGCGCGACCTGCTGCGCTTCTACCGCCAGGCGCCGCTGGACGCGCCCGGGCTCGGCCTGATGCCGCTGGACGAATACCTCGACCGCGGCGGCTACGGCCGCGCCTTCCGCGACGACCACCTGTACCCGATGGCGGCGGCGATCTGGTCGACGCCGGCGGCCGAGATCGGCCGCTATCCGGCGCAAGCCTTCGTGCGCTTCTGCGAGAACCACGACCTGCTCAAGGTCGGCCGGCGCTCGACCTGGCGCACCGTCGTCGGCGGCAGCCGCGCCTATGTGCAGCGGCTGGCGGCGGCGCTGGGCCCGGACGTGCGCACCGGCTGCGCCGCGCGCGCCGTGCTGCGCGACGCGCAGGGCGTGGAGGTCGCGAGCGCCGGCGGCACGCGGCGCCACGACCAGGTCGTCTTCGCCACCCACGCCGACCAGGCGCTGCGCCTGCTGCCGCAGGCCTCGGCCGACGAGCGCCGCCTGCTCGGCGCCTTCGGCTACACGCGCAACCGCGCGCTGCTGCACAGCGACGCGGCGCTGATGCCGCGGCGCCGCGCCGTCTGGTCGAGCTGGAACTACAGCGCCGACCGCGACGGCAGCGCCGCGCCCTGCGTCACCTACTGGATGAACCGGCTGCAGGGCCTGGCCGGCGCGCGCCCGCTGTTCCTGACCCTGAACCCGCGCGTCGAGCCCGCGGCCGGGCATCTCATCCACGAGCAGCACTACGAGCATCCGCTGTTCGATGCCGCCGCGCTGCGCGCGCAGGAACAGCTGTGGTCGCTGCAGGGACGCCAGCGCAGCTGGTTCTGCGGCGCCTACTTCGGCGCCGGCTTCCACGAGGACGGGCTGCAGGCCGGGCTCGCCGTGGCCGAGGCCCTCGGCGGCCTGCGCCGGCCCTGGACGGTGGCCGGCGAATCGGCGCGCATCCGGCTCGGCGACGCGCCCGCGCTCGCCGCCTGAAGGCCGCCCCGCGGCCGCCTGCACGACGACCGGGACCGCGCGCGCGATGCCTGCCCCGCCCACCGCCTCGGCGCTCTACGTCGGCCGCGTCATGCACCAGCGCCTGCGGCCGGCGCGCCATCGCCTCGCCTACCGCGTCTACTCGCTGCTGATCGACCTCGACGAGCTGCCCGAGCTCGCGCGCCGGCTGCGCCTGTTCTCGCTCAACCGCTACAACCTGTTCAGCCTGCACGAGCGCGACTACGGCGCCGGCGACGCGCGCGGCCTGCGCCGCCATGTCGAGCGCGAGCTCGAGCGCGCCGGCCTGGCCGGTGGCGGCGCGATCCGCCTGCTGACGATGCCGCGCCTGCTCGGCTACGCCTTCAATCCGCTCAACGTCTATTTCTGCCACGCCCCGGACGGCGCGCTCCAGGCCATCCTCTACGAGGTCAACAACACCTTCGGCGAACGCCACAGCTACCTCATCGAGGTCGACCCGGCGCAGGCGCGCGCGGGCCGCATCGTGCAGCGCTGCGACAAGCAGTTCCACGTCTCGCCCTTTCTCGCCTGCGCGCTGCAATACCGCTTCGGCGTCGAGCCGCCGGCGGCCGATCGCGCGGCGCTGAGCGTGGGCGTGGCGGCCTACGACGTCGACGGGCTGGTGCTCAACACGCGCCTGGACGCCGAGCGCCGGGCGCTCGACGACGGCGCCCTGCTGCGCGCCTTCTGCAGCCATCCGCTGCTCACGTTCAAGGTCGTGGCCGGCATCCATTGGGAAGCGGCGCGCCTGCTCCTCAAGCGCCTGCGCGTGTACCGACATCCCCCGCCACCGGCCCGCCC
>JAGWVB010000366.1 GCA_018971105.1 Burkholderiales bacterium
CGCTGGCGCGCGCACCGCAGACGAACGAGGTCCAGCGCAGCGCCGTGCTGCTGCCGGGGCTGCTGCACATCGCCGGCGTCACGCGCATGCCGCTGGCATTGCTCGAGATCGGCGCCTCGGCCGGGCTCAACCTCTGGTGCGACCGCTATCGACATGACCCCGGCGCCTGGTGCTGGGGCGAGGGCGAGCGACCGCTGACGCTGGCGGCGCAATGGAGCGGCCCGGCGCCCGATCTCGCGGCGCCGCTGGCGGTCGTGCGCCGTGCCGGCTGCGACGCCCATCCGGTCGACCTGCGCGCGCCGGGCGAGGCGCTGCGCCTGGCGTCGTTCATCTGGCCCGAGCAGCGCGAGCGCCTCGCGCGGCTGCGCGCCGCCTGCGCCGCCGTGGCCGGCTGGCAGGCGGCCGAGGACGTCGCGGTCGAGGCGGCGACGGCGTCGCGCTTCGTCGCGCGCGAACTCGCCACGCGCCGGCGCGGCGTCGCCACGGTGCTGATGCATTCGGTGGTCTGGCAATATCTCGGCGCGGACGAGCAGGCCGGGATCACCGCCGCGATCGAGGCCGCCGGCGCGCGCGCCACGCCGGACGCGCCGCTGGCCTGGCTGACGCTGGAACCGCCGGCGCCCGAGATGGGCGTCCAGCTCGGCTGCCGGATCTGGGACGGTGCGGCGCAGCGCGGCGCGCGCCGGTTGCTGGCGCGCGCCCATCCGCATGGCGCGCGCATCGCATGGCTGGAGAGCGCATGAAGCTGCAACTGCTGTCCGACCTGCATCTGGAGACGGAGAACTTCGACCCCCGGCCCGTGCCCGGCGCCGAGCTGCTCGTGCTCGCCGGCGACATCGACAGCCGCTGGCAGGGCTACGAGCGCTTCGCCGGCTGGCCGGTGCCGGTGCTCGCGATCGGCGGCAACCACGAGTACGACGGGCGCGATGTCGACGCCGCGGCGGCCGGCCTGCGCGCGCATTGCGCCGCGCTCGGCCTGCGCTATCTGGAATGCGAGACCGCGCTCCTCACCGATGCCGGCGGCCGCCGCATCCGCGTCCTCGGCACCACGCGCTGGAGCGATTTCGACCTCTACGGCGCTGCCGGCCGCGAACGCGCCGAACGCGCCGCCGCCTACTTCATGCGCCTGATGGGATCGACGCGCGGCGGTCAACCCTTCGACGCCGCCGCGGTGCGCGCGCAGGCGCTGCGCTGCCGCGCCTGGCTCGAGCGCGAACTGCGCCAACCGGCGCAGGGGCGCTGGGACGCGACCCTGGTCGTGACCCATTTCGGGCCCAGCATCCGCAGCGTCGACCCGCGCTATGGCCGCCAGCCGGGCAGCGCGAGCTTCTGCAACGACGACGAGGACCTCATCCCCTACGCCGACCTCTGGCTGCACGGCCACCTGCATTGCCGCCACGACTACCTCTGGCCGCGCGCGGGCCGCGCTCCGACGCGCGTCGTGTGCCAGGCGCTGGGGCTGGAGAAGAAGGGCGAGCAGCGGGGCTACGACCCCGGGCTGGTCTTCGAAGTCTGAGCGCGGACCGCCGCAGCCAGAACCGGCGCCGGTCCCGGCCCGCTCGCCGCCGGGCGGGGTGGAGCCGCGGGGTTCAGACCGCGCCGGCGCGACGCGTCGCGAGGCGGCGCATCCAGCCCGTGCGCCGCTCGGGCGGCGGCGGGGCGGGCGGCGGCTCGTGCTGCAACTCGTTGAGGCTGAGGTCGAGGCCGAACGCGGTGCCCAGGTCGGCCGGGTCGTCCTGGACCGGACGGGCCGATTGGCGCCATCCGGCAAACCAGCGCTGCGGTGCTGCGGCTTTGGACATGACGGAGGCCTTTCAGGTTGGGCGTACGGATAGTGTCGCTCGAGTACACGTAACTTACACGTCGAAAAGGAGGGTTGCCCGGTATCTGTTCACGCCGAATGAGGGGGTGTTGCGCGCTCGATACAATCGCGCCCCCGCGCATCGGCGATTGCATGCCGGATTGCACATCCATGACCCGATACGCCTTCGTCGCCATCGATTTCGGCACCTCGAATTCGGCCGTCGCCCTGCCCGCAGGTGCCGCCGGCGTGCGCCTGGTCGAACTCGAACCGGGCCAGCCGACCATGCCGACCGCGGTCTTCTACCGCGCCGACACGCCGCCGCAGCAGGCGGAGGCCGAGCGCCTGTACGGCCGCGCCGCGGTCGGCGCCTATGTCGAAGGCGTCGAGGGGCGGCTGATGCGCTCGATGAAGAGCATCCTCGGATCGAGCCTGC
Source organism: Burkholderiales bacterium (assembly GCA_018971105.1). Lineage (GTDB taxonomy): Bacteria > Pseudomonadota > Gammaproteobacteria > Burkholderiales > Burkholderiaceae_C > Rubrivivax. The sequence goes on from JAGWVB010000366.1 coordinate 2,238, forward strand.
TCGATCAGGCGACCGACCTCGGCGGCGGCCGCTCGGTGCGCTACCGCGATGTCGTCACCGGCTATCTGCGGCGCCTGAAATCGCTTGCCGAGGCCGCGGCGGGGCAGCCGATCGAGCGCGCCGTGCTCGGACGGCCGGTGTTTTTCGTCGACGACGACCCGGCGCGCGACGCCCAGGCCGGTGCCGCGCTCGAGGCGGCGGCGCGCGCGGTCGGCTACACCGAGGTCCATTTCCAGTACGAACCGATCGCCGCCGCGCTCGACCACGAAAGCCGGATCGACACCGAGCAGCTCGTGCTCGTGGCCGACATCGGCGGCGGCACCTCGGATTTCGCGCTCGTGCGCGCGGGACCCCGGCGACGCGGCCGCGCCGAGCGTCGCGACGACATCCTGGGCAACCATGGCGTCCACCTCGCCGGCACCGATTTCGACCGCCATCTCGAACTCGCGGCCATCCTGCCGCTGCTGGGCTACCGCGCGCGCCGCCCGGCCAGGGCGGGCGAGGCGGCGCGCGAGGTGCCCAGCGGCATCTATTTCGACCTCGCGACCTGGCATCTGATCAACACCGTCTACGCGCCGGCGCGGGTGGCCGAACTGCGCGCGATGCGCGCCTGGTACGACGATCCCAGGCATTACCGCCGCCTCATGGCGGCGGTCGAGGAGCGGCTGGGCCATGCGCTGGCGGCCGCCGCCGAGCAGGGCAAGATCGATGTCGCGACGCAGGGCCGGGCGGACATCGACCTCGACCCGCTCGAAGCCGGCCTGCGCGCCGAACTGCTCGAGGCGCAGGCGGCCGCGGCGCTCGAGCCCGATGTGCAGCGCATCGTCGAGGCCGCCGTGGCCACCGTGCGCATGGCCGGCGTCGCGCGCGACGGCGTCGACGTCGTCTATTTCACCGGCGGGTCGACCGGGCTGCGACCGCTGGTCGCGCGCATCGCGGCCGAGTTCCCGGCCGCCGCCGTGGTGCGCGGCGACCGCTACGCCAGCGTCGCCCAGGGGCTGGGCCTGCACGCGCGGGCGGTATTCGAATCCTCCCCGTAGGCGCCTGCGCGCCTCCCCCTGAGGGCGCCGCTGCCGGCGGCCCGGCCCGGCCGGTTCCGCGGCGGCC
>JAGWVB010000367.1 GCA_018971105.1 Burkholderiales bacterium
TGGGCGCCGATGCCCGGGATCAGCAGCGGCAGCGTCGGCGCGAGTTCGCGCACGCGCGCGACCTCGGCCGGATAGGTCGCGCCGACGACGAGGCCGAGCTCGCCGCCGCGGTTCCATTCGGTCGCCGCCAGGCGCGCCAGATGTTCGTACAGCAGGCCGGCGGGCCGCCCGTCGGGGCCGGCCAGCGCCTGCGCCTGCAGCTCGCTGCCGCCCGGGTTCGAGGTCCGGCACAGCAGGATCAGGCCCTTGCCGGTGTAGCGCATGTAGGGCTCGATCGAGTCGAGGCCCATGAACGGCGACAGCGTCACGGCGTCGGCGCGGTAGCGCTCGAAGGCCTCGAGCGCGTACTGCGCGGCGGTGGCGCCGATGTCGCCGCGCTTGGCGTCGAGGATCACCGGCACTTCGGGCGCGACGGCGTGGCAATGCGCGATCAGGCGTTCGAGCTGGTCCTCGGCGCGGTGCGCGGCGAAATAGGCGATCTGCGGCTTGAAGGCGCAGACCAGGTCGTGCGTGGCGTCGACGATGGTCCTGCAGAAGTCGAAGATGCGCGCCGCGTCGCCGCGCCAGGCGGGCGGGAACCGCGCCGGATCGGGGTCGAGGCCGACGCACAGCATCGAGCCCTGGCGCTGCTGCGCGGCGACGAGCGCGGCGCGGAAGCCGCTCATCGCCAGGCCCGCGCCAGCGCCTCGGCCAGCCCGGTGTAGCCGGCCGGCGTCAGCGCCAGCAGGCGTTCCTTCTCCGGCGCCGGCAGCTCGAGCCCGCGGATGAAGTCCTGCATCAGCTCGCGCGTGATCGGCTGCCCGCGCGTGAAGGCCTTGAGGCGGTCGTAGGGCTCGGGCAGGCCGTGGCGGCGCATGACGGTCTGCACCGGCTCGGCCAGCACCTCCCAGGCGGCGTCGAGGTCGGCCGCGAGCGCCTCGGCGTTGACCTCGAGCTTGTCGAGGCCGCGCGCCAGGCTGTCGCAGGCCAGCAGCGTGTAGCCGAGCGCGACGCCCATGTTGCGCAGCACCGTGCTGTCGGTGAGGTCGCGCTGCCAGCGGCTCACCGGCAGCTTCTGGCTCATGTGCGTGAGCAGCGCGTTGGCGAGGCCGAAATTGCCCTCGGCGTTCTCGAAGTCGATCGGGTTGACCTTGTGCGGCATCGTGCTCGAGCCGACCTCGCCGGCCTTGAGCTTCTGCTTGAAATAGCCCAGCGAGACATAGCCCCAGACATCGCGCGACCAGTCGATGAGCAGCGTGTTGGCGCGCGTCACGGCGTCGAACAGCTCGGCCATGTAGTCGTGCGGCTCGATCTGGATCGTGTAGGGGTTGAAGGCCAGGCCCAGGCGCTCCTCGACGACGCGGCGGCTGAAGGCGGGCCAGTCGTGCCCGGGGTAGGCGGCGAGGTGGGCGTTGTAGTTGCCGACGGCGCCGTTCATCTTCGCCAGCAGCGGCACGCCGGCGATGCGCGCGCGCGCCGTCGCCAGCCGCGCGGCGACGTTGGCGACCTCCTTGCCCACCGTCGTCGGGCTCGCCGTCTGGCCATGGGTGCGGCTGAGCATCGGCAGCGCGGCGAGCTCGTGCGCCATCGCCGTCAGCTTGAGCTGCAGGCGGTCGAGCGCGGGCAGCAGCACCTGCTCGCGCGCGGCCTTGAGCATCAGCGCGTGGCTGGTGTTGTTGATGTCCTCGCTCGTGCAGGCGAAGTGGACGAACTCGCGCGCGCGCTCGAGTTCGCCATGGCCCTGCAGGCGCGACTTGATCCAGATCTCGACCGCCTTCACGTCGTGGTTGGTCGTCTTCTCGATGTCCTTGATCGCCTGCGCCTCGGCCTCGCCGAAGCGCACGACGAGCGAGCGCAGCAGCCCGCGCGAGGCCTCGGACAGCGGCGGGAACTCGCTCCAGCCGGCCTCGGACAGGGCGATGAACCATTCGACCTCGACCTGCACGCGGTGGCGCATGAGGCCGAATTCGGACAGCAGCGGGCGCAGCGCCGCCATGCGGCCGGCGTAGCGGCCGTCGAGTGGCGAGAGGGCGAGCAGGGGGGTCGGGTTCATCGCAGGCATGTCGGATGGGGCGGGCGGGCCCGAGGCGCGGCGGGGCCGATTCTAGGTCGGCGACCCTGCACCGAGGTCGGGAACCGGCGCCGGCTTCAGAACAGCAGCGCCACGACCAGCAGCCCCGCCAGCGCCAGCGCCAAGGTCACGCCATACAGCAGCGCCACCAGCATGACGCGCAGCAGGCGCGGCCCGCGGCGGTCGCGGTAGACCCGGCCCAGCGCGAGCCAGGCGTAGACCGGCGCGGCGAAAACGCCGAGCGCCGCCAGTCCGGAGACGTTCGTCATGGCCAGCGCCAGCGCGATGAACCAGGCCGCGTGCAGGTGCAGCGCGAACACGAGATGCTCGGTATAGCGCATGCGGCGGTTCAGGTAGGCCAGCTTCAGCCCCAGCGCGAAAGCCGGCAGGAGCAGGAACAGCGCGCCGCCGACATGGTCGACCAGGCGTGCGCGGAAGCGGTCGATCGCGTCGCCGAGCGACTTCGGGTCGACGTCGATGCGGCGCCGCGCGCGCGCGCAGACCCAGTCCGGCAGCTGGCGGCAATAGAAGACGCCGTCCTTGCGCCCGATGCGCGGCCCGTCCGTGCCGAGGCTGACGATCGAGTAGTCGCGCAGCGCGCTCGCCGCGGCGCCGATGGCCTGGTGATTGAACTGGAACTCGACCCGGGTCTGCAGCCGGACCGCGAGCAGCACGAGCAGGCTCACGGTGAGGTACAGGCGCAGCGGCAGCACGTAGCGCCGGCGCTGGCCGGCGAGGTAGCGCCGCGTCAGCTCGCCCGGGCGCAGCAGCAGCAGCGCCAGCGTGCGCCACAGCGCGCCCTCGGTCGAGAGGTAGGCGCCGCCGAACTGCTGCGCGAATTCGCGCAGCGTCGGTGCCTGCACGCGCGTCTCCTGGCCGCAGCGCGGGCAGTAGCGCGGCGGCGGGTCGTAGCGCGCCAGCGCCGCCGCGCAGTTCGGGCACACGCGGGGCAAGGCGGGCGGGGCGGGGGCGGCGGGGCGGGCCATGGCGCGTGACGGTAGCGCATCCCGCGGCCGCGGCCTGGGCCAGAATCGGGCGCATGCGAGTCGAGCTCCACGGCATCCCGAACTGCGACACGGTGAAGCGGGCGCGCGCCTGGTTCGCGGCGCGCGCCATCGAGGTCGAATTCCACGACTTCAAGAAGACCGGCGTGCCGGCGCCCGCGCTCGAGGCCTGGATCGCCGCCGTCGGCTGGGAGCGCCTGCTGAACCGCCAGGGCAGCACCTGGCGCCGGCTCGACGAGGCGACGCGCGCCGCCGCGGCCGACGCGGCCGGCGCGCGCGCGC
>JAGWVB010000368.1 GCA_018971105.1 Burkholderiales bacterium
CGGCGCGCTCGTCGTGACCCCGTCCGGGGCGGCCGCATGAACGCCGCGCTGGCCCCGCTGCGCGCCTGGTGGCGCGCGCTCGCCGCGCGCGAGCGCCGCCTCGTCGCGTTCGCCGCCGCGGCACTGGCGCTGTTCCTGCTCTGGACCCTGGCGCTGCAGCCGGCGCTGCGCACGCTGCGCGAGGCGCCGGTGCAGCTCGACGCGCTCGAAGCGCAGCTGCAGGTGATGCGGTCCGAGGCCACCGAGGCGGCGGCGCTGCGCGCCACGCCGCCCGTCGATCCGGCGCAGGCCAGCGCCGCGCTGAAGGCGGCGACCGAGCGCCTGGGCGCGGCCGGCAAGCTCTCGCTGCAGGGCGAGCGCGCCGTGCTCAGCGTCAGCGGCATCGGCACCGCGGCGCTCGGCGACTGGCTCGCCGAGGCGCGCTCGGGCGCGCGCGCCCGCCCCATCGAGGCTACGCTGACGCGCTCGGGCAACGGCTACGACGGCAGCGTCGTGGTCGAGATCGGGAGCGCCTCTTGACGCTGTGGGCGGTGGCCGGATCGCTGCTCGGCGGCGTCGTCGCGCTGGTGCTGTTCGCGCCTGCGAACTGGCTCGCCTCGGCGCTGGCCGGCGCCAGCGACGGCCGGCTGCTGCTGGCCGACGCGCGCGGCACGGTGTGGGACGGCAGCGCGCGCCTCGTGCTCACCGGCGGCCCCGGCAGCCGCGACGCGAGCACGCTGCCCGGCCGCCTCGACTGGCGCCTGGGCCTGGATGGCGCAGCGCTCGGGCTGCGCGCGCGCCAGGCCTGCTGCATCGACGGCGAGCTGCATCTGCGCCTCGTGCCCGGCTTCGCCCGCCTGCGCATCGAGCTGCCGGCGCCGGCGGCGCGCCGGCCCGGCGCGGCGCCGCCGGTGCTCGGATCCTGGCCCGCCTCCTGGCTCGTCGGCCTGGGCACGCCCTGGAACACCCTGCAGCCCAGCGGGGCGATGCAGCTCAGCAGCCCCGGCATGGCGCTCGAGCTCGTCGCCGGCCGCTGGCGCTTCAGCGGCCATGCCGTGCTCGAGCTGCGGGGCATCGCGTCGCGCGTCTCGACCCTGGCCGAGCTCGGCAGCTACCGCATCGACCTGCAGGGCGATGCCGGCGCGACGGCGACGCTGGCGCTGGTCACGCTGCGCGGCGCGCTGCAGCTTGCCGGCAGCGGCCAGCTGCTGGGCTCGGGCGCGGCGTCGACGCTGCGCTTCACCGGCCAGGCCAGCGCCGCACCCGGCTCCGAAGGCGCCCTGGGCGGGCTGCTGAACATCATCGGCCAGCGCCGCGGCGCGCTGTCCGTCATTTCCATAGGATGAGCATGAACTCGAGACTGATACCGGTCCTGGCCCTGGCGACGGCGCTGCTGGCGCCCGTGCAGGCGCAAACGCCGGCGTCCCGCTCGCGCGCGCCGGTGACGGTGAATTTCGTCAATGCCGACATCGAGGCCGTGACGCGCGCCTTCGCCGCGATGATGAACCGCGCCATCCTGGTCGACCCGCGCGTGAAGGGCCAGATCACGGTCTACAGCGACCAGCCACAGAGCGTCGGCCAGGCCTTCCAGGCCTACCAGACGGCGCTGCGCGGGCTCGGCTTCGCGATCGTCGAAGCGGGCGGCCTGCTCAAGGTCGTGCCCGAGGCCGACGCCAAGCTGCAGACGACGACGGTGTCGGTGGGCCCGGGCGTCGCCCCGCACGGCGACCAGGTCATCACGCAGGTGTTCACGCTCGCCTACGAGAACCCGAACAACCTCGTCGCCGTGCTGCGCCCGCTGATCACGGCCAACAACACGATCAACGCCAACGCCAGCAACAGCACGCTGGTGATCACCGACTACGCCGAGAACCTGCAGCGCATCGCCAAGATCATCGCCGCGCTCGACCGGCCCTCGGGCACCGACCTCGAGGTCATCCCGCTGCAGAACGCCGTCGCCTCCGACCTCGCGCCGCTGATCCAGCGCATGAGCGACGGCGGCGGCCCGGCGGTGACGCCGGGCGCGACGGCGATCGGCGGTGCCGGCGGCGTCACCGTCGTCGCCGATGCGCGCTCGAACTCGCTCTACGTGCGGGCGCCGAACGCGGCGCGCATGGCCGCGCTGAAGGCGATGATCGCCCAGCTCGACCGCCCGAACCAGCTCATCGGACCCGAGGGCGGCATGTGGGTCGTGCACCTGAAGAACGCCGACGCGGTGCGCCTGGCCACCGTCGTGCGCGCGGCGTTCAGCGCGCTCGGCGGTGCCCCGGGCCAGCAGAACGGCGCCACGCCGGCGTTGCAGGCGCAGCCGGTGGCCTCGGCGTTGACGCGCGGCCCGACCTCCACGACGGGTGCCGGCAACGGGGATGGCGGCGGCTCGTTCACCGGCGCCGCGGCGCCCTCGACCGGCGGCTTCATCCAGGCCGACCCGGCGACGAATTCGCTCGTCATCACCGCGCCCGAGCCGCTGTACCGCCAGGTGCGCGCGCTCATCGACCAGCTCGACGTGCGCCGCGCCCAGGTCTACATCGAGAGCATGATCGTCGAGGTCTCGGGCAACGACGCGGCCGACTTCGGCTTCCAGTGGCAGGGCCTGCTGGGCAAGACGGGGGCCCAGTACGGCCTCGCCGGCGGCACCAACTTCACCAACAGCGGCGGCACCGGCAACCTGATCACGCTCGACACCGCGACCAAGACCGGCACCATCAGCCTCGGCCAGGGCCTCAACGTCGGCCTGCTCAAGGCCTACGGCAAGACGATCACGCTGGGCGCCATCGCCAACGCGCTGGAGTCGATGGGCAACACCAACATCGTCTCGACGCCGAACCTGATCACGCTCGACAACGAGGAGGCCAAGATCGTCGTCGGCCAGAACGTGCCCTTCATCACCGGCCAGTTCACCAACACCGGCACCGCGACGACGAGCCCGTTCCAGACCATCGAGCGCAAGGACGTCGGCATCACGCTGCGCATCAAGCCGCAGATCGGCGAGAACGGCGCGATCCGCATGCAGATCTTCCAGGAGCAGAGCGCGGTGCTCGCGACGACCGCGGCCGGCACCAGCAACGCCGGGCCGTCGACGACCAAGCGCTCGATCGAGGCCACGGTGACGGTCGACGACGGCCAGATCCTGGTGCTGGGCGGCCTGATCCAGGACGCGGTCACCGTCAACCGCAGCAAGGTGCCGCTGCTGGGCGACCTGCCCTTCGTCGGCGGCCTGTTCCGCAGCGAGAGCCGCGAGCGCAAGCGCACCAACCTGATGGTCTTCCTGCGCCCAGTGGTGCTGCGCGACGCACCGGCCAGCGCGCAGCTCTCGCGCGACCGCTACGAGCAGATGCGCGGCGAGCAGGAG
>JAGWVB010000073.1 GCA_018971105.1 Burkholderiales bacterium
TTCTTGGTCGCCGTCAGCGACGTACGGCGCAGCAATAGCCCGGAATCCGCTTCAAATCGTCACTCGGGTCGCCAAAATCGGGCCCTGACCTCATCCAGTACGGCACTCATGAAACATCCGGGCTAGCGGCAATCGCTCGCGATGACCTGATCGACCTGGCGCTGCTCGGCGGCGCGGCCGGCGTCGTCGAGCACGACGCGCTCGCCCTGGGCGTTGACGCGGGCCACGCGCTGGCCGCTGGCCAGCAGCGCCTGCTGGGCGTGGGCGCGCTCGCAGTTCTCGGCCTTCTGCGCCGCGATCCTGGCGTCCTCGGCCTTGGACTTCGCGGCCTGTTCCTCCGCGGCCTTGCGCTTGCGTGCCTCGACCTCGCGCTCGAGCGCGGTCTTGGGCGCCGAGGCCGCACCCGCGGCAGCCGACGCCGGGGCCTCGAACGCCAGGTGATGCGCGTCGGCCGCGGGGCGGCGCAGGATGTCCTTGTCGGGGATCTCGCGCGGCGGCGCGCGGTCGCTCACCGTGACATGGCCCTGGGCGTCGCGCCACATCCACTGCGCCTGCGCCGGCAGCGCGGACCAGCCCAGCGCGGCGACGGCCAGGCAGGTCAGGGCGCGAGGCAAGGTCGGTCGGCGTTGCATGGCGGCAGTGTAGCCGCGCCGCGACCGCGCGGGCCGGGGCCGCTTGTGACCGTCGGTGAGCTTGGGACCGCGCGTCAACTAGTACACGAGCCGGTCCGGCCGCAGGTCGCGCAGGATCGTCGTCGCGATCTCCTCGATCGACTTGTGCGTCGACGACAGCCACGAGATGCCCTCGCGCCGCATCATGGCCTCGGCCTCGTGGACCTCGGCGCGGCAGTTCTCGAGCGCCGCGTAGCGGCTGCCGGGGCGGCGCTCGTTGCGGATCTGCGCCAGCCGCGCCGGGTCGATCGTGAGGCCGAAGCATTTGCGCTTGTAGGGCGCGAGCGCCTTGGGCAGCTGGCCGCGGTCGAAATCCTCGGGGATGAGCGGATAGTTGGCGGCCTTGATGCCGTGCTGCATCGCCAGGTAGAGCGAGGTCGGCGTCTTGCCGCTGCGGCTGACGCCGAGCAGGATCACGTCGGCGACATCGAGGTTGCGCGCCGACTGGCCGTCGTCATGGGCGAGCGAGAAGTTGATCGCCTCGATGCGGTCGTTGTATTCCTGGCTCTGGCTGGCGTCGCTGAAGCGGCCGATGCGGTGGTTGCTCTTGATCCCGAATTCGGACTCGATCGGCTCGACGAAGGCGCGGAACATGTCCATCACGAGGCCGGCGCTGCCGGCGGTGACGATGTCGCGCGCCTCGTCGTTGACGAGCGTGATGAAGACGATGGGCTTGTGGCCCTCGCGCTCGGCGGTCTGGTTGATCTCGGCCGCGACCTGATGCGCCTTGTCGACCGAATCGACGAAGGGCTTGCGCACATGGCGGTAGCGCCCGGGGAACTGGGCCATGATCGAATTGCCGAAGGTCTCGGCCGTGATGCCGGTGCCGTCCGAGACAAAGAACACGGTGCGCTCGATCATGGGCTGGACTGGGGCTGGCGGCTTCGGTCCCATGATACGGAATAACTCCTTAGAATCCGTCTCAACTTTCCGCCTTCAGCGCCCGCCATGGAACCCCTCGGTCCGCCCGAACGAGAACGACAAGCCACCGCTTGGGGTCGAGCCGCGCATGCGGAAGCACCGGTTTTTTCACATCACGGAGCTTTCCCATGTCTGCAGCCCACCTGGCGACCGCCCTGGTCGCCCCCTTCGAACAACTGAGGATGACCGACGTCGAGGCGGTCGGCGGCAAGAACGCCAGCCTCGGCGAGATGATCAGCCAGCTTGCCGCCAGCGGCGTGCGCGTCCCGGGCGGGTTCGCGACCACGGCGCATGCCTTCCGGCGCTTCCTGGCGCACGCGGGCCTGCGCGAGCGCATCGCGGCCTGCCTCGATGCGCTCGACATCGACGATGTGCGCGCGCTCGCCGAGGCGGGCGCGAAGATCCGCCAATGGGTCATCGACACGCCGCTGCCGGCCGACCTCGACGCCGCGATCCGCACCGAGTTCGAGCGCCTGGTCGCCGGCAGCCCGCGGGCGAGCTTCGCCGTGCGCTCGTCGGCCACCGCCGAGGACATGCCCGACGCCTCGTTCGCCGGCCAGCAGGAGACCTTCCTCAACGTGACGGGGATCGACCAGGTCCTGCACCGCATCAAGGAGGTCTTCGCCTCGCTGTACAACGACCGTGCCATCAGCTACCGCGTCCACAAGGGCTACGCCCATGCCGACGTGGCGCTGTCGGCGGGCATCCAGCGCATGGTGCGCTCGGACCTCGGCGCCGCCGGCGTGATGTTCACGATCGATACCGAATCGGGCTTCCCCGATGTCGTCTTCATCACCTCGAGCTACGGCCTGGGCGAACTCGTGGTCCAGGGCTCGGTGAACCCGGACGAGTTCTACGTCCACAAGCCGACGCTGCGCGCCGGGCGCTTCGCCGTCATCCGGCGCGGCCTCGGCTCCAAGCTGCAGCGCATGGAATTCGCGTCGCCGCAGGAGCAGGCCGCCAGCGGCAAGCTCGTGCATGTCAGCGACACGCCGCTGGAGCAGCGCAACCGCTATTCGCTCAGCGACACCGAGGTCGGCGAACTCGCGCGCTACGCGCTGATCATCGAGCAGCACTACGGCCGCGCGATGGACATCGAGTGGGGCAAGGACGGCGCCGACGGCAAGCTCTACATCCTGCAGGCGCGGCCCGAGACGGTGAAGAGCCAGGCCGCGGGCAAGGTCGAGCAGCGCTACAGGATCAAGGGCGACCGGGCCAAGAACACCGTGCTCGCCGAGGGCCGCGCGATCGGCCAGAAGGTCGGCACCGGCACCGTGCGCCTGGTGCGCAGCACGGCCGAGATGGACCGCGTGCAGGCCGGCGACGTGCTCGTCACCGACATGACCGACCCGAACTGGGAGCCGGTGATGAAGCGCGCCTGCGCCATCGTCACCAACCGCGGTGGCCGCACCTGCCACGCCGCGATCATCGCGCGCGAACTCGGCATCCCGGCGGTCGTCGGCTGCGGCGACGCGACCGAGCATCTGCACGAGGGCATGCTCGTCACCGTCTCCTGCGCCGAGGGCGACACCGGCTATGTCTACGACGGCCTGCTCGAGACCGAGGTCAGCGACGTCGTGCGCGGCGAGATGCCGTACTGCCCGATCAAGATCATGATGAACATCGGCAACCCGCAGCTCGCGTTCGATTTCGCGCAGATGCCGAATTCGGGCGTCGGCCTGGCGCGGCTTGAATTCATCATCAACAACAACATCGGCGTGCACCCGAAGGCGATCCTCGACTACCCGAACATCGATCCCGACCTCAAGAAGGCGGTCGAGTCGGTGGCGCGCGGCCATGCCTCGCCGCGCGCGTTCTATGTCGACAAGCTGACCGAGGGCATCGCGACGATCGCCGCCGCGTTCTGGCCCAAGCCGGTGATCGTGCGGCTGTCGGACTTCAAGAGCAACGAGTACCGCAAGCTCATCGGCGGCACGCGCTACGAGCCCGACGAGGAGAACCCGATGCTGGGCTTCCGCGGCGCCAGCCGCTACATCAGCGGCGACTTCAGCGACGCCTTCGCGATGGAATGCGAGGCGCTCAAGCGCGTGCGCGGCGAGATGGGGCTGACGAACGTCGAGATCATGGTGCCCTTCGTGCGCACCGTGAAGCAGGCGGCGGCGGTGGCGCGCATGCTCGCCGAGCGCGGCCTGCAGCGCGGCGTCGACGGCCTGCGCCTGATCATGATGTGCGAGGTGCCGAGCAACGCCATCCTCGCCGAGCAGTTCCTCGAGCATTTCGACGGCATGTCGATCGGCTCCAACGACCTGACCCAGCTCACGCTGGGCCTCGACCGCGACTCGGGTCTCGAGCAGCTGGCAGGCGATTTCGACGAGCGCGATCCGGCCGTCAAGGCGATGATCTCGCGCGCGATCACGGCCTGCCGCGCCACCGGCAAGTACGTCGGCATCTGCGGCCAGGGGCCGAGCGACCATCCGGATTTCGCCGAATGGCTGGCGCAGGAAGGGATCGTCTCGATCTCGCTCAATCCCGATTCGGTGATCGACATCTGGAAGCGGCTGGCCGCCGTCGGCAAGCCGAACTAGCGCGGCGCGGCCTGCCGGCGCCGCGACGCGGCGCCGGCGGCCGCCGCCTCAGCCGCGGGCTTCGAGGTCGACGTCCTTGGTCTCGCGCACGAACAAGGCGCCGATGACGCCGGACAGCGCGGCGATCGCGATCGGGTACCACAGCCCGCTGTAGATGTTGCCCCGCGCGGCGACGATGGCGAACGATATCGCCGGCAGGAAGCCGCCGAACCAGCCGTTGCCGATGTGGTACGGCAGGCTCATCGAGGTGTAGCGGATGCGCGTCGGGAAGAACTCGACCAGCATGGCGGCGATCGGCCCGTAGACCATGGTCACGAACACCACCATCAGCGTGAGCACGCCGACGATGACCCACCAATGCGCGCCCAGCGCCGGGATGGGGTCGGCCCGGGCCGGGTAGCCTGCGGCGTCGAGCGCGGCGCGCACGGCGGACTCGAAGCGCGGCCGCTGCGTGTGCGCGTCGGCGCCGGCGCCGTCGTAGGCGGGGATGGCGACGGCGCCGATGCGCACCGTCGCGACCGCGGTGCCGGCCTGCTCGCGCTTGTCGTAGTTGACGCCCGAGTTGGCCAGGAACAGCCGCGCGAGGTCGCAGGCGCTGTGAAATTTCGCCGTGCCGGTGAGGTCGAGGATGAGATGGCAGTCGCCCGGCGGCGCGACGACGGCGACGGGCGACTTCTCGATCGCCGCCTCGAGGCGCGGATTGGCGTAGCGCGTCAGGGCGTGGAACAGCGGCAGGTAGCTCAGCGCCGCGACCAGGCAGCCCGTGACCACGATCGGTTTGCGCCCGACGCGGTCCGACAGCGTGCCGAAGAAGACGAAGAACGGCGTGCCGACGACGAGCGCCACGGCGACCAGGATGTTCGCGGTCAGGCCGTCGACCTTGAGGAAGGACTGCAGGAAGTACAGCGTGTAGAACTGGCCCGTGTACCAGACCACCGCCTGGCCTGCGGTGGCGCCGAACAGCGCCAGGATGACGCGCTTGAGATTGCCCCACTGCGCGAACGATTCGGTCAACGGTGCGCGCGAGGTGCGGCCCTCGGCGCGCATGCGCGCGAACGCGGGTGACTCGGCCAGCCGCAGCCGGATCCAGACCGAGATCACGAGCAGCACGCCGGAGCAGGCGTAGGGGATGCGCCAGCCCCAGTCGGCGAACGCCGCCTCGCCGACCTCGAGCCGCGTCGCCAGGATGACCATCAGCGCCAGCATCAGGCCGACCGTGGCCGTGGTCTGGATCCACGAGGTGTAGGCGCCGCGCCGGCCCTGCGGCGCATGCTCGGCGACATAGGTCGCGGCGCCGCCGTACTCGCCGCCCAGCGCCAGCCCCTGCATCAGGCGCAGGGCGATCAGCGTCACCGGCGCGGCGATGCCCCAGTTGGCGTAGGTCGGCAGCAGGCAGACCGTGAAGGTCGACAGGCCCATGAGCAGGACCGTCAGGAGGAAGGTGTACTTGCGCCCGACGAGGTCGCCCACGCGGCCGAAGACGATGGCGCCGAAGGGCCGCACGGCGAAGCCGGCGGCGAAGGCCAGCAGCACGAAGATGTCGCGCGTGGCCGGCGCCAGCGTCGTGAAGAAGGCGTTGCCGATGATCACCGTCATGACGCCGAAGAGGTAGAAGTCGTACCACTCGAACACGGTGCCGAACGAGGAGGCGAAGATCACGCGCCGCTCGTCGGCGCTCATCACGCGAGGGGGGGCCGCGCGTGACGCGGGGGCGGTGGCCATCGGCTGTGCTCCGGAGCGGGGATGGCCGAGTGTCCGTCCGAGGCTGACCGAGAACTGACGCCGCCGCGCGTGCGCGCCCGGTTCCGGGTTTACCCGAGACCTCGCTTTCCCCGGGCCGCGCCCGCGCGGCGCCGGCGGGCGGCTGAACGACAATCCCGCCATGCCCGCGACGATGGCCCGCCGCATCTTCTGGTCCCGCACCCAGCGCCTGACGGCGGCGCTGCTCGTCGTCTGGCTGATCGCCAACCTCGCCTTGCCCTGGTTCGCGCCGGCGCTCAACCGCTGGCACATGCTCGGCTTTCCGCTCGGCTATTGGCTGATGGCGGTCGGCATGCTCGGGCTCTACCTCGGCGTCGTCGTCGTCTACGTGGTCGCGATGGACCGCCTCGAGGCGCGTCTCGTCGAGGACGCGCGGACCGAGGCGTCCGGATCGCCGGCGGGCCCGGCGTGATTCGTTCGGGAACGATAGGCCCCGACGCCAGCAGCCGCCTCAGCGCGAGCCTGTTCAGGCGCTACGGCCTGTTCCTGCTGTGCTTCGGACTGCTGATGGGCGCGATGGCGCTGGGCGAGCGCCACGGCCTGCCGCGCGGCTGGATCGGCGCCTCGTTCCTCGTCCTCACGGTGGCCGCCTACGCCGGCATCGGCTTCCTCTGCCGGACCTCGAACGAGGTCGAGTATTTCGTCGCCGGGCGCCGCGTGCCCGCGCTCTTCAACGGGCTGGCGACGGCGGCCGACTGGATGTCGGCGGCCTCGTTCATCGGCACCGCCGGCGTGCTGTTCCTGCACGGCTTCTCGGGCCTGGCCTACATCCTGGGCTGGACCGGCGGCTACTGCCTGCTCGCGCTGCTGCTCGCACCCTTCCTGCGCCGCTTCGGCCAGTACACGATCCCCGATTTCCTCGGCGCGCGCTACGGCGGCCGCATGCCGCGCGCGATCGGCGCGCTGGCGACGATCGGTGTCTCCTTCGTCTACGTCGTGGTGCAGATCTACGGCGTCGGGCTCATCACCTCGCACCTGACGGGGTTCGGCTTCGAGCTCGGCATCTTCGTCGGCCTCGGCGGCGTGCTCGTGTGCTCGTTCCTGGGCGGCATGCGCGCCGTCACCTGGACCCAGGTGGCTCAGTACCTGGTGCTGATCCTGGCCTATCTGATCCCGCTCACGTGGCTGTCGGTGAAGCAGACTGGCAGCCTGACGCCGCTGGTCTCCTACGGCACCCAGCTGATGCAGATCGAGACGCGCGAGGCCCAGCTCATCGCCGACCCGGCCGAGCGCCAGGTCGCGCAGCGCCTGCGCGAGCGCGCCGCGCTCGACCTCGTCAAGCTCGGGGACGTGCGCCGGGCGATGGCCGACGACGAGGCGCGCGAGCGGCGCCGGATCGCCGATCTGCGGCGCCAGAACGCGCCGCTGGTGCATATCCAGCGCGCCGAGCGCGACTATGCCCAGCGCCCGCGCACCGCGGCGCAGGCGCGCGCCGCCTATGAGCACGACCGCGAGGTCTCGCTGTCGCATGCGCTGCCGCTGGCCGGCATGCCGCCGCAGACCCAGCCCTATGCCGGTGCCGGGCCCGAGAGCGAGGCCGCGGGGCAGGGCGGCATGCGCAGCGACCGCGCGCGCGTGAACTTCATCGCGCTCATGCTGTGCCTGATGATGGGCACGGCGGCGATGCCGCATGTGCTCACGCGCTACTACACGACGCCGTCGGCGGCCGAGGCGCGCAAGTCGGTCGCCTGGTCGCTGCTGTTCATCACGCTGCTCTACCTGGCCGCGCCGGTGCTCGCGGTGCTCGTCA
Source organism: Burkholderiales bacterium (assembly GCA_018971105.1). GTDB lineage: Bacteria > Pseudomonadota > Gammaproteobacteria > Burkholderiales > Burkholderiaceae_C > Rubrivivax. The sequence continues at coordinate 7,650 of JAGWVB010000073.1, forward strand.
AGTACGAGGTGCTGCAGCATCTGGTGGGCATGCCGATCGACCATCTGCCGGCCTGGGTCGGCCGCTGGTCGCGGCTCGATCCGAACCTGGTCTCGGTGCGCGACGTCAACGGCGACGGCATCCTGCAGCTCGGCGAGCTCGTCATCGGCGGCGACGTCGTCGTCCTCGCCGCGCCCGAGATCGGCGGCCTGCCGTACTGGGTCAGCTGCCTCGTCGCCGCGGGCGGCCTCGCGGCGGCCTTGTCGACGGCCGACGGGCTGCTGCTGACGATCGCCAACGCGATCTCGCACGACATCTATTTCCGCAGCTTCAATCCGCGCGCCAGCGCCGCCAACCGCGTCATCGCCTCGAAGGTGCTCGTGATGGCGATCGCGCTCGTCGCGGCGACGATTGCCGCGCACAAGAGCACCGACATCCTGGAGTTCGTCTCGGCCGCGTTCTCGCTCGCCGCGGCGGCCTTCTTCCCGGCGCTCGTGCTCGGCATCTTCTGGCGCCGCGCCAACGGCAGCGGCGCCGTCGCCGGCATGCTCGCCGGGCTGGCCGTCTGCGGCTGGTACATGGCGACCAACCTGGCGCCGCTGCGGGCGCTGTTCGGCGTCACCCTGCCGCTGGCCGCATGCCGCTGGTTCGGCGTCGACGCGATCGCCGCCGGCGTGTTCGCGGTGCCGACCGGTTTCCTCGTGATGATCGTCGTGAGCCTGCTCACGCCGGCGCCGGGCCCCGAGGTGCAGACGCTGATCGACCGCATGCGCTTTCCCGGCGCCGCGCTGAACTGAGCGACGCGGCCGTCGTCCGGGCCGGGGCCGTCGGGCATCGATCGAGGCCGAGGCCGCCCCTGCTATACTGTTGGGCTTTCCTTGCTGCACCCGTCATGTCGACGCATCGGGGCGGCTTCCACCCGGGACGGGTCCCGGAATCCACAAGGAGTATTCATGCGTCACTACGAGATCGTGCTGCTGATCCACCCGGATCAGAGCGAACAGGTTCCGGCCATGCTGGAACGCTACAAGACCCTGGTCACCGCCGGTGGCGGCAAGGTCCATCGGGTCGAGGACTGGGGCCGGCGCCAGCTGGCCTACATGATCCAGAAGCTGGTCAAGGCGCATTACCTGTGCCTGAACATCGAGTGCGGCAACGAGGTCCTGACCGAGCTCGAGACCGGTTTCCGCTTCAACGATGCCGTGCTGCGCCACCTCACGGTGGTGAAGGCCAAGGCCGAGACCACGCCGTCGATCATGATGAAGGCGGTCGAGCGCGAGGAAGCGCGCAAGGAACGCCAGGAGGCCGCGGCCTGAAGCCGCAGGCCGCGCCGGCCGCCGGCGCTGCGCGATGAACCGGCTGGTTCTGAGCGCGACGCTGGTGGAGCGAGCGGTGCTGCGTTACACACCCGCCGGCCTGCCGGCCCTGGACTTGAGCTTGCAGCACGAGTCCGAGGTCAGCGAGGACGGCGTCCCGCGCAAGGTCTCGATGGAGATCAAGGCGGTGGGCATCGGTGCCGTGACGCGTGCGCTGCTGGCGCTGGAGCTGGGTGCGGCAGGCCTGTACGGCGGCTTCATCACCAGCACCCGCAACAAGCGCGGCCTGCTGTTCCATATCACCTCGGTCGACCCCGCAGCCTGACCGATTTCTCGTACACACCAGGAGTTTCATATGCCCCCGCCCCGTGGTAAAGGTCGTTTTTCGAAGGACAAGCGGCCCAAGCGCAACAACCAGTCGCTGCTGTTCCGCCGCAAGCGTTTCTGCCGCTTCACCGTCGCCAAGGTCGAGGAGATCGACTACAAGGAAATCGACGTGCTGCGCGATTTCATCGGCGAGAACGGCAAGATCACGCCGGCGCGCCTGACCGGCACGCGCGCCTTCTACCAGCGTCAGCTCACGACCGCGATCAAGCGTGCCCGCTTCCTCGCGCTGCTGCCGTACTCCGACCAGCACAAGGTTTGAGGAGCCGATCATGCAAGTCATTCTTCTGGACAAGGTCGGCAAGCTCGGTGACCTCGGCGACGTCGTCAAGGTCAAGCAGGGCTATGCCCGCAACTACCTGATCCCGTCCAAGCTGGCGCGTCGCGCCACCGAAGCCGCGATCAAGGAATTCGAGGACCGGCGCGCCGACCTCGAGAAGGCCGCCGCGGCCAAGCTCGCTACCGCGCAGGCGCTGGGCGAGCAGATGAGCGGCAAGACGGTGCGCATCGCGCAGAAGGCCGGCGTCGACGGTCGCCTGTTCGGTTCGGTCACCAACGCCGACATCGCCGAGGCGCTGACCAAGATGGGCCTGGCGATCGCGAAGTCGCAAGTGCGTCTGCCCACCGGTCCGCTGAAGACCGTCGGCGAGCATCCGGTCTCGGTCGCCGCGCACCACGACGTCGTCGTCGAGGTGACGGTGCAGGTCGTCGCGCAGGCCGAGTAAGGCTTGACCCGGGACCGCTGAAGTGCTTTGATGCGGTCTTGCCGGCGGCGCCGGTGGACCCCGTCGATGGAAGGCCGGCTGCACGCCGGCCTTCGCATTTTCAGATCCGCGATTTATCCCGCCGTCCGCACCGCCCATCCACAGACTTGCCCACAGGTTGATCCATCCATGTCAGCGGTCTTCAACTCCCCCTCCCGCGACGACGAGGTCGCGCGGCTGCGCGTGCCGCCGCATTCGGTCGAAGCCGAGCAGAGCGTGCTCGGCGGCCTGCTGCTCGACAACCTGGCCTGGGACCGCGCCGGCGACCTGCTGACCGACGGCGATTTCTACCGCTACGAGCATCGGCTGATCTACGCCGCCATCGGCAGCCTCGTCGCCGCGAGCAAGCCGGCCGACGTGATCACGGTGTTCGAGCAGCTGCAGAGCCTGGGCAAGGCGCAGGATTGCGGCGGCCTGGCCTACCTCAACGCGCTCGCGCAGAGCGTGCCGAGCGCGGCCAATATGCGGCGCTACGCCGAGATCGTGCGCGAGCGCTCGATCCTGCGCAAGCTCATCGCCGCCAGCGATGAGATCGCCACCAGCGCCTTCAACCCGGGCGGGCGCCAGGTCAGCACCGTGCTCGACGAGGCCGAGAGCAAGATCTTCCAGATCGGCGAGGAGGGCTCGCGCCAGAAGCAGGGCTTCCAGGGCATCGACAAGCTCGTCGTCGCGCTGATCGACCGCGTCAACGAACTGCACGACAACGGCGCCGAGGAGGTCACCGGCGTGCGCACCGGCTTCTACGACCTCGACCGCATGACGGCGGGGCTGCAGAAGGGCGACCTCATCGTGCTCGCGGCGCGGCCGTCGATGGGCAAGACGGCCTTCGCGCTCAACATCGCCGAGCATGTCGCGGTCCAGGAAGGGCTGCCGGTGCTGGTGTTCTCGATGGAAATGGGCGCCTCGCAGCTCGCGCTGCGCCTGGTCGGATCGCTGGGCCGCATCAACCAGCAGGGCCTGCGTACGGGTCGGCTCGAGAGCGGCGACTGGGAGCGCCTGTCCGACGCCGCCGAGCGGCTGCGCGCGGCCCAGCTCTACATCGACGAGACGGCGGCGCTGACGAGCTCGGAGCTGCGCGCGCGCGCGCGCCGCATGGCGCGCCAGTTCGGCACCCTGGGGCTGATCGTGATCGACTACCTGCAGCTGATGAGCGGCAGCAGCGGCAGCGACGAGAACCGCGCCACCGAGCTGGGCGAGATCTCGCGCGGCCTGAAGGCGCTGGCCAAGGAGCTGCAATGCCCGGTGATCGCGCTCTCGCAGCTCAACCGCAGCGTCGAGTCGCGCAACGACAAGCGGCCGATGATGAGCGATCTGCGCGAGTCGGGCGCGATCGAGCAGGACGCCGATATCATCATGTTCATCTACCGCGACGACTACTACAACAAGGAAAGCAAGGAGCCGGGGGTGGCCGAGATCATCGTCGCCAAGCAGCGCAACGGCCCGGTGGGCGAGGTCAAGCTGACCTTCCTGAAGCCGCTGACGCGCTTCGACAACCTCGCGCCGGGGTCGGGCGGCGATTATTGACGCCCGCGATCGATGAGACCGGCGCGACCCGCACCGCGACGGCCGTTCAGCCGAGCACGCGCAGCAGCCAGGCCTGCAGCGCGCGGATCTCCTCGATGCAGACCGAATGCTCCATCGGGTACTCGTGCCATTCGACGGCCTGGCCCTGCGCCAGCATCAGGTCGCGCGCGGCGACGCCGCGCGCCAGCGGCACGACGCCGTCGTTGCGGCCATGGGCGAGGAAGACCGGGGTCGCGCGGTTGGCCGCGGCACGCTCGGCCTCGAAGGTCGCGGCCAGCGGCATGTAGCCCGACATCCCGGCCAGCCCGGCCAGGCGCTGGCCGTAGCGCAGCCCGGCGCCGAGCGTGATCGCGCAGCCCTGCGAGAAGCCGGCGAGCACGATGCGCCGCGCCGCCACGCCGCGCGCGACCTCGCGCTCGAGCAGGCCATGCACCTGCGCGTAGGCATCGCGCAGCCCGGCCTCGTCCTCGCGCCGCACGAGGTCGGTGCCGAGGATGTCGTACCAGGCGCGCATCGGCTGGCCGCCGTTGATCGTCACCGGCCGCACCGGCGCGCGCGGGAAGACCCAGCGCACGGGGCCGATGCCGCGCAGGTCGATCTCGTCGGCGACGGGCAGGAAATCGGTGCCGTCGGCGCCGAGGCCGTGGAGGATGATGACCGTCGCCGCGGGGGCGGTGCCGGGGTCGAGTTCGATCGATTGCAGCGTCATGGTTCGGGCTTCGCCAATGCGTGGTTCAAGCGTGGTTCAGGCGTGGTTCAGGCGTAGTTCAGACCCATGGCGCCGCGCACGTCCCGCATCGTCTGGCGCGCGACCGTGCGCGCGCGCTCGGTCCCCATCTCGACGATCCAGTGCACCTGCTTGGGGTTCGCGAGATAGGCCTCGGCGCGCTCGCGCCAGGGCTGCTGCTCGCGCACGATGGCGTCGATCACCGGCTGCTTGCAGTCGAGGCAGCCGATGCCCGCGCTCGTGCAGCCCTGGACGACCCAGTCGCGCGTCGCCGCGTCGCTGTAGACCTGGTGGAACTGCCACACCGGGCATTTCTCCGGGTTGCCGGGATCGGTGCGGCGCACGCGCGCCGGGTCGGTCGTCATGCCGCGCACCTTGCGCGCGACCTCCGCCGGCTCCTCGCGCATCAGGATCGCGTTGCCATAGCTCTTGCTCATCTTCGTGCCGTCCAGGCCCGGCAGCCGCGCGACCTCGGTGTGCAGCGCCTGCGGCTCGACGAGGATGGTCTTGCCGCTGCCGCGCAGGTGGCCCAGCAGCAGCTCGGCGTCGTCGCTGCTCCAGCCCTCGGTGGCGGCGGCCTTGCGCAGGATCGCCTCGCCCTTGGCCAGCGCCTCGGCGCTGCCGGTCTCGCCATAGGCCTTGCGCTGCCGCTCGAAATAGCGCGCGTCGTCCTTGCCGAGCTTGGCCAGCGCGGCGGCGATCTGCGCCTCGCTGTCGCGGGCGCGGCCGTAGAGGTTGTTGAAGCGGCGTGCGACCTCGCGCGTGAGCTCGACATGCGAGGCCTGGTCCTCGCCCACCGGCACATAGGTCGCCTTGTAGATCAGGATGTCGGCCGCCTGCAGCAGCGGGTAGCCGAGGAAGCCGTAGGTCGCGAGGTCGCGGTCCTTGAGCTTGTCGATCTGGTCCTTGTAGGTCGGCACGCGCTCGAGCCAGCCCAGCGGCGTGCCCATCGCCAGCAGCGTGAACAGCTCGGCATGCTCGGGCAGCCGGCTCTGGATGAAGATGGTGCACTTCTCGGGGTCGAGGCCGGCGGCGATCCAGTCGATCACCATTTCGTAGACATAGCGTTCCATCACCTCGCGTTCCTCGTAATGCGTCGTCAGCGCATGCCAGTCGGCGACGAAGAAGAAGCAGTCGTACTCGTGCTGCAGCCGCACCCAGTTCTTCAGCGCGCCGTGGTAATGGCCGAGGTGCATCGCGCCGGTGGGGCGCATGCCGGAGAGGACGCGGGATCGCTGGCTCATGTCGGGTAGGGAATGCCGGGGGAGGGTGGATTGTCTCAGTTCGGGCCGCGGCGCCGGCGGCGCGCCGGTTCAAGGCCTACACTGCCGGCCCCATGAAGCGCATCGTCATCCTGATCTCCGGCCGCGGCTCCAATATGCAAGCCCTGGTCGAGCGCTGCGCCGAGCAGGGCTGGCCGGCGCGCGTCGTCGCCGTCATCGCCAACCGATCCGATGCCGCCGGGCTGCGCTGGGCCGAGGCCCGCGGCATCGCCACCGCGGTCGTCGAGCACAAGGCCCAGCCCTCGCGCGAGGCCTTCGATTTCGAACTCGCGCGCGCGATCGATGCCTTCGAGCCCGACCTGCTCGTCCTCGCCGGCTTCATGCGCATCCTCGGGCCCGATTTCGTGCGCCGCCACGAGGGCCGCATGCTCAATATCCACCCCTCGCTGCTGCCGGCCTTCCCGGGCCTGCACACGCACCGGCGCGCGCTCGCCGCGGGTTGCAAGGCGGCCGGCGCGACGGTGCACTTCGTCACCGCCGAACTCGACCATGGACCGATCGTGATGCAGAGCGTGGTGCCGGTGCGGCCGGGCGACGACGAGGCGGCGCTCGCCGCGCGCGTGCTCGCCACCGAGCACCAGATCTACCCGCTGGCCGTGCGCTGGTTCGTCGAGGACAAGCTGCGCATCGAGGGCGGCCTCGTCGTTCATGCCGATGGCGCCTCGCAGGTGCTGATCTGATGCGCCCCGACGCCCTGCTCGACCTGACGACCGAATTGCTGCGCACGCTGCTGAGCTTCGAGCAGCCGGCCGACAGCGTCGTCTCGGCCTTCTTCCGCAAGCACAAGGCCCTGGGCATGCGCGAGCGCCACGCGCTGGCCGAGACCGCCTACGGCGTGCTGCGGCGGCGCCTGCTGTATCAGAACTTTGCGCAGAGCGGCAAGGGCCCGCTCGAACGCCGGCTCGCGCTGCTGGCCTGGCAGGGCGGCGACAGCTTCCTGCGCGCGGCGACGAACGAGGCTGAGCAGGCCTGGCTCGCGAACATCGCGCGCATCGACGTCGCGACGCTGCCCGAGAAGCTGCGCCACAACCTGCCTGACTGGGTCGCCACACCGCTGCAGGCGGCGCTGGGCGACGAATTCTGGCCCCTCGTCGAGGCGCTCTCGACGCCGGCACCGCTGGACCTGCGCGTCAACACCGTCAAGGCCAGGCGCGAGGAGGTGCAGCAGGCGCTGGCGGCGGCTGGCTACGACGTCGCGCCGACGCCGTACTCGCCCTGGGGCCTGCGCGTGCAGGGCAAGCCCGCGCTGCACCAGCAGGAGGTCTTCAAGCAGGGCTGGGTCGAGGTCCAGGACGAGGGCAGCCAGCTGCTGGCGCTGCTGCTCGACGCCAAGCGCGGCGAGATGGTGGTCGACTTCTGCGCCGGTGCCGGTGGCAAGACGCTGGCGCTGGGCGCTTCGATGCGCAACACCGGCCGCCTCTATGCCTTCGACGTCTCGGGCCACCGCCTCGACGCGCTCAAGCCGCGGCTGGCGCGCAGCGGGCTGTCCAACGTCCATCCGGCGCAGATCGCGCACGAGCGCGACGATCGCATCAAGCGCCTGGCGGGCAAGATCGACCGCGTCCTCGTCGACGCACCCTGTTCGGGGCTGGGAACGTTGCGCCGCAATCCGGATCTGAAGTGGCGTCTGTCACCCCAGGCGCTGGGCGAACTGGCGGCCAAGCAGGGCGCCATCCTCGGCGGCGCGGCCCGCTTGCTGAAGTCGGGCGGACGTCTCGTCTATGCCACCTGCAGCCTCCTCGAGGCCGAGAACGAGGCCATTGCCGAAAGTTTCACGGCCGCCCAGCGCGGCTCGTTCGAAGTCCTGCCGGCGCTGCAGGCGCTGGAGGGCGCGCGCGTCGAGCGCGCCGCGGACATCGTCGCGGGGCCCTACCTCAGGCTATGGCCGCAGCGCCACGAAACCGATGGATTTTTTGCCGCATGCTGGCAAAAGCGTTGAAATAAGCAGCAACCGCCGCCAAGTGACGGCATGGTGGGTGCGGGATATCCGGCCTAGCCTCGATATGCCGGGTCCGATGCGGGTAGTTGCGCGTACCTGCCCGGCCGCCCTGCTCGGTACAATCGGATTTGTAAATATTTTTCTCTAGGATACTTCGATGGAACATCTGGGCCTGGTGCGCGACGCGCTCGTCGATTGGCTGGCGCACGGTCTGCTCACGGCGTCCTGGTGGCAGGTGCTGCTGTACACCCTGGTGACGACGCACATCACGATCGTCTGCGTCACGGTGTTCCTGCACCGCGCCCAGGCGCACCGGGCGCTCGACCTGCACGCGATCCCGGCCCATTTCTTCCGCTTCTGGCTCTGGGTCGGCACCGGCATGATGACGAAGGATTTCGTCGCCGTGCACCGCAAGCACCACGCCAAGTGCGAGACCGTCGAGGATCCGCACAGCCCGCAGACGCGCGGCCTGAAGGCGCTGCTGCTGACCGGCGTCGAGCTCTATCGTGCCGAGGCTGCGAACCCCGAGACGCTGGCCAAGTACGGCAAGGGCACGCCCGACGACTGGCTCGAGCGCAACGTCTACAGCCGCTACACCTGGCAGGGCGTGGGCCTGATGATGGTGCTCGACCTGGCGTTGTTCGGCGCCATCGGGCTCACCGTCTGGGCGGTGCAGATGGCCTGGATCCCGGTCATGGCCACGGGCATCATCAATGGCATCGGGCATTACTGGGGCTACCGCAATTTCGAGGCCCCCGATGCGTCGACCAACGTGATCCCCTGGGGCATCCTGATCGGCGGCGAGGAACTGCACAACAACCACCACACCTATCCGACCTCGGCTCGCTTCTCGATCAAGCGCTACGAGTTCGACATCGGCTGGGTCTACATCCGTGCGCTCGAGGCGCTGGGCCTGGCGCATGTCAAGAAGACGCCGCCCAAGCTCGAGCTCGGCGTGCAGCGCGTGGCCGACGACAAGACGCTCGAGGCGCTGATCGCCAACCGCTACGAGGTGATGGCGCGCTATGCCACCGACGTCAAGCGCGCGGTCGCGGCCGAGCTCGAGCGGCTGAAGGCGCAGGGCGCGCAGAACAGCGCGCGCTGGCGCAACATGCGCCTGGCCCGTGCCTGGCTGCATCGCGACGACGACCGCATCCCCAGCGGCGTCAAGCCGGGCCTGGAGCAGGCGCTGGGCGACACGCCCACGCTGGCCAAGCTGGTGGCGATGCGCGAGGAACTGCGCGCGCTGTGGACGCGCACCGGCGTCTCGGCCGAGCAGCTCGTCGCCGACCTTCAGGTCTGGTGCCGCAAGGCCGAGACCAGCGGCATCGCCGCCCTGCAGGAGTTCTCGCTCAAGCTGCGCGCCGCCTCTTCCTGAGGCCGCGCGCCGCGTCCGCCCGGGCCGCTGCCAGCTGCGCCGGTCGGCAGGGTCCGCGCGCGCCGCCGCGGCGTTAGCATGCAGCGCAGCGGCGCCCCTGTCGGGGCGGCAGCGAGGTCGAGATTGCGACTCCAGCAGGCCCATACCGGAACCGACCGCGGCGCGTCGCGATGACCGGCGACCGGCGTGTCATGGCCCTCGGCGCCGCCGGCGTGCTGGCGCTGCTGATCGCCGCAGCGCTGGCGGCGCAGGGCTGGTCCGAGCGTCGCGCGCTGCAGGCGCGCATCGAAGCACGCAACGGCGCCGCCGCGCAGGCGCTCGCGGCGCAGCTGGCGCCGTCGAGCACCGACGCGGCGGCGCTGCAGCGCGCCGCAGCGGCCGCGTTCAGCAGCGGCCGCTACGATCGCATCGCGGTCTATGCGGCGGACGGGCGATCGCAATTCGAATTCGAGCGCCGCGCCGCGCCGGCCCCGTCGTTCCACCGGCTGGCGCCATGCCGGCCCCTGCAAGCGGCCGCGGGCGAGGCGGTGATCGGCGGTGGCGCGGCGCCGCTGCGGCTGCGCGTGCGCAGCGCCGAGCCCGGGGCGGCATCCGCCCCGGCGTCCGCCGGGGCATCCGGCTGTCG
>JAGWVB010000074.1 GCA_018971105.1 Burkholderiales bacterium
TGGGTCTGCTCATGGAAGGACGGCAGGTACTGCAGGCGGATGGGGCAGCTCGGGTCGTCGCGGTCCATCAGCTGCGCCATGTAGGGCGTGATGGCGACCGAGAACTGCGCGTAGACGCTGGCATCGACCTTCTCGACGTGGTTCAGGATGCCGTAGAGCTCGGCATGGTGCGTGTAGCGGCGCGAGAACTGCTTCTGCCAGGGCTCGGCGGCCGGGTCGTAGGCATCGAGTTCCTCGCGCGTGAGCAGCTTGCCGTGGTGGATCGGGATGATTTGCTGCAGCATGATCGTTCCTCGTCGGGTCTCGCGATGGGCCCATCTTAGGAATCAGCGCGGGCCGATCGATACATGCAAAGTGGCGGTGCAAACGCTTTGAAATCAGTCAGAATGACCGAACGTCATGCGGATTGATCGATTCCACCGCGAACCCACCGCGATCCACCCCTCAGGCCGCCGATGTCCACCGCGCCCGACGCCCTCGACCAGCAACTGATCGCGCTGCTGAAGGTCAATGCGCGCCTGCCCGTCGTCAGGCTCGCGCAGGCGCTGGGTTGCGCGCGCAGCACGGTGCAGTTGCGGCTCAAGGCGCTCGAGGACAGCGGCGCCATCACCGGCTACACCGTCAGCGTGGCGCGCGCCAAGCCGAGCGCGCAGATCCGCGCCATCGTGCTGATCGCGATCGACCCGCGCCAGGAACCCGAGATCATCAAGGCGCTGACGCGGCGCCACGAGATCGACAAGATCTATACCGTGAGCGGGCGCTACGACCTGTGCGCGATGCTCAGCACCGAATCGACGCAGGATCTCGACGCCGCGATCGACCGCATGCGCGCGGTCAAGGGCGTCAACGAGACCGTCTCGACGATCCTGCTCTCGACCAAGCTCGACCGGCCCCTGTGAGGGCGGCCGGGCCTGCGCGGCGCCCGGGTCGGCGCGCTCGCGTCGTTTGCCCGGTCTGCGGGGGGTTTCCCTCGTTGACCAGGTGGGCGACACGTGAAACATTGCCGCTCGTCTGAAGCGCGATGGCGCTTCGACCATTCAGCAGGGCCATCTTGCCCGCCATGTCCGAGCTGCCGAAATGCCACCGAGCCGAATGCTGGCCTGGCGGGCGGCGCGGCCATCCAATGAACAAGGAGTCGTCCGATGTTAGGGATTCAAGGTTCGAAGCGATTCGGTGTGTCGCTGCTGTGCGGTTCGTTGCTGCTCGCCCTCGGGCCTCTGGCGCGTGCGGCAGCCCCGGGATCCGTCAACAGGCCGCTGCTGCGCGTCGGGCCGGCCCAGGCGCAGGTGACCACGCCCGGCGGCGCCAGCGGTCCGCAATACGGGCTGTTCCGCTGCCAGGTGATGGGCGCCGGCAGCGCCGCGAACTGCCTCGATCCCTACGAGATGCGCCATGCCTACGGCATCGACCAGCAGATCGCGGCCGGCTATGACGGCAGCGGCCAGACCATCGTCATCGTCGACGCCTACGACAACCCGAATCTCGAAGCCCAGATCGCCCATTTCAACGCCTATTACGGCCTGCCGCCGACGCAGCTGACCCGGGTCGCGCCCGACGGCTTGATCCCGTTCGACCAGACCGACCCCAACATGGTCGGCTGGGCCGAGGAGATCAGCCTCGACGTCGAATGGGCGCATGCGATCGCCCCGGGCGCCCGCATCGTCCTGTTGCAGGCGCGCACCGCTTCCGATGCCGACATCAGCAGCGCCTTGAAATATGCCGTCGACAACCGGCTCGGCGATGTCGTCTCGATGAGCTTCGGCGAGAACGAGAGCTGCGTCGACCCGGCGCAGATGGCGGCGTACCACGGCACTTTCGCCGACGCGACGCGCAAGAACATGACCCTCGTCGCCTCCTCGGCCGACCAGGGTGCGGCGCAGTCGACCTGCGACGGCACGTCCTGGGTCAAGGGGGTGTCGTCGCCGGCGGTCGATCCGCTGGTGACCGGCGTCGGCGGCACCGAACTCACGGTGAGCCAGTATTGCCTGCCGGCGCTGGGCTGCGACCCGAGCCAGCATCCCGCGCCCGGCACCTACCAGTCCGAGACGGTGTGGAACGAGGGCCTGCCCTATGGCGATTACGGCAGCCTGTTCGGCTACGGCACGCTGTCCAGCGGCGGCGGCTACAGCGTCGTCTACGGCGAGCCGCCGTATCAGAAGGGCACGATCCACGGCGGCAAGCAGCGCGCCGTGCCCGATGTCTCGTACAGCGGCGCGGTCGAACATGGCGTGTTGACCTACCTCGCCATCCCCGGCCTGCCGCCCGGCTTCTATCTCTTCGGCGGCACCAGCGCCGGCGCGCCGCAATGGGCGGCGATCGCGGCGATCACGAACCAGAAGGCCGGCCATGCGCTCGGTTTCCTGAATTCGGCGCTGTACAAGATCAACCAGACGCCGGCCGCCGGCAGCGGTTTCCACGACATCACGGCGGGCACCAATTCGTCGCTGCAGTTCGACCAGTACGGCAATCCGGTCGACATCGTCGGCTACAACGCCGGCCCGGGCTGGGACGCCGCGTCGGGCATCGGCACGCCGATCGCGTCGTCCATCGTCGACCAGCTGATCGCCCAGGTGGCGCCGGGCGACGCCGTGGCCGTGATCAACAACACGAAGGTGACGCCGGTGGGCAAGCCGGCGCAGCCCGGCCACGTCAGGCCGCACTGAACGGCCGCGCCGTGCCGCCGCCGCCGCGGCGCGGCGCTTGTGCATACGAGGTTCCGGGGCCCGCGTGGCCCCGGAAGATTGACGTCAGGCCAGCGTCGGTTTGCGCGCCGCGTCGCTTTCCAGGGCCAGACGGGCGGCCTGCGTGACCCAGTCGTCGCGTTCGATGCGGCCGTGGAAGGCGGTGAGCTGGGCGTCGGCGTGCGCGATGTCGGCGGGCGTCCATTCGGCGATCTGCCAGAAATAGTAGACGCCGATGTCGTGCATCATCTGCTCCATCACGTCCGCGACGCCATGGATCTTCTGCAGGTCGTCGGGCTTGCCGTGGACGGCGCTGACGAGCAGATTGCGGCTGCCGGCGCGTACATGGGCCGATGGTGCCGGCGCGGGCGCGGGCACCGGAGACGGTGCCGGAATCGACAAGCTGCGGATCGCCGCCTCCAGCGCTTCCATCCGTCGCCCCAGCGGCCCGAGGTCGACTTCGCGTGGCGCCGGGATCGTGATCGCCCGCACGGCCTGCTCGACCTGGGCGAGGCGCGCGTGCAGCGGCTGCAGATCGACCTCCCTGGGCACCGGAAGCGCGATCGCGCGCACCGAGGCCTGCACGCGGTCGAGCCCCGATGGCAAGGGCGTCACCGCCGCTTCGACGCCCCGCAGCCGCTGCAGCAGCGGATCGAGGTCGACCGCCGGGCGCTCGCCCAGGCGGCGCTCGAAGCTGTCGCGCCAGCTCTGCCATTCGCTGGCGAACTGGTGGTAGCGCACCGTGACGTCCTGATAGCGACGCATCAGCCACCAATGGGCGAGCCAGGCGCCCGCGAGCGCCGCGAGCAACAGCAGCGCCAGGATCTTGAGCAGCAGAAAAGCCATCGTCGATTTCCTTTCGAAACGGTTCCGGAAGCGTCCGGATCGCGGTTACCGGGCCTGGTCCGCCTGGACGTGGAACTCGATGCGTCGATTGATCGCCCGGCCGGCCTCGTCGTCGTTCGACGCCAGCGGGTGGTCGGCACCCAGGCCCTCGACCCGCATGCGGGCGGCGCCGAGGCCGCGCGCGACGAGCGCATCGCGCACCGCGCCGGCGCGTGCCAGGCTCAGGCTGCGGTTGTGCGCGGGCGTGCCGGTCGCGTCGGTATGGCCGGCCACCGTCAGCGTGCCGGCGCAGCCGCGCGCGGCCTCGGCGAGGCGGTCGAGCACGGCCCCGCTGGCGCTCGTGATGACGGCGCTGTCGGTTGCGAATTCGATCCTCGAAGCGGCGACGATGGCCGCCAGCCGTTGTTCGCAGGCCTGCGCCGCGGCCACTGCCGATGCCGGTGGCGCGACCGGTGCAGCGACCGGCGCCGCAGCCGGTGCCGCGACCGGCGCCGGCACCGGCGCCGCCGCCGGCGCGACGGCCACGGCATCGAAATGCGGCGACACGCGCACGGCGCAGAGCTGTGGTCCGGCCCAGGTCGGGCAGCGCGCCTCGGTGGCGATCTGCACGGCCTGGGTCGCGGCCTGGTCGTCCGGCGGCGTGCCGTACAGATCGACGTCCTGGCCCGAGACCTCGGTGCGCACCCAGCCCAGGCCGGCCGCCTGCAACTGCCGGCCCGTGACCGCGCGCACGACGGACTGGATGTCACCATGCGCGAAGGGCAGCAGGGCAAACAGCGCGATCAAGGCGAGCGCGAGCGCAGGCAGCAGGCCGCCCCAGACGAAGGGCCCTACGGGCACGCTGCGCCTGATCCAGGCCTGCGTCACCCCACTCATCGCTGCCGCTCCCGGCCGGCCTGAACCTGCATCCATCGGCACTCTCCCATCTGCTGAACGTGCGTGGACCGGTGCGCCAACCTCGGCCCGCGGCAACCGGTGCGAGCGGCGGTTTTACCGCCCAGGCAGGAGCGGCGAACACTTACTAAAGTGCGGGTGCGCGCAATGGAAGACTGGCGGCTTTCGTCACCGCGCCGGGCGGCGCGCGGCGCGCCGCGGCAGGCTTCGGCGCCTGCGGGGCGCGGGAGATCCGCGCCCGCTCGCGTTCAATGCAGCAGGTGGTCGACGGGGTCGAGCGGCGCCGGCAGATCCCGCGCGCCCGCCGCCTCGAGCAGGTTGATCTCGATCGTGCGGCACAGCGCATCGAGCGGCAGGTGATGCGGCCGCAGGCCGAAGGGCTGCTCGATCTCGTCGCCGTGCGCGTCGAGGCCGAAGAAGGTGTAGGAGACGATCGCGACCACCACCGGCGTCATGATGCCGATGAGGTCGACGAGGCCGAAGGGCAGCAGCAGGCAATAGAGATAGGCCGTGCGATGCAGCAGCAGCGTGTAGGCGAAAGGGATGGGCGTCGACGCGATGCGCTCGCATCCGGCCTGCACGGCGCCGAGGGCGCTCAGCGTGCGGTCCATTTCCGCCGCCAACGGCGCCGCCAGGCGCCCCTCGCGCACCCAGCGCGCGAGATCCTCGGTGTGGCGCCGCAGCAGGTACTGGCCGCCGCCGCGCGAGGCCTCCAGGCCGGCCTGCTCGTCGGCCGCGAGCCAGCGCGCGGTGTCGGCGCGCGCGTCGAGGCCGCGCAGCTGGCAGCGCAGCGCATGGGCGTAGGCGATCGCGCGGCGGACCAGGCGATCGCCTTCGCCGCCCGGCGCGGCGCCGGCGACCCAGGCCTGCTGCCGTGCCAGCGTGCGCGAGCGGTGGATCAGCTCGCCCCAGAGCTTGCGCGCCTCCCAGAAGCGGTCGTAGGCGGCGCCGTTGCGAAAGCCGAGGAAGATCGCCAGCGCCAGGCCGATGAGGGTGAACGGCACCGGCGTCAGCGTCACCTTCCAGCTGAACAGCAGGCCATGCGTGAGCGTGACCAGCGTGGCCAGCGCCGTGCAGGCGAGGATGCTCGTCGCGATATGCGGCAGCACCGAGCCCCGCATCGCGAAGAACAGGCGCCAGGCGTTGGGCCTGCCGGTGACGACCATGATGGGTGGCGGTGCCGCGGCGCGATCAGGCCATGCGCCGATCGCGCAGGAATTCGTAGGCGGGGCGGCAGGCGTCGGCGACGCGCTGCGCCGCCGCGTCGAGATGCGGCGTGCGCTCGCGCCAGGGCTCGAATCCGGTCGAGCGCCAGACCGCTTCGTACCAGTGGGGCGCCCAGACGCCATCGCTGGCGCGCGGGCCCGCCGGCCAATGCAGCATGCGCACGCTGAATTCGATGCCGAGCCGCCCGCACAGCGCGCGCAGCTGGACTTCGGGCGCGCGCAGGAAGGCGTCGGCGTCGATCACCGGTGGCGCGCGGCCGCCGGCGGCGGCGAGTTCGTCGTAGAGCCGCCGCTGCTGCAGCAGCCCGATGTCCTCGGGGGCCACCGTGGCGCGCGACTTGAGATACGACTCGACGACCTCGGCCGGGTCGCGGATCAGCAGCACATTGCTCAGGCCGTGGATCCAGTCGCGCTCCATCGCCGGCAGCAGATGGTGCGTCATGTGCTTCTGGTACCAGAGCGGGCGGCCCTCGGGCGCCGGTCCGAGCAGCTGCGCGACGACGGCGCGCCAGTCGGTCTCGCCGGCGGCGACGACCTCGTCTCGCCCCGGATGGTCGATGCCGGTCGCCGCGAGGTAGGCGGCGTACAGCGGCTCGTCGCTGACGGCGCAATCGGGCCGGTTCTCGAACGCGCGCATGAGCGCCGTCGAGATGTTGCGCGGCCCGCTCCAGACGGCGACGCGCAGCGTCATCGCCCCGCGCCGCGCGCCGCGACGTCGCGCTCGACGAGGCCGCGGTACAGGCCCTGCAGCCGCGCCACCATCGGTCCCGGCCGGCCGTCGCCGAAGACGCGCCCGTCGACGCTGCGCACCGCGGCCACGCCCGCATAAGTGCCGGTGACGAAGGCCTCGTCGGCGCCGTAGACCTCGGTCAGGCTGAAGTTCTTCTCGCGCGCGACGATGCCGGCCTCGCGGCAGACCTGCAGCACGTTGGCGCGCGTGATGCCGGCCAGGCAATAGTCGCCGCTCGAGGTCCAGACCTCGCCGCGGCGGACGATGAAGAAATGGGTCGAATTGCAGGTCGCGACGAACCCGTGCGGGTCGAGCATCAGCGCCTCGTCGGCGCCGGCCGCCGTGGCCTGGATGCAGGCCGTGATGCAGTTGAGCTTGCTGTGGCTGTTGAGCTTGGGGTCCTGCACGTCGGGCGCGCCGCGCCGCACATGGACCGTGAACAGCGCCAGCCCGGCGGCCAGCGTCTCGGGCTTGGCGGTCTTGAATTCGGGGATGATGACGATGGTCGCCGGACCGACGGTGACGCGCGGGTCCTGGTAGGGCGTGCGCTTGACGCCGCGCGTGACCATCAGCCGCAGGTGCACGCCGTCGCGCATCGCGTTGGCCGCCAGCGTGTCGTCGATCGCGCGCGTCAAGGCGGCGCGGTCGAGCCCGATGTCGATCGCGATCGCCTTCGCGCCTTCGTAGAGCCGGTCGAGATGGGCCTCGAGGAACACCGGGTGCCCGCCGACGACGCGCAGGCCTTCCCAGACCCCGTCGCCGAGCACGAAGCCGCTGTCGAAGACCGAGACGACGGCCTCGGCGCGCGGCTTGAGCGCGCCGTTGATCCAGATGCGTATCGCCGCATTGCGCGGATCGTCGTGGAAATCGTGGATGCTCTGCGACATGGCGGATTCGGCGCTGGGTCGGCATCGTAGCAGCGGTGTCGCCGGATCGGGCCCTGCAAGCGCGGGCGCGAAAACGGGAATGCTCCGCAGGCCGGGGCACAAACAGAAATGCCCTGCAAGCAGGGCACCTGTGATCTCGCCGCATCCGGCGACATCGCATCACTGAGGGGTGATGCAGATCGGCACCGCGGTGCCGAGCGTGGGGTGGGTGGTTCGGTGTGACTTCTCGATAGGTCGACCCTCCTTCCGAGTTCACCGGCATCGAATTCGCTCGTTGCCGACGAACCGAACATGACCGATTGATGACTGCAGTGGACGACTTTTGGCCGCGCCTGTCAAGGGGCCTTCGGCGCCGCCGCAGCGCGGTAGACGGCGACGCCGTCGTCGCCCAGGCTGCGCTCGACGAGGCCGCGCGCGCACAGGTGGTTGAGGCAGGCCTGGGCCTCGCCGGTGGCCATGCCGAGCAGGCCGACGTCGTCGGGTCCGATCGGCCGCCCGAACAGCGCGCCGAAGACATCGACCACGCGCCGCGGCTCGGCCAGCGTGCGCAGCAGCCGGTCGAAGGCGCGCTGCTGGCTGCCGGCGAGGCGGTCGAGCCGCGCATGCAGGCCGCGGAACGGCTCGTTGTGCGCCGGCAGCACGAGCACGCCGTCGTCGACCTCGCGCCGGATCTTGGCCAGCGACGCGAGCCATTCGCTCATCGGATCGGCGTCGGGCTCGGTCGGGTAGACCGAGACGTTCGACGAGATGCGCGGCAGCACCTGGTCGCCCGAGATCAGCAGCCCGAGCTCGGGGCAGTGCAGGCAGGCATGTTCGGGCGAATGCCCGCTGCCGGTGACGACGCGCCAGCGCCGGCCGCCGATCGCCAGTTCCTCGCCGTCGTGGATACGGCGGTAGCTGTCGGGCAGCGCGTGGATATGCTTGCCGAAATTGCCGAAGCGCAGGCGGTAGGTCTCGATCGCCGATTCGCTCCAGCCGGCGCGGCGGTAGAAGGCGATGCCGTCGTCGGGCGCCTCGCGTCCCGAATCGGAGACCATCACGCGGCAGCTGAGGTATTCGAGCCGCGTCATCCACAGCCGTGCGCCGAACTTGCGCGCCAGCCAGCCGGCCATGCCGACATGGTCGGGATGCATGTGGGTGACGAGGATGCGGCGGATCGGCCGCCGGTCGGGCGCGGCGGCGAACAAGGTGCGCCAGACGGCCGCGGTGTCGTCGCTGCGGATGCCGGTGTCGACCAGGGTCCAGCCGTCGTCGTCGTCGAGCGCCCAGAGGTTGATGTGGTTCAGCGCGAAGGGCAGCGGCATGCGGATCCAGTGCACGCCCGGCGCGACCTCGAGCGTGGTCCCGTGCGGCGGCGGCTCGGTCCAGGGGTAGGTCGGCAGCACGCGCGGTGCGCCCTCGTCCTCGGTGCTCAAGTCCATCCACGTTCTCCTTCGGGGCGAGCGTAGCGCAGCGCCACGGGCGCCCGCGGCGCGGCGTTCAGAACAGCCGATCGAGGCCGAGCAGCGTGACCAGGCCCAGCGCCGCGAACAGCGCCGCCGCGATGCCGTGGACCCAGGGCAGCGAGACCTTGCGCGCGATCCTCTCGCCCAGCAGCACGGCCGGCACGTCGGCCAGCATCATGCCCAGCGTCGTCCCCGCGACGACGGGTACGAGGTCGTGGAAGCGCGCCGCCAGCGCCACCGTGGCGAGCTGCGTCTTGTCGCCCATCTCGGCGAGGAAGAAGGCCAGCACGGTGGTGCCGAAGACGCCGTATCTCGGCGCCGCCTGCGCCGCATCGTCTTCGATGCGATCGGGGACGAGCATCCAGCCCGCCATCGCGATGAAGCCGATGCCGATGACCCAGCGCAGCAGCGACGGACCCAGCTGCGCCGCGATCCAGGCGCCGAAGGCGCCCGCCGCGCTGTGGTTGATCAGCGTCGCGACGAGGATGCCGGCGATGATGGGGACGGGACGCTTGAAGCGGGTCGCCAGCAGCAGCGCCAGCAACTGCGTCTTGTCGCCCATTTCGCCGAGGGCGACGACGCCGGCCGAGATCAGGAACGCTTCCAAGGGGACTCCGCAGCTGCCGCGCGATCCGCGGCGGCTGCGGAGTGTCTCAGACGCCGCGTCCGGCGGCGATGGCGATGGCCTCGCTGAGCACGGCGCGGTCGCCGATGTGGTTGGCCAGCAGCAGCACGAGCTTGGCCAGCACGCGCTGCGCCGCCTCGTCGGGGAGGTCGCGCTGGGCGTTCACGAGTTCCTCGTAGAAGCCGTCGGCGTCGTCGATCTGGCGTTCGTGGATCAAGGGCATGGCGGTCTCCTGCTCGTCAATGGCCGAGGCAGCGGCGCAGCGCAGCCTGGATCTTGCTGGCGTCGAAGGCGCGCCAGCGCGCGGCCACATGCTGGTCGGGACGGATCAGCAAGCAGGTGCCGGGCTGGCCGTCGTAGCGCTGCGCGACGAGTCCTTCGGCGTCGATGAAGTCGCGGCCGACCTCGACCACGCGCGCCGCGACATCGCCGCACTTGATGTCCTTCGCGCCCTCCGCGCCTGGCGCGCCGAACGCCAGCAGCGTGAAGCCCGGGCCGAACTGCTGCAACAGCCAGCCGGGCTTGCCGTCGGCGCCGCGCACCGGCGCGTCGGCGCAGTTCGTGCCCGGCTTCATCCTGCCGGCGTAGGGCGATTCGTCGGGCGTGTTCAGGCTCGAATGCAGATAGGGCGTCGGCGTCGAGAGCCGGCCGCTGTTGACGAAGGCGCGCGCGAACGGCTCGGTGCGCGCGAGTTCGAGCACGGCGTCGCGCAGCACGCGGCTGGTGCGGCTCTTGGGCGTGATGAAGTCGGTCGATTGCGTCGAGTGGCGCAGGTTGTCGTCGGCGGCGAACGCGCGCTCCTCGTCGTAGCTGTCGATGAGCGAGGGCGCGGCGCTGCCGTCGAGCACGAGCTTGAGTTTCCAGCACAGGTTGTCGACGTCCTGCACGCCGGTGTTGGCGCCGCGCGCGCCGAAGGGCGAGACCTGGTGCGCGGCGTCGCCGGCGAACAGCACGCGGCCGTAGCGCAGGTGGTCGATGCGGCGGCAGGCGAACTGGTAGACCGAGACCCATTCGAGCTCGAATTCGACACCCTCGCCGAGCATCGCCTGGATGCGCGGGATCACCTTCTCCGGCTTCTTCTCCGCCACGGGGTCGGCGTCCCAGCCGAGCTGGAAATCGATGCGCCAGACGTTGTCGGACTGCTTGTGCAGCAGCACGCTCTGGTTGCGGTGGAAGGGCGGGTCGAACCAGAACCAGCGCTCGGTCGGGAAATCGGCCTTCATCACGACGTCGGCGATGAGGAAGCGGTCCTGGAAGAACTGCCCGGTGAACTGGCCGCCGACCATGCGCCGCGCATCGCTGTTGGCGCCGTCGCAGGCGATGACCCATTGCGCCTCGGTCTGGAAGACGCCGTCGGGCGTCTCCAGCGTCAGCACGGCGCGCTCGTCGTCCTGCGCCAGGCTGATCAGCCTGTGCTTCCAGCGCAGGTCGACGAGCGGCGAGCGCTCGCAGGCCGCGACCAGCATCTCCTCGAGGTAGTACTGCTGCAGGTTGATCATCGCCGGCATCTTGTGGCCGGCCTCGGGCAGCAGGTCGAAGCGGTAGGCCAGCTCGTCGCGATGGAAGACCTTGCCGACGCTCCAGCTCACGCCCTTGGCGACCATCGCCTCGCCGACGCCCAGGCGGTCCCAGATCTCGAGCGGCCGCTTCGCGTAGCAGACGGCGCGCGAGCCGATGCTGACGGTGTTGTTGTCGTCGATGATCAGCGCCGGGATGCCGCGCGCCGCGCATTCGAGCGCGGCGGTGAGGCCGATCGGGCCCGCGCCGATGATGACGACCGGATGCCGCGCCGCGCGGCCCGAGCGCTGCTCGTCGCTCTGGCGGTAGCTGAACTCGGGGTAGGTGTAGGTCTTCTGCATCGCCGCCGCCCGCGCCCTATTGGCCGAGCTCGGCGCGGTGCATCCATGCCGCATGGCGCGGCGCGCGCTTGGTGCGCGACCACTCGTCGAGCATCGCCCACTTGACATCGTCGAGCGACTTCATCTGCTCGGGCGTGGCGGTGTCGGCGGCGAGTTCGAGCCGGTGGCCGTTGGGGTCGAAGAAATAGATCGACTTGAAGATCGCGTGGTCGGTGATGCCGACGACGGGGATGCCGGCGGCCTCGAGCCGCGACTTGGCGGCGGCGAGGTCGTCGACGCTGCCGACCTTGAGCGCGATGTGCTGCACCCATTCGGGCGTGTTGGGGTCGCGGCCCATCGCCGGCGAGTTCGGCAGCTCGAAGAAGGCGAGGATGTTGCCGCCGCCGGCGTCGATGAAGATGTGCATGTAGGGGTCGGGCGCATGCGTCGAGGGCACGCGGTCCTCGGCGATGGCGAGCACGAATTTCATGCCCAGGTGCTGCTCGTACCAGCGCACGGTCTCGGCGGCGTCGCGGCAGCGGTAGGCGACATGGTGAAAGCGTTCGATCTGCATGCGGTCTCCTGTTCGGTTGCGGGTCGATGCGATATAGTAACCGTGGTTACTACGTCATGAAAAGCGCCCTTATGAGGCTGGGGTGTTTCATCAAGTACCATTCGTTATCGATAGAGCGGCGCCCATGGACATCGAGCAGTTCTTCCCCTACCGCATCGCGGTCCTCGCCGAGGCCGTGAGCCAGAGTCTGGCGCAGGTCTACCGCGAGCGCTTCGGCCTCACCCGCGACGAATGGCGCGTGCTGGCGGCGCTGGCCGATGCCGGCAAGGTCAAGACCGCGGCGCTGATCGAGGCGACGACGCTGGAGAAGATGCCCGTCAGCCGCGCCGTCGCGCGGCTCGCGTCCGACGGCCTGATCGAGCGCCTGCCCGACCCCGACGACGGCCGCGGCCAGCTGCTGCGCCTGCTGCCCGCCGGGCGCGCGCTCTACGCCAAGGTGGTGCCGATGGTGCAGGCGCGGCAGGAGTTCCTGCTCGACGCGCTCGACGCCGACGAGAGGGCGGTGCTGGACCGGGCGATGGCCAAGGTGCTCGAAAGAGCGCGGACGCTGCGGCGGCAGGGGTGAAACATCACGCTCTCGCGCCGGCCTGCGGGTGATCCGCGGCCTGTGCTTGACGCCGGTCTCCAAGTCCCCAATCTTGATCCGACCGGTCGGTACGTCCCCGGGGGAAGCAAGATGGCGCAGGGCATCGACCATCTCGTGCTGGAGCACCTGAAGAAGATCCAGGCCGAGCAGACCGCATCGCGTGAGCGCGATGCCGAGATCATGGCCCGGCTGGGGCATATCGAGAACGGTCTGGCGCGCATCGCCCGCGACGAAGCGGCCAGCTACAGCGAGTTCGTCCAGCATCGTCATGCCGTCGACAAGCTGAGGGAGCGACTGGACCGCATCGAAAAGCGCCTCGATCTGGTCGATTGATTCAGCCGTCAAGGCTTCGGATCGAAAAGGCGCCGCCCTCGACCCGACCCTAGCCCTCGAGCGTTTCCCACATCTGCCGATCGCGCTCTGCGGTCCAGATGCGCGGGTCGCGGTATTGCGTCGCCTCGTCGTAGGCGCGCGTGACGTCGAAGGGCATGCAGTGGTCGAAGATCACCCAGCTGCCGTACTTGGGCTTGAGCGCGGCGTAGGTCTCGCGGTAGACCGCCTTCAGATCCTTGCCCGCGGCGGCGCCGGCGCGCACGCTGGCGTAGAGGTCGCTGACGAAGGCGCGCGTCGATTCCAGCCCCTGCTGCACGCGGGCCTCGCCGAGCAGCGCCGGGCCGCGGCCGGGGACGAGGGCCAGCGGCTTGAGCGCCGCGATGTTCGACAAGGTCTGCGGCCAGTCGGTGAAATAGGCGTCGCCGGCGTACGGCGTGGCGTCGAACTCGACGAGGTCGCCCGAAAGCAGCGTGCGCTCGCCCGGCAGCCAGACGACGCTGTCGCCCTTCGTGTGGCCGCGGCCGAGTTGCAGGATCTGCACCTCGAGCTTGCCCAGCCACAGCGTCATCCTGCCGCTGAAGGTGATGGTCGGCCAGGTCAGGCCCGGCGGCACCGAGTCGACGTTGCGGAACAGGCGCGGGAAGCGGCCGATCTCGCTCGCCTTGTCGGCCTCGCCGCGCTCGACGATGAGGTCGCGCGTGTCCTCGCTGGCGATGATCTGCTGCGGCGCGTAGGCGCTGGCGCCGAACACGCGCACGGCGTGGTAATGCGTCAGCACGACATAGCGGATCGGCTTGTCGGTGACCTCGCGGATGCGGCGGATGACGTCGGCGGCCATCGCCGGCGTCGCCTGCGTGTCGGCCACCAGCACGGCGTCGTCGCCGATCACGATGCCGGTGTTGGGGTCGCCCTCGGCGGTGTAGGCCCAGGCATGCTCGGACAGGCGGGCGAAGCTGACCTTCTTCTCCTCGAGGTCGGCTTGGGAGGCGAACTTCTTGCTCATCGGGGTCTCCGGGTGGGGCGCGACGGCGCCCTTGCGCCGCCTGCGGTTCGGCGCCCAGTGTAGCGGCGTCATTTTCTATCGGCAAATTTCTTTGCTTTAGACAAACAAGCGATCCGATGCAGAATCCGGTCATGGGTGCTGCGGACGAGGCGGAACGGGGTGAGGACGAGCGCGGCCGGCGCGCCGTGCAGTCGGTCGAGGTGGGCGGGCGCCTGCTGCTGGTGCTGGCCGACGGCGCCGGGCCGATGACGCTCAAGGACCTGGCCGCCGCCGCCGGACTGTCGCCTTCGCGCGCCCACCCCTATCTGGTGAGCTTCGGCCGCCTGCGCCTGATCGAGCAGCAGGCCGACGGCGGCCGCTACGCGCTCGGCCCCGCGGCGCTGCAGCTCGGCCTGGCCTGCCTGCGCCAGCTCGACCCGCTGCGCGTCGCGACGCCGGTGGCCGAGGCGCTGGCCGCGGCCACCGGCCATGCGGTGGCGATCGCCGTCTGGGGCGATTTCGGCCCCACCGTCGTGCGCATGATCGAGGCGCGCCAGCCGCTGCACGTGGCGATGCGCGTCGGCACCGTGATGTCCATCCTCGGCACCGCGACCGGTCGCGCCTTCGCCGCCGCGCTGCCCGACGCGCGCATCCGCGACGCCCAGACGCTGGCGCTGGGCGATCCCGGCCGGGCGCCCAGGCCGTTGTCGGCGCAGGCGCAGGCCGAGGTCGCGCAGGCGCGTCAGGACCTCGCCGCGCATGGCGTGGCGCGTGCGCAGGGGCGGCCGATCCCGGGCGTCAATGCGTTCAGCGCCCCTGTCCACGACAGCGAGGGCGTCGCCGCGCTCGTCATCACCGCGCTCGACCACCAGGACCGCTTGCCGATCGCCTGGAACTCGGCCAGCGCGCGCGCCGTGCGCGCCGCCGCGGCCGAGGTCTCGGCGCGGCTCGGCTGGCCGGGTGCGGCCGGCCCCGGGTCCGCGGCACGCTCACGATAATGGTGCGCCCTGCACCCGGCGCGCCATGTCCATCCGTTCCCGTTCCCTGTTCCAGCATCCGCTGGCCTTCGGCGCCGGCTCGATCCTGATCGCGCTCGGCGTGCTGGCGCATGGGCCGATGTTCCTGATGGGCCGCCACACGCATTGGCGGCTCGTCGGCATGCCGATGACGCCGGAGATGTGGATCGGCATGGCGATGATCCCGCTCGGCCTCGCGCTGGCCTCCTACGGCCTGCTGCCGCCGCGGCCGCAGGCCGGCGCGGCGCGCGGCGCGAGCGCGTTCTTCCATGTCGCCGACGGCGTCGGCCTGAACCGCGAGCACGCCAAGCTCGTGCTCGTGCTGATCATCACGCTGGCCATCGACGTCATGAAGCCGGCGACGCTGGGCTTCGTGATGCCGGGCATGAGCGAGGAATACGCGCTGCCGCACGCGCAGGCCGGCCTGCTGGCGCTGTTCGCGCTCACCGGCACGACGCTGGGCTCGGTGCTCTGGGGCCGCATCGCCGACCGTTGGGGCCGCCGCGCCGCGATCCTGCTCTCGGCGCTGATGTTCATCGGCACCTCGATCTGCGGCGCGATGCCGAGCTTCGAATGGAACCTCGCGATGTGCTTCCTGATGGGCGCGTCGGCCGGCGGCCTGCTGCCGATCACCTTCACGCTGATGGCCGAGACGGTGCCGGCGCGGCATCGCGGCTGGCTGCTGGTGGCGCTGGGCGGCGTCGGCACCTCGGCCGGCTACCTCATCGCCGCCGGCGCCGCGGCGCTGCTGGAGCCGCTGTTCAGCTGGCGCGTGCTCTGGCTGCTGGGCTTCCCGACCGGCGCCGCCATCATCTTCCTCAACCGCTACATCCCCGAATCGCCGCGTTTCCTGGCCTCGCGCGGCCGCCGCGACGAGGCGTTGGCCGTGCTGCAGCGCTACGCCGGCCGCCGCACCGCGCTCGAGACCGACGACGCCAGCCACCCCGGCGCGCCGATGATCGACGAGAGCCACCCGGCGGCCAGCCTGCGCCAGCTCGTCCACGGCCGCCACGCGCGCGTGACCTGGGCCCTGCTCGTCTGCGGCATCGGATGGGGGCTGGCGAATTTCGGCTTCCTGCTCTGGCTGCCGAGCAATCTGCGCCAGCTCGGCGTCGATCCGGCGACGGCCAGCGCGCTGCTCGCCCGTTCGGCCGTCCTCGCGCTGCCGGGCATCGGCGTCGTGATCCTGATGTACCAGCGCTGGAGCAGCTTCAAGTCGCTCGTCGTCTTCATCGCCTGCACGGCGCTGGCGCTGGGGCTGTTCGCGGCGCTGGCGCTGCTGGAGTTGCGCTCGACGGCGCTGACCACCGCCGCCACGGTGGCGCTGCTCGTCAGCGTCAGCGGCGTCATCGCGATGCTGATCCCCTATGCGGCCGAGATCTACCCGGTGCATCTGCGCGGCAGCGGCTCGGGGCTGGTGGCGGCGAGCTCGAAGTTCGGCGGCATCGTCGGCGCGGGGCTGGCACTGTTCGGCTTCTTCGACCATTTCGCGCTCTCGGCGCTGGTGATCGCGCTGCCGATGGCGGCCGCGGCGGTGCTGCTCGCGCGCAGCGCGGTCGAGACGCGCGGCGTCAGCCTCGAGGACATCCAGCGTTCGATCGCCGCGCACGAAGCCTGAGCCGATGCCGCTGCTGCGCTATTTCGCCGCCTTGCCCCGGGGCAAGCTCGTGCTCTGGTGCTACTTGATCTGGTACCTCGTGACCGCGGTGGCGCTGTTCGACCCCGCGCCGTCGCTGTGGCTGAGCTCGGCCGGCATCAGCCTCGTCATCGGCTATGCGCTGCGGCTGAGCGTCGAGCGCGGCGCGGCGACCGACCGCTGGCAGCGTTTCAGGCTGTATTTCATGCCCTTCGCGGTCTCGAGCTTCTCCTCGATGATCAAGGGCCAGCCGTATCTGCTGATCTTCCCGCGCCGGCTGCCGCTGCTGGCGGCGTCGATCGGCGCCTGCCTGGCCTTCATCGCCTTCGTCGGCCTGTGCCGGCGGCTCGTCGGGCCGCGCCGCGCTACATGAAGTTGCGCGTGTGGCGCTGCGCCAGCGCCGCCGCCGCCTCGGCCCCGAAACCGAGCTTGGCGAGGCGCGCGCGCCGGCCTTCGGCCATGTCGGCCATCAGCTGCTGCACGCGCGCATGGCCGGCGGCGACGGCCTCGGGCGTGAACGCGCCGGCGGCGAGCAGCACGAGCGCGTCGAACACCTCCTCGTTGAGGCCGTCGGTGTCGGCCAGCGCGTCGTAGCGGGCGTCGACGGCGGCGCTCAGGTGCGTGCGCAGGCCGGGATCGACGGCGAGCTGCCAGGTCAGGTGCGACATGCCGAAGGCGACATGGCGCGCCTCGTCGCGACCGGCCAGGCGGCAGATCTGGCGCGTCACCGGATCGGGCGCCCAGGCCTGGAGGAAATTCAGCAGGTGGACGAAGCTGCCCTCGCCGAGCACGGCCAGCAGCAGCGACGAGACCGCGAAGTCGGGCGCGTCGAACAGCGTCTTCAGCGAGGCCTGGGCGCCCGCCGTCGAGCGCGCCGGGCTGCGCCCCTTGAGCGCGATGCGGCGCGTGAAGACCTCGACATGGCGCGCCTCGTCGGCGAGCGTGATCGCCAGGCATTGCAGCACCTCGCGGTAATGCGGATGCATCTGGCCGAGGAAGCGCGCCGGCACCAGCAGCGCGGCGTTCTCGTTCTCGACCAGGTAGCTCATGACCTGGACCACGGCGTCCTCGACCTCGTCGGGCAGGTCGAAGGCGGCCTGCCAGTCGACCGCGACATCGGGGTCCCATTGCGCGGCGACGGCGGCGGCGTACAGCCGCGCCGCATCCTCGGCCCACAGCGAGGCCTTGTCGGAGAGCGGGAAATGGA
>JAGWVB010000369.1 GCA_018971105.1 Burkholderiales bacterium
CCGCCGAGGACCAGGGGCTCGTCATCGGCCACGAGCTCCGCGTCGCGCAGCACGACGCCGAGCCGGTCGCGCAGGAAGGCCTGCACCGGCGACTGGAGGAAGCGCGCCAGGCGCGCCGTCGTCAACGGCACCGCGGGATCGGGTGCCTGGGGCGGCGGCGCGGCGGGCTCCGGCGCCGCGGCCTGCAGATGCATGGCGCGCCATTCACGCGCCTGCGTCGCGAGCGCCGAAGCGCGCTCGAAATAGCGCCGGCTGAACGGCTGCAGCGGATGCTCGGTCGTGCGCGCGGGCAGCACCGCGTCGCCCCAGCCCGCGGCAAGATAGTCGCGCAGCTGCGCCACCAGCACCGAGGGCGGCTGGACGCTGTGGTCGCGCGGGCTGCGCCCGCTCCAGCCGACATAGAACCGGCGCCGCGCCGACAGCAGCGCCTCGAGCATGAGCTGGCGATCGTCGTCGCGGCGCGAGCGGTCGCCGGGGCGCGCCTGGCCGGGCCAGCCCATGAGGTCGAAGTCGCTGCGCATCGTCGCGCGCGGATAGTCGCCGTCGTTCATCCCGAGCAGGCACACGACCTCGAACGGGATCGCCCGCATCGGCAGCAGTGTGCAGAAGGTGACGCCGCCGGCGCGGAAGCGCCGCTCCAGCGACGGCTCGTCGAGGCGCGCGAGCCAGGCCTCGCGCACGACGGCGAGCGCCAGCGGGGCATCGAAATGCGCCGCGTCGCAGGCCTCGAGCCACTCGCGCAGCGCGTCGCCGCAGGCGGCCAGGGTCCAGCGGTCGCGCTCGTCGGCGGCGTCGAAGAAGGTCGCCAGCAGCGCCTGCAGGCGCTCGGCCCATTGCGCCGGCGTGGCCGCGGTCGCGGCCAGCGCCGACCAGCGCTCGAGGGCCTCGAGCAGCGCCGCCAGCGCGCCGGCGAGCCCGGCCTCGATGCCGCCGACCTCGGCATAGGGCTCGATCCCGTCCCAGGCGCGGCCGCCCGCGCCGCTGGCATAGCCCAGCAGCATGCGGCGCAGGCCGAAGCGCCAGCTGTTGGCGTCGCCGCAGGCCGCCAGCTCGAGCGCACCGCGCTGCGCCGCATCCAGGCCCCAGCGCACGCCGACGCCCTCGGCCCAGGCGACGAGCTGCGGCAGGTCGGCGGCGTCGATGCGAAAGCGTGCCGCCAGCGCCGGCACCTCGAGCAGCGCGCGCAGCTCGGCCAGCGTGCAGCGCTGCTGCGGCAGCTGCAGCAGCCACTCGAGCGCGCGCCGCAGCGGGTTCGCGCCGCGCTGGCGCAGGTCGGCTATCGCGTAGGGGATGCGGCGCGCGTCGCCGCGCCCGTACTGGCCGAAGACCGAGCGGATCGCCGGTGCGTAGGTCTCGATCTCGGGCACCATGACGATGATGTCGCGCGGCTGCAGCGGCTCGGACGCGAGCATCGCCAGCAGCTCGTCGTGCAGCACCTCGACCTCGCGCTGCGCGCCCGCAGCGATGTGGAACACGATCGAACGGTCGGCCGCGTCGACCGGCTGCGCCTCATGCTCGGCCAGCGGCACGAGGTCGCGGACGCGCGCCTGCACCTGCTCGAGCAGGGTGCGCCCGGGGTCCTCGTCGTAGAGGTCGACGCGCAGGCCGGCGCGGCGCATCGCGTCGGCGTCGTCGAAGGCGTCGAGCTGGCGCATGAAGTCGCGCCCCTGGCGGCCCCAGGCCGCGAGCAGCGGGTGGGCATGGGCATGCATCTGCGCCAGCGGCACGGCGGCGAGGTCGCGCCCGCCGCGCAGCGGCTGGCGCCGGCGCGCCGCGCGCAGCGATTCGCGGCCGTCGATGATGTCGGCCCAGTGGTAGCGGCAGGGATTGGGGATCGCCAGCAGCACCTGGCTGCGCCGGGCCAGCGCGGCCAGCGCCTCCAGCGTCTGCATCGGCACGTGGGTCATGCCGAACAGCATCACGCGGCGCGGCAGCGGCTGCTCGGGCGCGGCGCCGGCCTCGAGCGCGGCGACGAAGCGGCGATGCAGGCGCGGCCGCGCGGCGGCAAGCTCGTCGGCACCCAGGTCCGACAGCAGTTCGCGCCACAACGCGGCTTGCCAGCGTTGATCGGGAGGCAGCGCGGCTCGCCCGCGTTGATCGGGAGGCCACGCGGCTTGCCCGCGTTGATCGGGAGGCAGCGCGGCTTGCCCGCGTTGATCGGGAGGCCACGGTGCCGCGCCGCCGCTGCCGTTCCAGGCCGGCAATGCGTCCTGCCCGGCGGCCCAGGCCTCGAGCCAGTCGCCGCGATAGACCTGGTACTGGTCGTAGAGGTCGGCCAGGCGCTGCGCCAGCTGGTAGCGCAGGGCTTCGTCGCCGGCGACCACGAAGCGCGCCAGCGGCGCGTAGACGCCCTCGGGGTCGGGCCGCGCCAGCAGCGCCGGCAGCCGCGCCATCAGGCGCCAGGTCAGCGGCTGCTTGTCCAGCGCCGAGTGCTGCGGCACGGCCGCGCGTCCGAGCTGGCTGCGATAGGCGCGCCAGAGAAAGCGCGCCGGCAGCTCGACCCGGGTCGCGGCGCAGACGCCGTGGCGTTCGGCCAGCGCCATCTTCAGCCATTCCGCGACGCCGTTGCTCTGCACCAGGAAGACCTCGGACTCGAGCGGCGCCAGCGGATGGCGCGCGGTCCAGGCGGCGAGCGCCTCGACGAGCGCCTCGGCCCGGTTGCCGTGCAGTACCAGCAGTCCGGGCGCGACCGACATCAGGGACGCACGAACTTGAGCGCGAAGGCGTCCTCGGGCACCGCGGGCTGCCTGGCGTCGCGCGGGTCGGCCGGATCGCGCAGGAAGTCGCCGGCGGCGACGAAGCGGAAGCCCGCGGCCTCGATCTCGCGCCGCACCAGGCTTTCCTCGACGCGGTGCAGCGTCCCCGATTCCGAGATGCCGGTGCCGGGCCGTCCCGCATGGTCGACCACGACGTAGAGGCCGCCCGGCTTCAGCGCCTTGAACAGCGCGCGATTGAAGCGCGCCCGGTCGACGCCCATGTGGCCGAAGTCGTGGTAGTTGAAGACCAGCGTCACGAGGTCGATGCCGCCATCGGCGAGCACCGCCGGCACCGGGTCCTCGAAGCGCTGCTGCACGGCGATGAGCTGGGCTGCCGGGACATGGTCGGCCTCCAGCCGGTGTTCGCGCGCGGCCAGTGCGGTGGCCGAGGTGCGCGCGGGCGCGGGGGACCGGGGCGGCGCGCTCTGGCCGTAGACGGCGCCCGCGGGGCCGATCGCGCGCGCCAGCAGCTCCGAGGTGTAGCCGCCGCCGGCCGCGACATCGAGCGCGATCATCCCCGGCCGCACGCCGATGAAGTCCAGCAGCGC
>JAGWVB010000002.1 GCA_018971105.1 Burkholderiales bacterium
ACGCCGGCGGCCACGGCGCGGGTCGCGATCAAGCAGGCCCAGCGCGCGGCGCCGGCCCCGGCACCGCGCAAGGCCGCGCCGGCACCCGCTGCGCTGCCGACGGCGGCGGACGCCAACGACGACTGGGAAACCTTTTGACAGCCGGGCCTACAGCCGCAAGCCGGCCTTGCCGATAACCCCTACAGATCACCGTTCACCTTAAGGACCCGCCATGGACATGATTGCCGAAGCCACCCAGGTCGCGCGCCACGAGGCCGCGCGTGCCAACGCGACAACCGGCGGCGCGAACGGCCGCGCTTCGCAGGGCAGCGAGTTCCTGACCTTCCGCCTCGGCGCCGAGGAATACGGCATCGACATCCTGCGCGTGCAGGAGATCCGCTCCTACGAGCAGCCCACGCGCATCGCCAACTCGCCCTCGTTCATCAAGGGCGTGGTGAACCTGCGCGGCGTCATCGTCCCGATCATCGACCTGCGGCTGAAGCTGGGCTGCGAGAACGCCGAATACAACACCTTCACCGTCGTCGTCGTGCTCAACGTGCGCGGCCGCGTCGTCGGCGCCGTCGTCGACTCGGTGTCGGACGTGCTCGAGCTGAGCAAGGACAACATCAAGCCGTCGCCCGAACTCAATTCGAGCGTCGACGCCTCGTTCATCACCGGCATCGGCACGATCAAGAGCGGCCAGGGCGACAACGAGAGCGAGCGCATGCTGATCCTGATGGACATCGAGGGCCTGATGAGCAGCGCCGACATGGGCCTCATTCAGTAGTCCCGGTAGCGGACCCCGGCGCCCGGCGCCAGGGGGCGCCGACCCAGATCTGCCACAGCGGGTGCGACGCGAGGCGGACCGCGAGCGCCCAGGCCGCGGCGCCGGCCAGGGCACCCAGCGCGGCCCCCGCGAGCGTGTCGGCCTGCTGCGGCCTGATCAGCCGCAACAGCGCCACCGGCGCAAGCGCCGCGCAGGTCGGCAGCAGGTTGCATCGAACCTGCTCCCAGCCCTCCGCGAGGGTCCAGCGCGTCACCGCCTGCAGATGCCATTGGGCCCAGGCCACGCCGAGCAGCGAGGCTGCGAGCAGCCCCCAGCAGGCGCCCTCGAGACCCTGGGTCGCGCCGCCGGCCAGGCCCAGGATCTGCGTCGTCTGCAGGCACAGCTGCAGGCGCGTGGCCTCGCGCACCGCGCCATGGGCCACGAGCGCGTCCTTGGCCACCATATGGATCAGGTCGATGGCCCCGACACCGCACAGCAGGGCCGCCAGCGGCACGCTGGCGGCCCATTGATCGCCGTACACGAGGCGGATCAGCGGCCGGGCTTCGAGGCCCAGGAATCCCAGCAGCGGCCACCCGATGCCGATGAAGAACGCCATGTTGCGACCGTAGGCGTGGCGGAAGTCCCCGCTTTCCCGCACGGCGCGCGCGAAATACGGCAGGCAGATCGGCGTCACGACGCGCGCGACCAGCTGGTTGAACATCTGCGTCAAACCGTAGCCCCGGCTGAACATCGCGACGCTGGTCAGGCCGAGCATCCGGCCCAGGATCATCTCGGGGGCGCCCCGGCCCAGTTGCGCCAGCAGGTTGGCACTGCCCGCCCAGCCGCCGATGCGCACCACTTCGCCGAGGCCCTGCAACGCGGGCCAGCGCGGGAAGCCGCGCGGACGCATGGCCAGCGACACCGCGACCGAGGTTGCGACACCGGCCAGCGATGACCAGGCCAGGCTCATCGCACCCTGGCCGCGCAGCGCAAGGACGACCGCGACGACCAGGCCGACCGCGTCGGAAGCGGCGCTGGCGATGAACATGGGACGGAAATTCATCTCCCGCCTGAAGCAGGCGAATCCGATGGCGCCGAATGGAATGAGGATGAAATTGCAGGCCTGCACATGCAGCAGGCCCGCGATCTCGGCCGAGCCGTAGAACCGGCTCAATGGGGCCGCCGCAGCGTAGATCACCAGCCCCGCGAACCAGGATACGATCAAATTGAGCGTGAACGCGGCCCGAATCCGGGCCGGCGTCAATTCCCGGGCCTGGATCAGGTATTCGCCGACGCCGAAGTCCCTGAACATGCTCGCCAGCGCGCGAAACACGGCAGCCACGGCGAAAACACCGATTTCAGCAGGCGTCAGCACCCGCGACAGGATCGCCGTGGAGGCGAATTGCATCGCGACGCCGAGATAGCTGCGCGCCGCCAGGAAGGCGATCGATCGATGCGCGCGGGCCCTCAATGCCAACTCCGATGATCGGAATCGTCCGATGTGGATAAATCGTGGTCACCCATGCATCACCAACGAATCGCAGCGTTTTGATTTATTCATTCGAATTCTAGGCACCGGCGGGAAAGACCTTGAACCGGCGCCGGCATTGGCGGTCGGCCGGCCCGACCGACGCTCGCAGCCTGCCTGCGCCCCATCCCCGCGGGCTGGCTAGACGGCCCCGGCGCGCCGGAGCGTCTCGACCACCGGGCGCCGCAGCACCTCGCGCAGGCCCCACCAGCCCGCCGCCTGCGCCAGCAGCGCGCCGGCGACGATGCCCGCCAGCGGCACCCAGGGCGAAGGGTGCCAGCTGAAATCGAAGACCCGGTGCGCGAGCAGCCAGCCCAGCACGACCGCGGCGACCGATGCCAGCAGGCCCGCGAGCGCTCCGACGCCGAGCAGCTCGGCGCGCTGCACCTGCGCCAGCAGCCGGGCGCCGGCACCCAGCGCGCGCATCACCGCGAACTCGCGCGCGCGCGCCTCGCGCGTCGCGCTCACCGCGGCGAACAGCACGACGAGGCCGGCGGCGAGCGTGAAGGCGAACAGGAACTGGACCGCCGCGATGACCTGGTCGAGCACCGCCTGCACCTGGGCGATGGTGGCCGAGACGTCGATGTCGGTGATGTTCGGGAAGCGGCGCGCCAGCGAAGCGTCGAAGCCATGCTGCGGCGGCGCGCGGAAGGCGCTGATGTAGCTCAGCGGCAGGTCGTCCATGCGCGCGAGCGGGAAGAGGACGAAGAAGTTCGGCCGCATCGATCCCCAGTCGACCTTGCGCAGGCTGGTGATGCGGCCCTCGCGGAACTGGCCCGCGATGTCGAAGCGCAGCGTGTCGCCGAGCTTCAGGCCGAGTTCCTGCGCCAGCCCCTGCTCGACCGAGATCGCGCCCGCCTCGTCGGCGACCCAGCGCCCCGCGACGACGTCGTTCTTCGGCGGCAGCACGGCGCTGTGGCTGAGGTTGAACTCGCGTTCGACGAGGCGGCGCGCACGCGCGTCGGCGTAGTTCGAGGCCCGCACCGGGGCGCCGTCGACGGCGACCAGGCGGCCGCGGATCATCGGGTACCAGTCGTAGCGCGCGACGCCGCCGGCGGTCAAGGCGGCGCGGAAATCGCCGGCCTGGTCGGGCTGGATGTTGATGACGAAGCGGTCGGGCGCGTCGGGCGGCGTCGCCTCGCGCCAGCTCGCGATGAGGTCGGTGCGCAGCAGGATCAGCAGCACGAGCGCGAGCAGACCGACCGCCAGCGCCGAGACCTGGAGCACGGCATAGGCCGGCCGCGCACCGACCTGGCGCGTCGCCAGCAGCAGCCAGCGCGGCGCGCCGGCGGCCGGCACGAGGCGCAGCATCAGCCGCACGGCGGCCCAGGACGCGACGGCGAAGAAGGCGACCGCGGCGGCGAAGCCGCCGACCGCGATCAGCCCCATGCGCAGGTCCGAGGTCGCCGCCAGCAGCAGCGCGACGAAGCCGACGAGGCCCGCGGCCAGCACCGCGAGCGAGGCCGGCGCGAGCGCGCCGACATCGCGCCGGATCACGCGCAGCGGCGGCACGCGCGCGAGCTGCAGCACCGGCGGCAGCCCGAAGGCCAGCAGCAGCGTCATGCCGATGCCGAGGCCGAACAGCGCCGGTCCCGGCCCCGGCGGCGGCAGGTCGACGGCGACGAGTCCGGCAAGCAACGCGACGAACACGCCATGCAGCGCGAGGCCGACGAGCAGGCCGAGCCCGCTCGCGGCGAGGCCGACGAGGCCGAACTCGATCGCGTAAGCGCCGGCGATGCGGCGCTGCGAGAGCCCGAGCACGCGCAGCATCGCGCAGCCGTCGAGCCGGCGCGCCGCGAAGTCGCGCGCCGCGATCGCCACCGCCACCGCGGCCAGCAGCGCCGCCAGCAGCGCGACGAGATTGAGGAACTTGGTGGCGCGGTCCAGCGCCTGCTTCATCTCGGGGCGGCCGCTCTCGACGCTCTGGATGCGGATGCCGCGCAGCGATTGCGCGCGCACGCGCTCGCGGCACCAGTCGGTGTAGCGGCGCACGGTGGCGTCGCCGCGCGCCACGCTCCACCCCGCCGGCGCGGCGACGGCCAGGCGGTAGCCGATGCGGCTGGCCGGCTGCACCAGACCGGTGGCCGGCAGGTCGGTCAGCGCCAGCATCACGCGCGGCGCGAAGCTCGTGAAGCCGGTGCCGCGGTCGGGCTCGACGACGATGAGGCGGGTGATCTTCAGCGTCGCGTCGCCCAGCTGGAGCGTGTCGCCGAGCCGCAGCTGCAGCGCGTCCAGCAGCGAGGCGTCGACCCAGGCCTGGCCCGGCGGCGGCGCGGCGGCCAGCACCTGCACCGGGCCGTCGGGCCGCTGGCGCAACTGCATGCGTCCGCGCAGCGGGTAGGCGGCGTCGACCGCCTTGACGGCGACGAGCCGGGTCGCGCCACCGCGGTCGTCGGGGGCACGCGCCATGCTCGGGAAGGTGGCCGAGTCGCTTGTGCGCAGGCCGAGCGCGCGCGCCTGGGCCGCGAATGCGGGCGGCGTGACCTCGTCGCTCTCGATCACGGCGTCGCCGCCGAGCAGCTGGTACGAATCGCGCTGCAGGCCGGCATCGAGCCGGTCGGCGAAGAAGCCGACGGCCGTCAGCGCGGCCACCGCGAGCAGCACGGCGAAAACGAGCAGGCGCAACTCGCCGGCGCGCAGGTCGCGCCGCGTCTGGCGCCAGGCCAGCAGGGCGATCGAAGGGGGGCGTGGATGGGACATGACCGGACCTTAGCCGAATTGCGGCTTGCCCGGCGCGGCGCAGAATCCTGCGTGCAACGCCGCTGAACGCGCCCTCCTGCGGCCGATGTTCCAATCCAGGCATGGACACGCTGCCCCCGCTCTTCCTCTCGCATGGCTCGCCGATGATCGCGCTCGAACCGCGCGCGGCGGGTGCCTTCATCGCGCGCCTGGGACCGGCGATCGACGCCGCCTTCGGGCGCCCGCGCGCCATCCTCGCCATCTCGGGTCACACGCTGACGCGCGAACCGGCGTTGCTGGCCGCGCCGCGCCACGAGGCGGTGTACGACTTCGGCGGCTTCGACCCGCGGCTCTACGAGATGCGCTACGACGCGCCCGGCGCGCCGGCGCTGGCCGGCCGCGTCGCCGAGCGGCTGCAGTCCGTCGGCCTGCCGGCGCACCGCGTCGACGCGGGTGGCCTCGACCATGGCATCTGGACGGCGCTGAAATATGCCTACCCGGGCGCCGACGTGCCGGTGCTGCCGCTGGGCTGGCCGCCGAACTGGGCCCCGCGCCGGCTGTTCGAGCTCGGCGCGGCGCTGGCGCCGCTGGCCGACGAGGGCGTGCTCATCGTCGGCACCGGCGGCATCACGCACAACCTGCGCCGCATCTTCGCCGGCGGCCTGCGCGTCGACGCCGACCAGGCCGTCACGCCCGAGAGCCTGGCGTTCCGCGACTGGTTCGCCGCGCGCACGGCGGCGGCTGACTGGGAAGCCCTGTTCGACTACCGGACCCTTGCTCCCCACGCGGTGCTGATGCACCCGACCGACGAGCATCTGCTGCCGTTCTTCGTCGCCGCCGGTGCCGGGGGCAATGGTCCGGCGCTGCGCATCCACGCCAGCCACACGCATGGCGACCTCGGCATGGACGCCTACGCCTTCGGCGCGACGGCCGCCCGGCTCGCCGCAGCCACGGCCGAGACGGTCGCGGCCTAGCAGCCGTCCGGCTCGCCGCCGGGCGCGGTCGAGCCGCGGCCCTCAGGCCGAAGCGGCGGGGGCGGCGGCGAAGGCGGCGTCCAGCGCCGCGAACCACCCGGCCTTGCGTTCCGACGTCGCGAACGCGGCCTCGAAGCCGTTGCGCGCGAGCCGGTAGGCGTGCTCGCGCCCGAGCTGCGGCAGCGCGTCGAAGGCGGCGAGGTAGTTGTCGACGAGGTAGCCGCCGAAATAGGCCGGGTCGTCGCTGTTGACCATCGCGCACAGCCCGGCTTCGAGCAGCGCCGGCAGATTGTGGTCGGCCATCTTGTCGAACACGCGCAGCTTGACGTTGGACAGCGGGCAGACCGTCAGCGGCACGCGCGCGGCGGCCAGGCGCTGCACGAGGGCCGCGTCCTCGAGGCAGCGCACGCCATGGTCGATGCGCTCGACATGCAGGCGATCCAGCGCACTGCGGATGTAGGCGGGCGGCCCCTCCTCGCCAGCATGGGCCACGAGGTGCAGCCCGAGCTCGCGGCAGCGCGCGTAGACGCGCTCGAACTTCTCGGGCGGGTGGCCGCGCTCGCTGCTGTCCAGGCCGATGCCGATGAAATGCTGCCGGTGGGGCAGCGCCTGCTCGAGCGTCGCGAAGGCCGCCTCATCGCTCAGGTGGCGCAGGAAGCACAGGATGAGGTCGGCGCTGATGCCGAGCTCGGACTCGGCGCGGCGGCAGGCGCGGGCCAGGCCGAGGATCACGGCTTCGATGGGCACGCCGCGCTCGGTGTGCGTCTGCGGGTCGAAGAAGATCTCGGCGCGCACCACGTGGTCGGCGGCGGCACGCTCGAAATAGGCCCAGGCCATCGCAAAGAAGTCTTCCTCCTTCAGCAGCACGCTGGCGCCGGCGTAATAGATGTCGAGAAAGCTCTGCAGATCGGTGAAGGCGTAGGCGGCGCGCAGCGCCTCGACGCTGGCGTAGGGCAGCGCGACGCCGTTGCGCGCCGCGAGCGCGAAGATCAGCTCGGGTTCGAGCGAGCCTTCGATGTGGATGTGCAGCTCGGCCTTGGGCATCGCGCGCAGCAGGGCGTGCAACGAGGAACGATCGGTGGCGGTTCGTGGGTTCGTCATGGCGGCGGCTGGTTGGCGTCGGCCCATCACTGTAACTGTCCACGCCGGCTGGCGGTCTCCGCGCACGGTCGTCCACGGTCGTCATCAATACCGACGACGCCTGCAACCCGGCCTCGCCTGCGCATGGACATCTGCGCGGGGTCAGCCGGCATAGTATGGGGAATCCC
The DNA here is from genome assembly GCA_018971105.1 of Burkholderiales bacterium. Taxonomy (GTDB): domain Bacteria; phylum Pseudomonadota; class Gammaproteobacteria; order Burkholderiales; family Burkholderiaceae_C; genus Rubrivivax. The sequence continues at coordinate 7,195 of JAGWVB010000002.1, forward strand.
GTGGCCCCGACGACGACGACATTCGCGATGCCTATGTCGACCCGCATCCTGCGGCACCTGCACCTCTGGTCCTGCGTGGCTCTGTGCTCGCTGCCCTGTGCGGCCGCCCCGGCGCAGGACGCGCTGGCGCAACTGCAACTCGAAGCGCGGCTGTTCCAGAGCACCTCGGGAACCTTCTCGGCCGATGTGCTGGCACCGGGCGGACCCGAACTGTGGAACGTGGTGACCGGCCCGGATTCGTCGACGGCGATGCTCGTGGTCGTGGCGGTGAAGCTGGCTCCAGGCGCCGTCCTGCGTGCACAGACGCCGGTGCGGCTGATCGCGCGCGAACAGGCGACTCGCGGCGGCCACCGACGGATCCTGCTGGACCGCAGCCTGCCACTCGGTGCGCTGGCGCGCGGCGGCACGACGCATCTCGCCTTCTGGTTGCAGGGCACCGGGTGCCGCCCGCTGGATCTGCAGGTCACCATGCGCGCGGCGGATGCCGCGGCGCCGCTGTCGGCCGCGGCCACGGTACCGTTCGCTTGCGGCGAGTAGGCAGGCGGCAGGGAAGTCCTGCGCGCCCGACCACGGAGCGACGGGCGGACTCATGCAAACAGGGAACGCCACCTGGGACAAGCGGGTGGGCGTCGTCGCGCCCGGATGATCCGCGCTGCCTGTGCTGCAGGGCGGCCGCATCGTCTGCCTCGAGGCCACGGGCGAGGAGTTGCAGCGCAAGCTGGCGGCGCATCTGCAGGCTTCGGGTCGCATGCGCTGGTCGGTATCCGGTTCGAACTACCGCTGCGACCTGGGCCTGGGCGGCACGCAGGTGGACGTGGGCACGGCGGCACAGATCTGGAACCTGGATGCGACGCTGACCCCGGCCACCTTGACGCAGACGCTGCGGGCCGCCGCCGCTGCTCGCAAGCAGCCACCACCCGAAGCGGCCACGGCTGCCGATGTGCAGACCCTGCGCCAGGCGCTGCGCGAACAGTTCGATCTGGCGGACGCGAACGGGGCGAACTGGACGCCTTGGCGGCCCTGCCCGCGGTCGATTACGACGACGCGACGCCGACGGTCACGCCCGCCGCATGCGCCTGCTCGTCGGCGTGGTAGCTGCTGCGCACCATCGCGCCGACGGCGGCGTGCGAGAAGCCCATCGCCATCGCCTCGCGCTCGAACATCGCGTAGGTGTCGGGATGCACATAGCGCCGCACCGGCAGGTGGTGGCCGCTGGGCGCGAGGTACTGGCCGATGGTCAGCATCTCGATGCCATGCTCGCGCATCTCGCGCATCACCTGCAGGATCTCCTCGTCGGTCTCGCCCAGGCCGACCATGAGCCCGCTCTTCGTCGGCACGCCGGGCACTTCCTGCTTGAAGCGCTGCAGCAGGCTCAGGCTGAATTGGTAGTCGGACCCCGGTCGCGCCTCCTTGTACAGGCGCGGGATGGTCTCGAGGTTGTGGTTCATCACGTCGGGCGGCGCGGCCTTGAGGATCTCGAGCGCGCGGTCGGCGCGGCCGCGGAAATCGGGCACCAGGATCTCGATGCGCGTGGCCGGCGAGAGCTCGCGCGTGCGCCGGATGCAATCGACGAAATGCTGGGCGCCGCCGTCACGCAGGTCGTCGCGGTCGACGCTGGTGATGACGACGTACTGCAGCTTCAGCGCCGCGATCGTGCGCGCGAGGTTCTCGGGTTCGGCCGCGTCGAGCGGGTCGGGCCGGCCATGGCCGACGTCGCAGAACGGGCAGCGCCGCGTGCACTTGTCGCCCATGATCATGAAGGTCGCCGTGCCCTTGCCGAAGCATTCGCCGATGTTCGGGCACGAGGCTTCCTCGCAGACGGTGTGCAACCGGTGCTCGCGCAGGATCTGCTTGATCTCGTAGAAGCGCGTCGACGGCGAACCGGCCTTGACGCGGATCCACGCCGGCTTCTTCAGCGTCTCGGCGGGGACGATCTTGATCGGGATGCGCGAGGTCTTGGCCTGCGATTTCTGCTTGGCGGTGGGGTCGTAGGCCGTCGACATGGTGGCTGGGCGCCTTCGGGGAAAGTCCCGATTTTACGGCGCCAGCCGTCGCTGCAGGGCCCGCGCCAGCCGCGCGGCCGCCTCGTCCCAGCCCACGTCGACGCCGCAGCGCCGCAGGTCCACCGTCTCGAGCCCGGCGTAGCCGCAGGGGTCGATGCGGTCATAGGGTTCGAGGTCCATCGCGACGTTCAGCGCCACGCCGTGGTACGCGCGGTGGTTCGTGACCTTGATGCCGAGCGCGGCGATCTTGCCCAGTCCGGCGAAGGGATGGCCGGCGTCGACCTCGAGCAGCGCGTGCGAGCGCGGGTCGGCCAGCCGCACATAGATGCCCGGCGCGCTGCGCACGCGATGGCCGACGACGCCCCAGGTCCATAGCGTGTCGATCACCGCCTCCTCGATGCGGTACACATATTCCTTGACGTAGATGCCCAGCCGCCGCAGGTCGACGAGCGGGTAGGCGACGACCTGGCCCGGGCCGTGGTAAGTGACCTGGCCGCCGCGGTCGGTGCGCACGACCGGGATGCCGCCGGGCGCCAGCACATGGGCGTCGCGCCCGGCGATGCCCTGGGTGTAGACGGGATCGTGCTCGACGAGCCAGAGTTCGTCGGCGCTGTCGGCGCCGCGCGCCGCGGTGTGGGCGCGCATCGCGGTTTCGACTTCGAGGTAGGGCCGCCGGCCCAGCGTCAGGACATGCATCGGACTGCGCAGTCTACGGTCCCGGCCGCGCGCCGTCTCGCGCCGCGGCCTACAGATTCCCCGCGAACAGCCTGCCGATGAAGAGATCCTTGAAACTGTTCGCTTCGTCGATGCCGAGCCGTTCCAGATAGGCCCGCGGCGCCTCGCGTCCCTCCCAGAGGCTGCGCAGTGCCAGCGTCACGAGTTCGACCGGATGATGGCCAGCCTGCTGCAATCGTTTGAGGGCAGCGACAATATGCTGCTCGTCAGCGTTGAGGTCGGTACCGAAGGGATAAGGCGGCAGCCAACCGGCATCGATTCCAGGCTGCAGCCGCGCGCGCAAGGAGGCGGGCGTGTTGGGCCAGCGCTGCGGCGGCAGTTCCCAGCCCGGCTCGAGCTTGCCGGCGGCGCGCGCACGCGTGATCAGTTCCTCCTGGAAGCGCGCGTCGGCGACCGCGATCAGGCGCTTGACGACCTCGCCGTCGGTGTGCCCGCGCAGGTCGGCGACGCCGTATTCGGTGACGACGAGGTCGCGCAGGTGGCGCGGTATGGTCTCGTTGCCGCCGCCGTCCCAGACGATGTTGCTGGCCGGTCCGTCCGGGCCCTCGCGCGTCGAGCGCAGCATCAGGATGGAGCGCGCGTCGGGCAGCGCATGGGCCATCGCGACGAAGTTGTACTGGCCGCCGACGCCCGAGACGACGCCGCCGTCGGCCAGCGTGTCCGAGATCGCCGCGCCCAGCAGCGTGACCTTCATCGTCGTGTTGATGAAGCGGGCCTTGACGCGCTGCGCGCGCCTGAGCGCGCTGTCGCGCTGCGCCGCACCGTCGAGCTGGTTGACGAAATCGATGCGCGTCATCTCGACGCGCGAGCGCTCGCCTGCGGCCAGGCCGCGCAGGCGCTCGTAGAAGGCCTGCGGGCCGATGAAGAAGCCGGCCGTGAGCACGACGCCGCCGGCCAGGCGCGGCCCGAGCAGGGTCGGGCCGATGGCGGCCAGCACCTCGGGGTCGCGCAGGTCGTTGGGCAGTTGCATGCCGTCGGGGGCGACGAGGCAGTCCTCGCTCAGGCGCACGCCGCGCTGGAACACGCCGTGGCGGATCAGGTACGCGACATCGTCGGCCGTCAGCGGCGAGCGGATGCGGCCGGCCTGCAGCAGCGCCTGCAGCGTCGCCGCGCTGACCGCCGCCGGTGCGATGTCGCCGCGGTTGATCAGCTGCTGCAGCACGAGGTCGCCGTAGACCTCGCGCCGCACGATGCCGGCGTCGATCAGCTCGAGCAGGCCGGCGCCGAACATCTCCGAGCAGCCATAGAGGCCGCGGTAGAAGCGTCCGAGCTCGCGGCCCTGCGCGCCTCCCGGGCTGAGCCCGTCGACGAGCCGGCGGAAGCCGGCGTTCTCGCGTTCGCGCAGGATGAGCGAGCGCGCCACGGCGTCGCCGAGCGAGCCGATGCCGATCTGCAGCGTGCCGCCGTCGGCGACGAGACTGGCCGCCTGCAGGCCGATCGCGTAATCGGCGTCGGCGACCTCGGTGTTGGGCGGCCCGAAAAGCCGGTGCGTGCCCTCGGGCGCGTCGACGACGAGGTCGTAGAACATCGGCGCGACCTCGGCGCCGCCGCCCATATAGGGTAGTTCTCGGTTCACGACCGCGACCTTGTACAGCGGGGCGCCGGCGGCGGCGCAGCGCTCGGCGATCTCGAACGAGAGATCCGGGTTGCTCGACATCGACAGCCGCCAGCGCCCGCCCGCGCGCGTCTCGGCCACCGCCTGTGCGATCGCATTCACGCCCTGCAGCACCATGTCGCGGGCGACGAAGGTGTAGTTGGAGGCGATGAACGAGCGCTGCGCCGCGTCGTGGCCGAGATAGGCGCCGGAGCGGAAGAAGAACTCGCGCACCTCGATGTTCGGCGGCAGGCCGGCGCCGCGCGCATCGGCGAGATAGTCGAGCTCGGGATAGTCGCCGAACAGGCGCTCGACCAGCGGCTCGAGGAAATGGCGCTCGAGCTCGCTGCGGCCCTGCGGCCGCTCGAGCGACAGCGCGGTGACGATGACGAGGCGGCGCTCGGGCCGCGCGCGGATGCGGCGGTAGAGCGCGTTGACGAAGCGGTTGGGCTTGCCGATGCCCAGCGGGAGCCCGAGCACGATGGTGCCGGGCACGGCCGCCAGCAAGCCATCGACCGCGGCTTCCATCGAATCGACGACGCGCGGCTGGGCCATGCTGATCTTTCCTCGGATAGGTGCCCGAGTCTGCGCCCTGCGCGGCGTTCCTGCACGCCGCGCCCGCAATGGCCTGCGGTCCCGCTAGGCCAAAAGCGGGAAGACAGCTTGCTGTGCTAGGCGGCTAGAAGATGGCCTTGAACTGCAGACCGTAGGTGCGCGGATCGTTGATGAAGCCGGTCAGGTTGTTGAAGTCGATCGCGCCGGTGACCCGGATCTGGTTCGTCAAGTTGCGCACGTAGAGCGCGAGATCGTACTTGCCGTTGTTCCAGTCGTAGCCGGCGCGCAGCCCGCCCTCGGTCAGCGGCTTGCCGGTGAACTCGATCGAGCGGTAGAGGAAGAAGTCGACGCTGCTGCGGTAGGTCCAGTCGGTGTAGACGTAGAACTCGTTGCCGCCGCCGGTCGGGATCGCGTAGCGGGCGTTGAGGTTGCCGGTCCAGCGCGGCGCGTTCGGCAGCTGGTTGCCGTTCACGTAGACCTCGCCGCCGCCGCCGGGGACGGCCGGGCTGGTCACCTTGCAGCCGCCGCCGCAGCCGGCCACGGTCAGGTTCGGGTCGTGGATCCTGGCGTCGTTGAGGCTGGTGCTGAGCGAGAGCGTCAGATTGTCCAGCGGCAGCAGGTCCAGGCTGAGCTCGAAGCCCTGACCGATGACCTTGTTCGCGCTCTTGACGGTATTGCTGTTGCCGCCGCCGCCGACCTCGGTGAGCTGGAGGTGGTTGACGTCGTAGCGGTAGACGGCCGCCGAGAGCCGGCCGCGGCGTTGCCAGAATTCGCTCTTGATGCCGGCCTCGTACGAGGTGATCGTCTCGGGGCCGGCCTGGCTGAGCGGGCCGAACTCGCCTGCCGGCAGCGTCGTCGACGCGCGGAAGCCGGTGCCGATGCGCGCATAGACGTTGATGTCGGGCGCGATCGCGTACAGCGCCGAGAGATCCCAGGTCGTCTTCGTGTCGCTGGTGTCGGCGGCGACGCCGTTGCTCGTGTCCAGCACCTGGCCGCCCACCGCCGGCACATAGCTGTAGAGCTGCTTCTTGTCACGCGTGTAGCGCAGCCCCGCGCCGACCTTGAAGCGTTCGGTGACCTGGTACTTGGCCTCGCCGAACAGCGCCCAGGCCTGGTTCGCCTGATGCGTCTCCGAGTACACCGGCACCCCGGTGCCATAGGGCGGCGCGTTCGAATAGTCGATGTTCTCCCAGGTGTAGCGCTCGTCGAAGGCGTAGAGGCCGGCCTGCCAGCTCAGCGGCCCCGGCTGGCGCGACTCGAGCCTGAACTCCTGCGTCAGCTGGCGATGGCCATGCAGCGCGTCCGAGGTCTCGTCGGGGAACAGCGCGACATTGAGCGCGCCGGTCGGGTAGGCGTAGATGCTGCCGCCGTCGACATCGCCGCGGCTGAAGGGTCGCACGGTCTCGATCGCGGTGATCGAGTGCAGGTCGGCGCCCGCCAGCGACCACTTCAGCCGGGCATTGGCACCGGTGGAGGTCACATGCTGGGCGTTGACGCCGTCGATCGACATGCGGTCGGGGTTGAAGCCGGCGATCAGGTTGTTGGTGCCGGGCTGGATGATGCCGGCGCGGAACAGCCGCGGGCTGCCGTTGAGGTCGCGGTGGTGGATGTTGAACAGCGCGCTGAAGGCCTGCGACGGCTGGTACAGCGCCTGCAGGCGCACGGCGAGATCCTCGTAGCCCTCGGTGGCCGGGGTCTGCCCGGCGGGGTCGGTGTTGTGGACCCAGTCCTTGCGGTGCTGGTCCTGGGCCGAGATGCGCATCGCCCAGTCCGGCCCGAGGGCGATGTTGCCGGCCCCTTCGGCGTTGATCGTCCCCAGGTTGCCGAAGCCGAGGCTGAAGTAGGCGTCGCGCTTGTGCGACGGCGCGACCGAATCGAACTTGACCACGCCGGCCGGCGTGTTGCGGCCGAACAGCGTGCCCTGGGGTCCGGCCAGCACCTCGACGCTCTGGACGTCGAAGACCGGGAATCCCTTGAGGATCGGGTTTTCCTGGACCACGTCGTCGTAGACCAGCGATACCGGCTGCGAGGCGTTGAGGTGGAAGTCGGTGTTGCCGTAGCCGCGCAGGTAGAAGCGCGGGAAGGCGCGTCCGAACGACGACTCGATGTTCAGGCTCGGCACGCGGCCGGCGAGGTCGCGCACGTCCTGGCCGCCGGCGCTCAGCGCGTCCATCAGGTCGCCGCTGACGACGCTGATCGAGCCCGGCACGTCCTGGATGTTCTCGACCCGGCGCTCGGCCGTGACGGTGATGGTCTGGAGCTGGGTCGGCGCCGTCTGGGCCGCGGCGCCCAGCTGCAGCGAGGCCAGCGCGGCGGCGGCGAGCACTGGGCGAACCGGCAGCGCCGGCCGCGGCTGACTTGGGGAACGAGACATGACCATGGCGACTCCTGGAAGGGTTAAGTCCTTGTGACTTCCATGATGCCGTCAAGGCCGCGCGGATGGCTTCGAGCCCCGAGAAACGTCATGCGAGTGACGCATGGGCGCAACATTCGAGGGGTAGATCGAACGAAACACGCCCGAAGGCCGACACGGCCTTCGGGCGCGGCAAGCGCAGGTCGAGTTAAGAAATCACTCGAGGTAGACCGTCTGAGTGGGCCTGACGGTCGCCTTTTCCAGATAGACCGTTTGCCCACCCGAAACCTGGCGCAGCTGCTCCAGGCTCAATTCCGGAATGGTCTTCTGGGTCTCGGTAGGTTGTGCAATCTGCTTCGAGTTCGTCATTCAATAACTCCTGTTTATCGTGAGTAAATGCGCCACGAGTGCGCAAGCCACGATCCCATGCCTCGACAGGGAATTGAAGCTGTAAACCTTCGCAGGGAGGACTTCCGCCTATTCCCGGCGGGCCGTTCGGGTCAACATTCCCCGGACGAGGTGCTTCTGTCGTATCTTGCACGGTTTCATGGCAGAAAGACCCGATGGATCATGTGCCCGGCCGCAGCCATATCCGCTTGACTTCGCATCCGGGCCAGGGCCCGTCGGGCGCGCCGCCCCTGCACTGGGGCGCGAGCGATCCGCTGCCGCGCGGCCCGGTCGTCGGCACCACCGCCGACCGCGGCCAACGCAATGTCATCGGCACGCACAGCGGCAGCTACGGCGTCTATCGTGCACTCGCGGTGGCGGCCGGCAACCTCGGCCGCGGGCACCGCGCCGACCTCACCGACACCGCACCCACCGACCTCGTCGGGCCCTACCCGCAATGGGGCGATGCGGCCCGCATCGTCGCCATCGACCCCTGGGGCGCCAGCGTGCAGCAGGTCTACGCCGGGTACCTCGCCGCCGGCTACGACATCCGGCCGACGATCGCCGTCACCAAGGCCCATGTCCACCTGCCCGAGATCCGCCAGGCGATCGCCTTCCAGCGCCTGGCCATCGACGGCCGCATCCTGCTCGAGGACGCCAGCGCCGCCGTCACCAAGGTCGCGATCGAGCCGGTCTGGTGGCTGCCCGGGGTCGCCGCGCGCTTCGGCGTCGGCGAGGCCGAGCTGCGCCGCGCGCTGTTCGAGGAAACCGGCGGCATGTACCCCGAACTCGTCACGCGCAGCGACCTCGAGGTGTTCCTGCCGCCGATCGGCGGCCAGACCCTCTATGTCTTCGGTGACATCCGCGACCTCGCCCGCCCCGAGGTGACGCTGACCGCGCGCGTGCACGACGAGTGCAACGGCTCGGATGTCTTCGGCAGCGACATCTGCACCTGCCGCCCTTACCTCACGCATGCGATCGAGGAATGCATCCGCGGCGCCCAGGCGGGCGGCGTCGGCCTCATCGCCTACAGCCGCAAGGAGGGCCGGGCGCTGGGCGAGGTCACCAAGTTCCTCGTCTACAACGCGCGCAAGCGCCAGCCCGGCGGCGACCGCGCCGACAAGTACTTCATGCGCACCGAATGCGTCGCCGGCGTGCAGGACATGCGTTTCCAGGAACTGATGCCCGACGTGCTGCACTGGCTCGGCATCCGCAGGATCCACCGCCTCGTGAGCATGAGCAACGACAAGTACGACGCCATCGTCGGCAGCGGCATCGAGGTCGGCGAGCGCGTCAAGATCCCCGACGCCCTGGTGCCCGCCGACGCCCGCGTCGAGATCGAGGCCAAGATCGCCGCCGGCTACTTCACCGACCGCAGCGTTCCCCGCGCCTCCGATCTCGCACGGGTCCAGGGACGCGCCCTTGAGTGAAGCCGCCATCCATGTCCTGCGCGGGCTGCACGACCCGGCGACGATACGCAGGCGCTGCCGCGCCATCCTCGCCGCCGTCGATGACGGCGTGAGCCCGCATTTCAGGATCGATCGCAGCGGCCTGCCGGCGCTCGCCGACCGCGTCGCGGCGCTGACGCGCAGCCGCTACCCCGACCTCGCGGTGCCGCTGCACAGCCGCTGGCGCCATTTCGAGGCCGGCGGCATCGACCGGCCGCGCCAGCTCGACGCCCTGCTCGCCGGCCGCAGCGCCGCCGAGGCCGCGCGCGCGCGCTTCGACCTGACCCTGGTCAGCGTGCTGCTCGACGCCGGCGCCGGCCCCGCCTGGTCCTATGCCGAGCCCGGCAGCGGCCTCACGCTCGCGCGCTCCGAGGGCCTGGGGGTGGCGAGCTGGCATGGCTTCCTCGGCGGGCGCTTTTCGGCCGACCCGGCCGACCCGCTGCGCGCCGATGCGGCGCGGCTGGAGGTGATCGGCCCCGGCGCCTTGCGCGAACTGTTCCAGGCCGGCGGCGCGAATCCGCTCGTCGGGCTCGACGGGCGTGCCGGCCTGCTCGCGCGGCTGGGCACGGTGCTGCGCGGCGAAGCCGGCAGCGTCACCGCGCGCCCGGCGCTGATCTACGACCGCCTCACCGACGGCGGCCTGCGCACCGAGGTCAGCGCCGCCGACCTGCTGGGCGAGCTGCTGCGCACGCTGGCGCCGATCTGGGGCGGCGGCAGCCGCATCCGCGGCCTGCCGGCCGGCGATGTCTGGCCGCACCGCTGGGCGGGCGCGGCCACCGGCGGCGGCGAGGACGGCGGCACCGGCGGCTACGTGCCCTTCCACAAGCTGAGCCAATGGATAGCCTACTCGCTGGTCGAGCCGCTGCAGCGCAGCGGCGTTCGGGTGCGCGGCATCGAGGCCCTCACGGCGCTGCCCGAATACCGCAACGGCGGCCTGCTGATCGACGGCGGCGTCGTCGTGCCGCGCGCCGCCCACGCGCTCCAGCGCCCCTGGCGGCCGGGCGACGAGTTCGTCGTCGAATGGCGCGCGCTGACGGTGGCGCTGCTCGACGAGCTCGCGCCGCTGGTGCGCGAGCGACTCGACGCCCCGGACCTGCCGCTGGCCTGCATCCTCGAAGGCGGCACCTGGGCCGCCGGGCGCGAGATCGCGCGCGAGCGGCGCCGCGACGGCGCGCCGCCGCTGAAGATCGAATCCGACGGCACCCTGTTCTGAACCGGCGGCCGAAAGCCTAACGTCGAAAGCGAGCGATGAGCGCAGCCGAAGTCCACGTCATCACCCACCCGCTGGTCCAGCACAAGCTGACGCTGATGCGGCAGAAGGACCTCAGCACGGCCAGCTTCAGGCGCCTGCTGCACGAGATCGCGATGCTCATGGCCTACGAGGTCACGCGCGAGATGCCGACGCAGCTGATCGAGATCGAGACCCCGCTCGAGACGATGCGCTCGCCGGTGATCGAGGGCCGCAAGACCGTCTTCGTCGTCATCATGCGCGCCGGCAGCGGCTTGCTCGACGGCATGCTCGAGATCGTGCCCGGCGCGCGCGTCGGCCATGTCGGCCTCTACCGCGACCCGAAGACGCTGGTCGCGATCGAGTACTACTTCAAGATGCCGCAGGACATGGCCGAACGCGACGCCATCGTGCTCGACCCGATGCTGGCCACCGGCAACTCGGCCGTCGCCGCGGTGGAACGGCTGAAGGAGACGCGGCCGCGCTCGATCCGCTTCGTCTGCCTGCTCGCCGCGCCCGAGGGGCTGCGCAACTTCCACGCCCATCACCCCGGCGTGCCGGTCTACGCGGCCGCCGTCGACCGCGAACTCGACGGCCACGGCTACATCCGGCCCGGGCTGGGCGACGCCGGCGACCGGCTCTTCGGCACCAAGTGAAGCCCCGGCCGGCGCGTTCTCAGCCGTCGGCGTAGGGGTCGGCGACGCCGAGCGCGGCCAGGATCGCGGTCTCGCGCGCCTGCATGCGCGCGGCCTCGTCGTCGTCCTCGTGGTCCCAGCCCTGCGCGTGCAGCGTGCCGTGGACGAGCAGATGGGCGTAATGCGCGGTCAGGCCGATGCCCTGCTCGGCCGCCTCGCGCGCGACCACCGGCGCGCACAGCACGAGGTCGGCGACGACCGTCGGCGCATGCTCGTAATCGAAGGTCAGCACGTTGGTGGCGTAGTCGCGCGCGCGGTAGTCGCGGTTCAACGCACGCGCCTCGTCGGCGCCGACGATGCGCACGGCGATCTGCGCCGGCGCATCGAGCGCGGCGCGGATCCAGCGCTGCACCCGGTGGCGCGGCAGCTCGGCGCGATGGCCAGGGTCGGCGAACTGCAGCGACAGCTGCAGCGGCGGCCGCGCCTTCACGCCGCGGCGTCCTTCACGCCTTGCGCCCGGCGCGCGCGGTCGTAGGCATCGACGATGCGCGCCACGAGCGGATGGCGCACGACGTCGCCAGCGCCGAACTCGGTGAACGCGATGCCCTCGACGCCCTGCAGCACCGCGCGCGCATCGACGAGCCCGCTCGTCACGCCCTGGGGCAGGTCGACCTGGCTCACGTCGCCGTTGATGACGCAGCGGCTGCCGAAGCCGATGCGGGTGAGGAACATCTTCATCTGCTCGCGCGTCGTGTTCTGCGCCTCGTCGAGGATGACGAAGGCGTGGTTGAGCGTGCGCCCGCGCATGAAGGCCAGCGGCGCGATCTCGATCAGGCCCTTGTCGAAGGCCTTGGCGACGCGGTCCAGCCCCATCAGGTCGTAGAGCGCGTCGTAGAGCGGCCGCAGATAGGGGTCGACCTTCTGCGCCAGGTCGCCGGGCAGGAACCCGAGCCGCTCGCCCGCCTCGACCGCCGGGCGCGTGAGCACGATGCGCTGCACGCCGTGGCGCTCGAGCGCGTCGACGGCGCAGGCGACGGCCAGGAAGGTCTTGCCGGTGCCGGCCGGGCCGATGCCGAAGGTGATGTCGTGCACCAGCATCTGGCGCAGGTAGCGCACCTGGTTGGGCGTGCGGCCGGCGAGATCGCTGTGGCGGGTGTGCAGCACGACGGCCTCGTCGTCGGCCGCCGGCGCCGTCACCGCGCTGTAGTCGCGCAGCACGAGCTGCAGCTGCTGCGCGCCGATCGGCGCGCGCGCCATCGCGTAGAGCGTGTCGAGCAGGCGCACCGCACGCTCGATGCCGTCGCGCGGCCCCTCGATGCGGAAGCTCGCATCGCGCCGCTGCAGCGTCACCGCCAGCGCCGCCTCGATCGCGCGCAGATGGCCGTCGAGCGGCCCGCAGAGCTGGGCCAGGCGGCGGTTGTCGGCGCCTTCGAAGACGTGGCGCCGGATCAAGGAAGCGTGCATTCAGTCATGGCCGGCCATTGTCGCAGCGCCGGGCCCAGGCACAATCGGCCCAGCATGAGGAACCCGCGCATGCCGCTGCTGGCGGCCCTGTTCTGGCTGCTGCTGGGGCTGCCGGTGCAGGCCGCGACGCTGCACGTCGACGCGGCGCTGAGCGCCCCCGGCGACGTCGGCTCGACCGCATTCCCGACCGATGCCCCGGCGCGCGAGGTGCCGCTGCCCGACGAGTGGCGCAACAGCCGCCCGGGCTACGCCGGCACGCTGTGGTACCGCGTCGAGTTCGACGACGATGCCGCCGCGCTCGCCCCCGACGACCTGATGGCGGTCTACATCCCGCATGTCTGCGCCAACCTGGAGGTCTACCTCAACGGCGAATTGCTGCACAGCGGCGGCCGCATGAACGCACCGATAGACGACCACTGCAACGCGCCCCAGCTCGTCACGCTGCCGACGGCCCTGCTGCGCGGGCGGGCGAACCGGCTCGACATCAAGGTCGCCGGCCACGCGCTGGCCCAGGTCGGCGCGCGCCAGCGCGCCGGCGCGCTCTCGGCGCTCGAGATCGGGCCGCAGTCGGAACTGGCGCCGCGCCGGGCGCGGCTGGCGGCGATCCAGGTCGACGCGCCGCAGGCGATGAGCGCGACGCTGCTGCTGATGGGCGGCTTCATGTTCGTGCTCGGCTTCATCAACCGCAGCGAGAGCCATCTGGCCTATTTCGGCGCGCTCTCGGTGGGCTGGGCACTGATCGATGCGCGCGGCTGGCTGCGCGTGCTGCCGCTGCGCCCGCTCGGCCACTCGGAGGCCGAGTTCCTGAACTGCGCCGTGCTCGGCTTCGCGACCTGGGCCGCCGTGCAGTTCCTGCTGCGCTACGGCCGCGGACGCTGGCGCGTGGCCGACCTCGGCCTGCCGCTGCAATGCGCGCTGCTGGCGTTGAGCCTGATGCTCGGCGGCCCGCAGCGCATGCACCGCATCGCCAGCCTGTGGTACCTGGTGTTCGGCGCCGAACTCGCGGCCGCCGCCGTCTGGCATCTGCAGCGCCAGCGCGGCACGCGCCAGTTCTGGCTCATGGCAGCGATGCTCGGCGCGGCGGCGCTGGCCGGCGCGGTCGAGGCCGCCGTGCAATGGGCCGGCTTGCCGCAGATCGCGGCCGGCCTGGCGCAGCTGCTGGTGCCGCTGGTGCTCGCGCTCGTCGGCCTGCGCCTCGTGCAGCAGCATGGGCGGGCCCTGCAGCAACACGGCCGCGCGCTGCAGCAGGCCGAGATCGGCAAGGCCGAGCTCGAGCTGCGCGTGCGCGAGGCGACGGCCGAGATCGAGCGCAATTTCCACCAGCTCGCCGAACTGCGCGTCGAGCAGGTCACCGAACGCGAGCGCAAGCGCATCGCGGCCGACCTCCACGACGACCTCGGCGCCAAGCTGCTGACGATCGTCCACACGAGCGACAGCGAGCGCATCAGCACGCTCGCGCGCGAGGCGCTGGAGGAGATGCGGCTGTCGGTGCGCGGGCTCACCGGGCGCCCGGTGCGCCTGGCCGACGCGCTCGGCGACTGGCGCGCCGAGGTCGTCTCGCGCCTGGCGCAGGCCGGCATCGAGGGCGACTGGGAGGCACCCGAGGACCTGCCGCAGATGCTCTCGGCGCGCGCCTATGTGCAGACGACGCGCATCCTGCGCGAGGCCACGAGCAACATCATCAAGCACAGCGGCGCCACCCATTGCTCGGTCAGCGCCGACATCTCGGCCGGCGATTTCCACCTCGCGGTGCAGGACAACGGCGACGGCATCGCGCCCGAGACCGAGGGCCGGCTCGACCGCGGCCACGGCCTGGCGAGCATGAAGAACCGGGCCAAGCAGTTGCAGGGGCAATGCCTGGTCGAGTCGGGCCGCGGCTATGGAACCGTGATACGCCTCACGCTTCCGCTCGCGCGCGCGGTCGAAGGCCCCTGAGGCGCTGTGGCCGCGACCGCTGCGGCCGATAAGATCGAATCCACCGCTTCCGCCCGCGCCGATGAAGACCATCCTGCTGCTCGAAGACCTGCCCGAAATCCGGGCCTGGATGCGCAAGCTCGTGCTCCAGGTCTTTCCCGGCGCGACGATCTCCGAGAGCGCGCGCGTGCACGACGCGAAGGAACTCGTCGGCGTGGTCAAGTTCGACCTCGCGCTGATCGACCTCGGACTGCCCGACGGCAGCGGCGTCGACGTCGTGACCCGGCTGCGCGACATCCAGCCCGATGCGCAGAGCGTCGTCGTCACGATCCACGACGACGACGAACACCTGTTCCCGGCGCTGCAGGCGGGCGCCTTCGGCTACATCCTCAAGGAGCAGCCGCGCGAACTCATCACCGAGCAGCTGCAGCGCATCAGCCAGGGCGAGCCGCCGCTGTCGCCGAGCATCGCGCGGCGCGTGATGGCGTATTTCAGCGCCAAGGCCAAGCCGCAGCCGCAGGAGCACCTGATGCCCAGCGTGAGCCTGACGGACCGCGAGAGCGAGGTCCTGCTGCGCGTCGCCAAGGGCTACACGCTGCCCGAGATCGGGGTCCAGCTCGGCCTGTCGCGGCACACGATCGCCGACTACGTCAAGCAGATCTACCGCAAGCTCAACGTGAGCTCGCGCGCCGAGGCCGCGCTCGAGGCGCAGCGCCTGGGCCTGTTCCGCTGACCGGGTCCTAGAGCGCGGCCGAGGCCGCGCGCGCAAGCGGCTCGGGCGGCGGCGGCGTCGCCCGCGCCGCCGGATAGCGGTGCGGACGGCGCAGCAGCGCGTCCAGCGCATCGCCCATGAGCGGTCGCGAGAGCAGGAAGCCCTGGCCGCAGTCGCAGCCCAGATCGCGCAGCATGCCGAGCTGGAGCTCGGTCTCGATGCCCTCGGCGATCACATGCTTGCCCAGCGATTTCGCCAGCAGCACGATGGCGTTGATCACGGCCGCCTCGTTCGATCCCGGGCGCAGGTTGCGCACGAAGGACATGTCGATCTTGAGGCTGTCGATCGGCAGCACCGCGAGGTGGGCGAGCGAGGAATAGCCGGTGCCGAAATCGTCCACCGCGAGGCCGACGCCCAGTTCGCGCAGCGCCTTGAGCGCGCTCATCGCGGCCTCGAGCTCGGCCATCAGGATGTTCTCGGTGAGCTCGATGACGAGGCGCCGCGGCGCGATGCCGCTGGTGGCGAGCGCGCGCCGCACGCGCGGCACGAAATCGAGGTCGGCGAGGTCGCGCGCGGCGACGTTGACATGCACCGCCAGCTCGCCCGCCCCCGGATGCTCGAAGGCCCAACGCCGCATCTGGGCGCAGGCGTCGTGCAGCACATAGCCGGTGAGCTGGGTGATGAGGCCCGACTCCTCGGCGATCGGGATGAAGGCGCCGGGGCTGACCGGCCCGAGGTCGGGGTGGATCCAGCGCGACAGCGCCTCGAAGCCGATGAGCGAGCCGTCGACGAGGTCGTACAGCGGCTGGTAGGCGATCGCCAGCCCCTGGGCGGCGAGCGCGTGGCGCAGGTCGGCCTCCAGGCGCACGCGCTGCGTCACCTCGGTGTGCAGGCGCACGTCGAAGAGCGCGTAGCGCGCCTTGCCGCCGACCTTGGCGCGGTACATGGCGATGTCGGCGTCGCGCAGCATGTCCTCGGGCCGCGCGTAGCCGATCGAGCTGAAGGTGATGCCGATGCTGGCGGTGGCGGCGATTTCCATCGCGCCCAGGCTGAGCGGCTCGTTGAGCGCCTCGAGCAGGCGCTGCGCGAGTTCGACCGCGACCGCGTCGTCGGGCAGGCCGGCGGCGAGGATCGCGAACTCGTCGCCACCCAGCCGCGCCAGCAGGTCGCCGCGGCGCAGGCAGCGCAGCAGCCGCTGCGCGGACTTGACGAGAAACTCGTCGCCGGCCGTGTGGCCCTTGCTGTCGTTGATGAGCTTGAAGCGGTCGAAATCCAGGAACAGCACGGCGAAGCCCTGCGCCGGATCGTCGCGCGCGGTGGCGATGGCCTGCGCCAGCACCTCGTTGAAGCGGTCGCGATTGGCCAGGCCGGTGAGCTTGTCGTGCGACGCCCGGTGCTGGAGTTCGAGTTCGGCGCGGTGGCGTGCGCTCACGTCCTGGACCTGGAGGATCAGGCTCGGCCCCTGCGCGGCCTGGTCGGCGAACAGGCTGCAGCTCAGGCTCGCCCAGACCTCGGTGCCGTCGTCGCGGCGACAGCTCACCTCGGCGGGATGGACGGCCTCTTCGCCGGCACTGGCGCCGTCCAGCGTCGCGCCGGCGCGCGCGCGATCGGCGCCGTCGACGAATTCGAGCAGGCCACGGCCCTCGAGCGCGCCCGCGGCGCAGCCCAGCAGCCGGTGCAGCGCCGGATTGGCCTGGTGGATGCGGCCGTCGTGCCCGACCAGCGCCATGCCGATCGAGGCATGGGTGAAGGCGTTGAGGAAGCGGCCCTCGGACAGTTCGAGCTCGCGCAGGTGCTGCGCGGCCTGCTCGGCCTCGCGCTGGCGCGCCTGGCTCAGCGCCAGCTCGGCCTCGCGCTCGACGGCGAGGGCCGCGGCGCGGCGCGCCGCCTCCTCGGCATCCTGCTGGCGCGTGAAATAGTGCAGCGTCGTCAGCACCAGCGCCATGATGGGCAGCACGGTCAGCATGACGCCCATGCCGGCGATGCGGGCGGTGATGAAGAGCACGGCGGCGATGCCGGCGGAACCGGCGCTGGCGGCGCCAACCCAGCCGAAAACGTCGCGGGCGTCCGAGAAGCTCAGGCGCTGGCCGCGCTTGAGGCGAGGCGTGGCCGACATCAGCAGCACATCGCAGATCGCATAGATCAGGCCGAACCCCAATGCCGCCAATACCAGAGTAGCGGCAGGCCTGTCCAGGTGCGAAGTTCGAAGAACGAGTATGAAGAGACTGCCACAGGACAGCGCGCAGGCCGAACTGATGGTCGCGCAGCCGAGTCGCGATGTCCAACGTTTCGAGCCGCGCCATGCACAAGCAAGGCCGGCAAGGCCCGCTGCAATGGCGCCAGCTGCAGGGCCGTACAGCAGAAGCAAAGTGAAACAAAATACGTCGACCGACAGGAAATGCTGCTCGGTCCTCGGTATCTTGAGCGGAACGAGCGACGCGAGCATCGCCAGCAAGGTACCCGCCGCGACCTGCGCGACGGTCGGCAGCCCCATTGCAAGGACCTCGGCGCAGGACCCGATGAAGCAGCCCCCGCCCAGCAGCACCATCGTCCACCAGTAGATCGTGGCATTGCGGTTGTAGTCCGGCATCAACGAGGCATGGATGCGCCGGCCGATGCGCCGCACCGGCCCGATCGCCCCGCCCTGCCCTGCGTACACTGCCATAGCCGCTCTCGTCGACCGGGTCGCGCGACGCACGACCCGGCACCACCGGCGATGGCCGGTCCTGGGAGGGCTTTCGGCAATCCGCGGCCAGACTTGAAGCGCCGTTCCAACGCCCCACCCCGTGGGCTGGCCCCGGCTGCGCGCCCGCCCTCGCCGCCGGCGATGCCGGCGCTGCACCCGGCGACGGCGACGCGTGCCGCCCGGGCATATCGACATGAGTTCCGCGTCGTTGCGACGCAGCGCCGGCCCTGCTACCGTAGCCGGCTCTCCAGGAGTCCCGCCATGCCCCACTTCTACACCGACAACTCGCTCTCGATCGGCCGCACGCCGCTGGTGCGGCTGAACCGCGTCACCGATGGCGCCCGGGCCACCGTGCTGGCCAAGATCGAAGGGCGCAACCCGGCCTATTCGGTGAAGTGCCGCATCGGTGCGGCCATGGTCTGGGACGCCGAGCAGCGCGGCCTGCTCGGCCCGGGCAAGGAACTGGTCGAGCCGACGAGCGGCAACACCGGCATCGCGCTGGCCTTCGTCGCCGCCGCGCGCGGAATCCCGATCACGCTCACGATGCCCGACACGATGAGCGTCGAGCGCCGCAAGCTGCTGCTGGCCTACGGCGCCAGGCTGGTGCTCACCGAAGGCGCCAAGGGCATGAACGGCGCCGTCGCGAAAGCCGAGGAGATCGCCGCCTCGGACCCGAAATACGTGCTGCTGCAGCAGTTCAAGAACCCGGCCAACCCGGCCATCCACGAGGCCACGACCGGCCCCGAGATCTGGGACGACACCGATGGCGCCATCGACATCTTCGTCGCCGGCGTCGGCACCGGCGGCACCGTGACCGGGGTCTCGCGCTACATCAAGCGCAAGCGCGGCAAGGCCATCACGACGGTCGCGGTCGAGCCCAGCGCGAGCCCGCTGCTGACGCAGAAGCGCGCCGGCCAGCCGCTGCAGCCGGGCGGGCACAAGATCCAGGGCCTGGGTGCCAACTTCATCCCCGAGGTGCTGGACCTCTCGCTCATCGACGCGGTCGAGACGGTCGGCAACGACGAGGCGATCGCGATGGCACGCCGGCTCGCGCGCGAGGAAGGCATCCTCTGCGGCATCTCCTGCGGCGCCGCGACGGCGGCCGCGCTGCGCTGGGCGCACAAGCCCGAGCATGCGGGCAAGACCATCGTCGTCGTGCTGCCCGATTCGGGCGAGCGCTACCTCAGCTCGGCGCTGTTCGAGGACCTGTTCGACGCCGGCGGCCATCCGCTGGCCTGAGGGGCCTGGAGGCCGCGCCGTCGGCGGCGCCCGGGCGGCGATCGCCGCGGTCCGGATCGGGGCGCGGCCGGGCCCGCGCCGGGATGCGCTCAGGTGCGCCGCAGGCGGCGCGCGAACGCCTCCACCGCGGGCGGCTGCGGCGTGGCGCGCGGGAGCGCGAGCGCGGCGTCGAGCACGCGCCGCAGCGTCTGCGGCTGCGGCGTCAGCGCGCCGGCGAAGAGCACGCCGCGCGCGTCGGTGACGACCAGGGTCGGGAAGGTCTCGACGTCGTAGTCGCCGACAAGTTCGGCCTCGTCCTCGATGTCGATCCAGCGCATGCGCAGCCCCGGGTGCTCGACGCGCAGCGCCGCGAGCACCGACTCGAACACGCGGCCGTAGCTCTCGCAGGTGCGGCACCAGGCGGCGCACAGGCAGGCGATATGCAAGGCTGGATCTTCCGGGTTGTTCATCGCGGCCGCGATGGTAAGCCGGCGCCGGCCCGACGCCGGCCCACCCCGACGAGACACAATGCGGGCAAGGAGAACGAGGGATGAACATCAAGACCCACCGCATCGCGGCGATCGCGACCCTGGCCGCCTGCGCGCTGGGCGGCGGCACCCCGGCGCTGGCGGCACCCGGCGCTGCGCCCGAGCCGCCGCCGGCGTCGACGCCGAACCACGACCGCGACCACAACCGCACGGCTTCGCTGCCGGCGCAGGGCCTGTTCGCCGGCGACCAGCTCACGGCGGCGACCCGCTCGCGCATCGACGCCCTGATCGCCGAGGCCCAGGACATGCGTATCGAGGTCGTCCTCGTCGTGCCGACCGGGCCCTGGACGATCGACGGCGGCACGCACAAGGACAACGACCTCACGCGGGCACGGCTCGCGAACGTGCGCCGCTACCTCGCCGGGCATGGCCTCGACCCGCGGCGCATCTTCGTCGAGCGTCGCACCGACAAGCGGGTGCGCGAGCCGCATCTCGAAGTGCAACTCGTAGGCGAAATGCATCAGGACTGAGCCCCGCGGCTCCAACTCGCCCTGCGGCGAGTTGGACGGGGCGAAGGCCGGGACCGTCCCCGGTCCCGGCTGAGCCCCGCGGCTCCAACTCGCCCTGCGGCGAGTTGGACGGGGCGAAGGCCGGGGCCGTCCCCGGTCCCGGCTGAGGCGCACCCGATGCGCCGCGCCCGTCGATGGCATTGCGCAGCGCGACTTCAGTACCGCCCCGTGATCCCTGCCATGCGCAGGTATACCGCCGCCACCCAGGCGACGAACCCGCGCCGGATCCAGCCGCGCCAGCCGGCGCGCCGCGGCCGGGCCGAGACCTCGGCCGAGGCCGCGAAGGCGGCGTCGAGCCGGCGCCCGAGCTCGGCGGCAAAACCGGCATCATCGACGACGAGGTTCGCCTCCAGATTCAGCAGCAGCGACATCGGGTCGATGTTCGAGCTGCCGACCGTCGCCCAGCGGCCGTCGATCACCGCCACCTTGGCATGCAGGAACGCCGGCGTGTACTCGTAGATGCGCACGCCGCGGGCGCACAGCTCGTCGTAGAGCGCCTGCGCCGCCAGCGCCGCGAAGCGGTAGTCGATCTTGCCCTGCAGCAGCAGCCGCACCTCGACCCCGCGCTGCGCGGCGTTGCGCAGCGCGCGCCTGAACAGCCGCCCGGGATAGAAGTACGGCACCGCGAGATCGACGCGCTGCTGCGCGGCGCGGATCGCATCGATGTAGCTGCGCTCGATCGTGCGCCGCTGGCGCAGGTTGTCGCGCACCAGCAGCGCCGCGCGCACCGGCTGCAAGGGCGCCGCGTCGGGGCCGCGCAGCGACCCGGCGCCGCGCAACCCGCGCGCGAGCGCGCGCGCGCGCGACAGCGGGCGCGCGCTGCGCGCCAGCTCGCGCACCTCCTCGGGCCACAGGCGCAGGAGCTGCGATCGGGCCCAGATCGCGCGCGCCGCGACCTGCACCGAGGCCGCCAGCGGGCCCTCCAGCGCGACCGCGAAATCAAGCCGCGGCGCCTCGGCCCAGCCATGGTGGAGGTCGTGACGGTCGTCGATCAGGTTGATGCCGCCAACGAAGGCCAGGCCGCCGTCGCAGGCACACAGCTTCTGGTGCAGGCGCCGCAGCTGCCCCGGCTGCAGCCAGGCGGTCCAGCGCTCGAGCGGGCGGAACACCTCGAGCTGGACGCCGCTGGCGGCGCAGCGCCGGCGCAGCCAGGGCAGGCCGGGCCGCGAGCCGAAGCCGTCGACGACCACCCTCACGGCGACCCCGCGCCGCGCGGCACGGTCGAGCGCATCGGCGACGGCGGCGGTCGAGGGGTCGTCGTTGAAGATGTAGGTCGCGAGCCAGACCTCGCGCGCCGCGGCATCGATGGCCGCGATCATGCGCGGGAACATCTCGTCGCCGCCCTGCAGCAGCTCGATCCGGTTGCCGCCCAGCCAGTGCGGCGCCGGCTGCGCGGCCCAGCGGCGCCAGCGCGCCGGTTGCGACCGCGCCGGCATCAGGCGGGATGCAGTTCGGCGACCAGCGGGAGATGGTCCGACATGCGCGCCCACGCCAGGCCGCGCGGCACCATCGTGTGGCGGCAGGCGAGGCCGCGCAGGTAGAAGCGGTCGAGCGCGAACACCGGCACCAGCGACGGGAACGTCGGTCGCGCGCCGCGCTCGAGCTCGGCGTCATGGGCGCGCGTCAGGCCCAGCTCGGCCATCGGCTCGTCCAGGCGCTCGCCCCAGTCGTTGAAGTCGCCGGCGACGACGAGCATCTCGCCCGGCGGCACCTCGTCGCGGATGAAGCGCGCCAGCCGCTGCACCTGGCGCACGCGGCTGCTGTGGACGAGGCCGAAATGCACCACCACCGCATGCACCGGGCTGCCGTTCCAGCTCACCGGCACATGCAGCAGGCCGCGCTGCTCGAACGGGTGGTCGCTGACGTCCTGGTGGCCGACATCGCCCATCGGCCAGCGCGAGAGCAGCGCGTTGCCATGCTCGCCATGGCGCGTCACGGCGTTCGTGCGGTAGGCCACCTCGTAGCCCTGCGGGGCGAGGAATTCGGCCTGGCCCTGCGGCGGCCAGCCGAACGAGGTGCGGTCGAACTGGCGCGCCTGCCGCGTGTGGAACAGCCGTACCTCCTGCAGGAACACGAGGTCGGCGTCGAGCGCCTCGACGGCCAGGCCCAGGTTGTGGATCTCGAGGCGCTTGCGCGGGCCGATGCCGCGCACGCCCTTGTGGATGTTGTAGGTCGCCACGCGCAGGCATTCGATGCCGGTGTACGGCGGCAGCAGCGTCGACTGCATCTGGTTGAGCCGGTTCATGGCGGCGCCGCCGTGACCTCGGGCAGGCGGCGGATGGCGCGCGCGTTGCTCGGCGAGAAGCAGAGCTCGGCCGCCTCGGGCCAGGGCAGCCAGCGCCAGGCCAGGTGTTCGCGCGGGTTCAGCGTCACCGGCGTGCCGGGCTCGACGCAGAGGCTGAACACATGCTCGGTGTTGTGCGTCACGCCCGGCGCGTAGCGGTGGCGGTAGCGCGCGTAGATCTCGTAGTCGTAATGCAGCTGCCAGTCGCGCAGCGCGCCGCCGGTGATGCCGGTCTCCTCGGCGACCTCGCGCCGCGCCGTCTGCGCCAGCGCCTCGTCGGGATGGTCGACCGAGCCGGTCACGCTCTGCCAGCTGCCGGGGTCGTCGGCGCGCTCGATCATCAGCACCTCGAGTGCCGGGGTGTGGATCACCACCAGCACCGAGCGCGGGATCTTGTAGGGGCGGGGTTCGGACATCGGGCTCCACGGCGCCGCGGCGCCTCCAACCCCACCGTCAGGCAGGGCACCCGCCCATGCTAGCCCAGCGTCACGACGCGGGCACCGGGTTGCGCAGCCGGATGTGCAGTTCGCGCAGCTGGCCCTCGTCGACGAAGCTCGGCGCGCCGGTCAGCAGGCATTGCGCGCGCTGCGTCTTCGGGAACGCGATGACGTCGCGGATGCTCTCGGCGCCGGTCAGCAGCGTCGCGATGCGGTCCAGCCCGAAGGCCAGTCCGCCGTGCGGCGGCGCGCCGTACTGCAGCGCGTCGAGCAGGAAGCCGAACTTCAGCCGCTGCTGCTCGGGCGTGATGTTCAGCGCCTCGAAGACCTTGGCCTGCACGTCGGCGCGGTGGATGCGCACCGAGCCGCCGCCGATCTCCCAGCCGTTGAGCACCATGTCGTAGGCCTTCGCGAGGCAGGCGCCGGGGTCGGTCTTCATCAGCGCCTCGTGCCCGTCCTTGGGCGCGGTGAACGGATGGTGGACGGCGTTCCAGCGCCCGTTCTCCTCGTCGGCCTCGAACATCGGGAAGTCGACCACCCACAGCGGCGCCCACTTGTCCTCGAACAGGCCATGGCTGCGGCCGAATTCGCTCAGGCCGATCTTCAGCCGCAGCGCGCCGAGCGCGTCGTTGACGACCTTGGCCTTGTCGGCGCCGAAGAAGATCAGGTCGCCGTTGCAGGCGCCGGTACGGGCGATGATCTCGGCCAGCGCGGCGTCGTGCAGGTTCTTGACGATCGGGCTCTGCAGGCCCTCGCGGCCCTTGCCGGCGTCGTTGACCTTGATGTAGGCCAGGCCCTTGGCGCCGTAGATCTTCACGAACTCGGTATAGCCGTCGATCTCGCCGCGGCTCAGCTCGCCGCCGCCGGGGATGCGCAGCGCCGCGACGCGGCCGCCGGCCATCGTCGCCGCGCCGGCGAAGACCTTGAAGTCCACCGTCTTCATCAGGTCGGTGAGCTCGGTGAACTCGAGCCTGACGCGCAGGTCGGGCTTGTCCGAGCCGTAGCGGTGCATCGCGTCGGCGTAGGTCAGCTCGGCGTAGACCGGCAGCTCGATCGCCATCGTCTTGCGGAACACGGTGCGGATCATCGCCTCGGTGATGGCGCGGATCTCGTGCTCGTCGAGGAACGAGGTCTCGAGGTCGATCTGCGTGAACTCGGGCTGGCGGTCGGCGCGCAGGTCCTCGTCGCGGAAGCACTTCGTGATCTGGTAGTAGCGGTCGAAACCGGCCACCATCAGCAGCTGCTTGAACAGCTGCGGGCTCTGCGGCAGCGCGAAGAAATGGCCGTCGTGGACGCGGCTGGGGACGAGGTAGTCGCGCGCGCCCTCGGGCGTGCTCTTGGTCAGCATCGGCGTCTCGATGTCGATGAAGCCCTGCTCGTCGAGGAACTTGCGCACCTCGATGGCGACGCGGTAGCGCAGCATCAGGTTCTTCTGCATCTGCGGCCGGCGCAGGTCGAGCACGCGGTGCGTCAGGCGCACGGTCTCGCTCAGGTTCTCGTCGTCGAGCGGGAACGGCGGCGTCACGCTCGGGTTCAGCACCTCGAGCTCATGGCACAGCACCTCGACCTTGCCGCTCGTCAGCGCCGCGTTCTCGGTGCCGGCCGGGCGCGCGCGCACGCGGCCGACGACCTTGAGGCAGAACTCGTTGCGCACGCCCTCGGCGACCTCGAACATCGCGGCGCGGTCGGGGTCGCAGACGATCTGCACCAGGCCCTCGCGGTCGCGCAGGTCGATGAAGATCACGCCGCCATGGTCGCGGCGGCGATGGGCCCAGCCCATCAGGGTCACGGTCTGGTCCATCAGCGCTTCGCTGACCAGGCCACAGTAGGTGGTTCTCATCATCACACTCCAAACGATTCGGGGGTTGTCTTGCGTCGCGGCGCTGTTGCGGGCCCGATGGCGGTCGGGCGCGTCAGGGCTGGCCGGCTGCCGGGCCGGACCAGCCCGGTCAATTTCGGGCGCCCGCCGCGCCCGCCGGCGCGCTCAGCTCGGGCGTGACCACGCCCATCGAGATGACGTACTTGAGCGCCTCGTCGACGCTCATCGCCAGGCACACGACATCGTCGCGCCGCATCATCAGGAAGAAACCCGAGGTCGGGTTGGGCGTCGTCGGCACATAGACGCTGATGTGGTCCGGCCCCAGGTGCTGGGCGACCTCGCCGCCGGGCTTGCCGGTGACGAAGGCGATGGTCCAGCTGCCGGGGCGCGGGTACTGCACCAGCACGGCCTCGCGGAAGGCATTGCCGTTGCTCGAGAACAGCGTGTCCGAGACCTGCTTGACCGAGCTGTAGATCGACTTGACGATGGGGATCTTGCCCATCAGCAGGTCCCATTGGCGCAGCCACCACTGGCCGACGAAGTTGGCCGCGAAGACGCCGGTGGCCAGCATCAGCAGCAGCATCGTGACGACGCCCATGCCCGGCACATGGCGCAGGGTCTCGATGCCGGCGCGCGCCGACTCGGGCAGCACGGCCTGCGTCGCCGACAGCAGCCAGGCGAAGACGCCGTCGAGCGACCCGAGCACCCACGAGAGGACCCAGATCGTGATCGCCAGCGGCAACCACACCAGCAAGCCGGCGACGAGATATTTCTTCACGGGCGGCGTTCAGTCGCTCGAGGCCGGCGGCGCCGCCGCCGGGCTCGCCGGGGCTGGCGCCGCTGCCGGCGCGGCGGGCTTGTCGGCAGGCTTGTCGGCGGATTTGTCGGCCGCCTTGTCGGCCGCCTTGTCGCCTGCACCGCCCCCTTCGGCGGCCGTCGCGTCGCCCTGGCCCTCGGTCTTCGCGGGCGCGCTGTTGCCGCCGCGGAAGTCGGTCACGTACCAGCCCGAACCCTTGAGCTGGAAGCCGGCCGCGGTGACCTGCTTCTGG
Source organism: Burkholderiales bacterium (assembly GCA_018971105.1). Lineage (GTDB taxonomy): Bacteria > Pseudomonadota > Gammaproteobacteria > Burkholderiales > Burkholderiaceae_C > Rubrivivax. The sequence continues at coordinate 32,773 of JAGWVB010000002.1, forward strand.
TAGGTCGCGGCGCCGCAGGCCGGGCAGACGGTGAGCACCGGGTCCGAGATCTTCTGCAGAACGTCCTGCGCATGGCCGCAGCCGGCACAGCGATAGGCGTAGATGGGCATGGCTAAATGGTTGATTCGAAAGGCGAAATTATAGGGTTACCCCGAAGACAAGGCGGGCAGCAGGGCGCGCATCACGATCAGCCCGGCGGCAAAGCCCAGCGCCAGCCACAACAGCGTCTGCAACAGGCGGTTCGTGCGGCGCTGTTCGGCCAGCAAGGCCTGCAGCGCCTGGGCGCCTGGCGCCGGGTGCGCGCGCCGGTGCAGCGCGCCGTGCAGCAGGCGCGGCAGCTCGGGCAGCAGCTGGGCGTAGCGCGGCGCTTCCTGCTGCAGCCGCTCGACGAGGCCGCGCCAGCCGATCTGCTCGTTCATCCAGCGCTCGAGGAAGGGCTTGGCCGTGACCCAGAGGTCGAGCTCGGGGTCGAGCTGGCGCCCCAGGCCCTCGATGTTGAGCAGCGTCTTCTGCAGCAGCACGAGCTGGGGCTGGATCTCGACGTTGAAGCGGCGCGAGGTCTGGAACAGCCGCATCAGCACCTGGCCGAGCGAGATGTCCTTGAGCGGGCGGTCGAAATGCGGTTCGCAGACGGCGCGGATCGCGCTCTCGAGCGCGTCGATGCGGGTGTCGGGCGGCACCCAGCCGCTTTCGACGTGCAGCTCGGCGACGCGCTTGTAGTCGCGCCTGAAGAAGGCGATGAAGTTGTACGCGAGGTACTCCTTGTCGCTTTCGGTGAGCGTGCCGATGATGCCGAAGTCGAGCGCGATGTAGCGCCCGAAGGTCCTCGGATCCAGGCTCACCTGGATGTTGCCCGGGTGCATGTCGGCGTGGAAGAAGCCGTCGCGGAAGACCTGGGTGAAGAAGATCGTGACGCCGTCGCGCGCGAGCTTGGGGATGTCGACGCCGGCGGCGCGGATGCGCTCGATCTGGCTGATAGGCACGCCGTGCATGCGCTCCATCACCATCACCGTGGGCGTGCACAGCTCCCACACCATCTCGGGCACGAGGACGAGGTTCAGCCCCGCCATGTTGCGCCGCAGCTGGGCCGCGTTGGCGGCCTCGCGCACGAGATCGAGCTCGTCGTGCAAGTAGCCGTCGAATTCGGCCACGACCTCGCGCGGCTTGAGCCGCTTGCCGTCGGCCGAGAGCCGCTCGACCCAGCGCGCCAGCAGGTGCAGCAGCGTCAGGTCCTGGTCGATGACCTCGAGCATGCCCGGGCGCAGCACCTTCACGGCGACCTCGCGCCCGCCCGGCAGCGTCGCGAAATGGACCTGGGCGATCGACGCGCTGGCCACCGGCTCGGCATCGAAGCTCGCGAACACCTGCTCGACCGGCTTGCCGTAGGCCTTCTCGACCAGCGCGCGCGCCTGCGCCGCCGGGATCGGCGGCACGCGGTCCTGCAGCTTGGCGAGTTCGTCGGCGACATCCAGCGGCATCAGGTCGCGCCGCGTCGACAGCACCTGGCCGAACTTGACGAAGATCGGCCCCAGCCGCTCGAGCCCCAGGCGCAGGCGCTCGCCGCGCGGCGCGTCGAGGCGGCGCCCGATCGTGACCAGGCGCACGAAGCCGCGCACCGAGCGCTGCCGGAACGACGACAGCGCGACCTCGTCGAGCCCGAAGCGCAGGACCGTGACGACGATCGTGACGAGGCGGCCGAAGTGGATCAAGGATTGCGCGCGCGCAGGCGCTCGCCGAACGCGCCGGCGCCTTTGGACGCGAGGTCCAGCGCCGAGCGCAGCGCCCGCGCCAGCGTCGAGCCGATGCGGTGGATCGTCGACCCGACCGCGGGGCCGAACAGGCGCTCGAGGTCGGCGGCGACATCCCAGCGCAGGTTCTGGATCAGCCAGCCCACATCGGCGGCGAGCTGCGCATCGCCGTCGATCTGCACCGGCGGCGCCTCGCCGCCGAGCGCGCGTGCCACCAGCAGCGCCGGATTCGCGGCCTCGAGATGCACGGCGAGCTCGGGCGCGGCGCCGCCGTCGACGCCGCTCCACTCCAGCATGCCGGCCGGTGTCACGCGCCAGGCCAGGCGCGGCGGCGCCGGCAGCAGCGCCGGCCAGCGCTCGATCTGCAGCGCCAGCTCGCGTCCGGCATGCGGGCGCAGGCGCGCGGTGGCCGCCGGCTCGGCGGCCAGCACATGGTTGATGACCAGCGTCAGGCGCTCGGCCAGGGCGGGGGCGACCAGCGCCTGCAGATCTTGAAGCATTCAGGTCCACCCGGCCTGTGCACGGGTCCTGGAAGCCCCCGAGGTCACGGAGGAGCCCTTCCGGGTCCCCGGAAGCGGCGAGCGCAGCGAGCGTGGCGGTTTCATGCCAGCGATTGTAGGCAGCGCCCCGCCGTCACCGGCCGCACGGGGTATCCGGAGCGTCCAAAGGGTCTCGGACGATGCGACAGAATGACTCGATCGCCCCAGGGCAGACCCTGCTCCGCCGTTTCCCGACCTGGCATCGGGTCCCCGCGCGGCAGCCGCTCCGCATCGCACCCGCCGGCCGTTTCCGATGTTCGAGGACCGAGGGTACAAGCGCACTTTCTACAGCGCGCCCCAGTCGGTGACTTCGCTGTTCGCGGCCTTCCTCGAGCCCTCGATCACGGTGTCGGTCGTCGTCGGCGCCGGCAGGCTCGGCGTCAAGGTCGCGCAGGCCTTCCGCGCGCGCGGCGACATCGGGCTCGAATTCCTCGGCCATTTCGACGCCCGCGCCGACGAGCGCGCCGACGACGCCGCCTTCCAGCGCCTGGGCTGCCTGCACCAGGTCGGCCCCTACACCTGCGCGCAGGGCGTGCACGAGGTCTGCATCACGCTGCCGCTGGGATCGCAGCCGCGCATCGTCGCGCTGCTCGCGCGGGTGCAGGGGACGACGGCGAGCGTCTTCTCCGTGCCCGACGTGTTCGGCATCAGCATCATCCAGGGCCGGCTGCAGGACATGAACGGCGTGCCCGTCGTCGGCCTGTGCGAGACGCCGTTCACCGGCACCAACCGCCTCGTCAAGCGCCTGAGCGACATCCTGCTCGCCTCGGGCATCCTGGTGCTGATCGCACCGGTGCTGGCGCTGATCGCGCTCGGCATCAGGCTCAGCCCGCCGGGGCCGGTGATCTTCAGGCAGCGCCGCAACGGCCTGGACGGCGGCGAGATCGTCGTCTACAAGTTCCGCTCGATGCGCACCCAGGACGACGGCGCCGTGATCCGCCAGGCGACCAGGGACGACGCGCGCATCACGCCCTGCGGCGCCTTCCGGCGCCGCACCTCGCTGGACGAACTGCCGCAGTTCGTCAACGTGCTGCAGGAGCGCATGAGCATCGTCGGCCCGCGCCCGCATGCGGTCGCGCCCAACGAGCAGTACCGCCGGCTCATCAAGGCCTCCCAGGTGCGCCACAAGGTCAAGCCCGGCATCACCGGCCGGGCCCAGGCGCACGGCCTGCGCGGCGAGACGCACAAGACAGACAAGATGCAGGCGCGCGTCGAATACGACCTCGAGTACCTGCGCAACTGGTCGCTCGGGCTCGATCTGCAGATCATCGCCCGCACCGTCAAGGTGTGTTCTTCGACCGCAACGCGTATGGAGCGCCCCCAGACCTGCCGCTGCGCGTCAGGTCCCCCGGGACCCAAAGGGGCCCCTGCGAGGCCCTTGGGGGTCAAGGAAACTTGGGAGCGGCCCGGCGTTTCCTCGTGAGCATCGGCCGGCTCCAGCTGAGGTCCGCCATCCGCATCGGCGCTCGCGCCGCCCGCCTCCTGCTGGGCGCCGCAGCGCTCGGCGCCGGCAACGCCCGGGCCGACGCGTCGCCCTATGTGCTGGCCGCCGGCATCACGACGACGCACGACTCGAACCTGCTGGCGCTCGGCGACGGCGGCGTCGCGCCGGCCGGCTTCGCGCGCACCGACGCCGTCACCGGCGCGCAGCTGGTGGGCGGATTCCACAAGGCCTACGGCCGCCAGCACGACTACGGCAACGCCTCGATCTTCGGCATCACGCTGGGCGAGGCACTGGCGGTCTACCCGAACTACTACCGGCGGCCCGACGGCAGCTTCGAGCGCGACCGCTATACGCAGCCGACGCTGGACCTCAGCGCACAGTACCGGCCCACCGCCGCCAGCGCCTTCGAGGCGCGCCTGGGCTACCAGCACACGCGCTACGACCTCGACGCGCCGCGCGACGGCTCCGGCGCCACGGCGCCCCTGAACTGGACCTGGCAGCCGAGCTACCGCACGCGCGTGCTGACGCGCCATGCGCACGACACGGGGCAGAACGCCTACAGCACCACGGTGCCGACGATCGACTGGAGCCGCTTCCAGATCATCGACATCCAGGGCATCTCGGCCTATAGCCAGACCTACGACACGCTGCGCCTGCAGGGCGAAACCAGCTCGGCCCCAAGACCGGCTTCACCGCGGCCGTGCAGACGGTCCGGCGCCGCCTGGGCAATTGTTCAGCAGCGGATCGAACCTCTGCGGCAACTACCGCCTGCGCGGGAGCGACCGCACGACGACGCGCTCCTTCGGCGTGCGCTGGGCCCCCTGCGGAGTGTGAATTTCGGCTGCGATGACGCCGCGACGCGACGCAGCGCCGGCGGCGACCCCGGACTGACCTACCCGCTGCACGACAATATCGTCTCCTGCCACGGCCAGTTCCTACTGCAACGATGAAATCCACGGTCCTGCTCACCGGCGCCACCGGCTATATCGCCAGCCACACCTGGCTGGCCCTGCAGGAGGCGGGCTACGAGGTGGTCGGGGTCGACGACTACTCCAACAGCTCGCCGGTCGTGCTCGAGCGGCTGCGCGAGATCGGCGGCCGCGTGCCGGTGTTCGAGCGCGCCGACTGCGGCGACGCGGCGGCGATGGAGGCGATCTTCCAGCGCCACCGCATCGACGCGACGGTGCATTTCGCGGCCCGCAAGGCGGTCGGCGAGTCGACCGCGAAGCCGCTGGACTACTACGCCAACAACCTCGGCAGCCTCGTCAACGTCTGCCGCACGATGCAGCGCCACGGCGTGCGCCGCTTCGTCTTCAGCAGCAGCGCCACCGTCTACGGCCAGCCGGAGCGGCTGCCGCTGCGCGAGGACGCGCCGGTCTCGGCCACCAATCCCTACGGCCAGACCAAGCTCATCGGCGAGCAGATCCTGCGCGATCTCGGCGCCGCCGACCCGGCCTGGCAGACCGGCTGCCTGCGCTACTTCAACCCGGTCGGCGCGCACGCGAGCGGCCGCATCGGCGAGGACCCGCGCGGCGTGCCCAACAACCTGATGCCCTATGTCGCGCAGGTGGCCGTGGGCCGGCGCGAGCGGCTGGCGGTGTTCGGCAACGACTACCCGACGCCCGACGGCACGGGCGTGCGCGACTACATCCACGTCGTCGACCTCGCCGAAGGCCATGTCGCAGCGCTGCGCCGGCTGTTCGAGGCCGAGGGCTCCTACACCGTCAACCTCGGCACCGGGCGCGGCTACAGCGTGCTCGAACTCGTCGCCGCCTACGCCGCCGCGAGCGGACGCGAGATCCCCTACCGCATCGAGGCGCGCCGTCCCGGCGACGTCGCGGCCTGCTATGCCGACCCGACGCTGGCGCGCGAGCTGCTGGGCTGGTCGGCGCGGCATGACCTGGCGCGCATGTGCGCCGACAGCTGGCGCTGGCAGGCGCTGAATCCGCGCGGTTTCGAAGCATGAGCGCGCCGGACCGCTCCCCGGCGCGCCGCCCCGAGCACGCATCACCAAAGGTTTAGTCATGACTTCCATCGCCGTCCAGCCGGTCATCATGGCCGGCGGCTCGGGCACGCGGCTGTGGCCGCTGTCGCGCGCCGGTTTCCCGAAGCAGTTCCTGGTCCTCTCGGGCGACAGCAGCCTGTTCCAGCAGGCCGCGGCGCGGCTGCAGGACCTGGGCGACGCGCGCATCGCCGTCGCGGCGCCGCTCGTCGTCGGCAACGAGGACCATCGTTTCCTCGTCCTCGACCAGCTGCGCGAGCTGAAGATCGAGCCCGCCGCCGTGCTGCTCGAACCGGTGGGCCGCAACACCGCGCCGGCGGTGACGCTGGCGGCGCTGCAGGCGCTGGAGTCGCCGGCGGGCGGCGCCGACCCGGTGCTCGTCGTCGCCGCCGCCGACCAGACGGTGACCGACGGCGCCGCCTACACCGCCGCGCTGCGCGGGGCGATCGCGATGGCGGCCGAGGGCGCGATCGCCATCCTCGGCGTCCACCCCGACCGGCCCGAGACCGGCTACGGCTACATCCGCGCCGAGGGCGAGCGCGTGGCGGAGTTCGTCGAGAAACCCGACCTCGCGACCGCGCAGCGCTACCTCGCCGCAGGCAGCTACTACTGGAACGCCGGCATGTTCGTGCTGCGCGCCTCGGTCTGGATGGCGGCACTCGAGCGCTTCCGTCCCGACATCGCCGCCGCCTGCCGCAAGGCCTGGGCCGCGCGCAGCGGCGATGCGAAGTTCGTGCGTCCCGGCAAGGCCGAATTCGCCGCCGTGCCGAGCGAATCGGTCGACTACGCGGTGATGGAGCGCTGCCCGGGGCTGCTCGACATCCGCATGCAGCCGCTGGCCGCGGGCTGGAACGACCTCGGCGCCTGGGAGGCCGTGTGGCAGGTGGCCGAGAAGGACGGCGCCGGCAACGCCAGCGTCGGCGACGCCATCGTCAGCGACAGCCGCAACACGCTGGTGCACGCGACGAGCCGGCTCGTCAGCGTCGTCGGGCTCGAGGACGTCGTCGTCGTCGAGACGCCCGACGCCGTGCTCGTCGCCAGCCGCGGGAAGAGCCAGGACGTGAAGAACATCGTCAACCAGCTCGGCCGCGAACAGCGCGGCGAGCAGGCGCTGCACCGCAAGGTGCACCGCCCCTGGGGCTGGTACGACGGCATCGACCAGGGCCCGCGGCACCAGGTCAAGCGCATCCTCGTCAAACCCGGCGCCAGCTTGAGCCTGCAGATGCACCACCACCGCGCCGAGCATTGGATCGTCGTCAGCGGCACCGCCGAGGTTACCAACGGCGACAAGGTGATCCTGCTGAGCGAGAACCAGAGCACCTACATCCCGCTCGGCCAGACGCACCGGCTCGCCAACCCGGGCAAGGTGCCGCTCGAGATCATCGAAGTGCAGTCGGGCAGCTACCTGGGCGAGGACGATATCGTCCGCTTCGAAGACACCTACGGCAGAACATGACCATCCTCGTCAAGGAGCAGCAACCATGACCGTACTGGTCACCGGGGGCGCCGGCTTCATCGGCAGCAACTTCGTGCTGGACTGGCTCGCCCAGTCCGACGAGACGGTCGTCAACCTCGACGCGCTGACCTACGCCGGCAACCGCCGCAACCTGGCCGCGCTGGACGGCGACGCGCGCCATGTCTTCGTCCATGGCGACGTCGTCGACCGCGCCTTGCTCGACCGCCTGCTGGCCGAGCATCGGCCGCGCGCGATCGTCCATTTCGCCGCCGAGAGCCATGTCGACCGCAGCATCCACGGCCCGGGCGCGTTCATGAAGACCAACGTCGAGGGCACGTTCACGCTGCTCGAGGCGGCGCGCGCGCACTGGTCGGCGCTGGAAGCCGATGCGAAGTCGGCTTTCCGCTTCCACCATGTCTCGACCGACGAGGTCTACGGCAGCCTGGCCGCCGACGCGCCGGCCTTCACCGAGACCCATCCCTACGAGCCCAACAGCCCGTACAGCGCGAGCAAGGCCGCCAGCGACCACCTGGTGCGCGCCTGGCACCACACCTACGGCCTGCCGGTGCTGACGAGCAACTGCAGCAACAACTACGGGCCCTTCCATTTTCCCGAGAAGCTGATCCCGCTGATGATCGTCAACGCGCTGGCCGGCAAGCCGCTGCCGATCTACGGCGACGGCCAGCAGGTGCGCGACTGGCTCTACGTCGGCGACCATTGCAGCGCCATCCGCGCCGTGCTCGCGCGCGGCCGCGTCGGCGAGACGTACAACATCGGCGGCTGGAACGAGCAGACGAACAAGCAGATCGTGCACCAGGTCTGCGCCCTGCTCGACGAGCTGCGCCCGAGCGCCGAGGGACCCTACGCGCGGCTGATCACCCATGTCACCGACCGCCCGGGCCATGACCGGCGCTATGCGATCGACGCGCGCAAGATCGAGCGCGAACTCGGCTGGCGCCCGGCCGAGACCTTCGCCAGCGGCATCCGCAAGACGGTGCAGTGGTACCTGGAGCATGGCGACTGGGTCGCCGATGTGCTGAGCGGCGGCTACCGCGACTGGGTCGCGACGAACTACAACGCGCGATGAAGATACTGCTGCTCGGCAAGAACGGCCAGGTCGGCTGGGAACTGCAGCGGTCGCTGGCGCCGCTGGGCGAGGTCGTCGCTTGCGATTTCGACAGCGCCGGTGACTTGAAGGCCGACTTCAGCCGCCCCGAATCGCTGCTGCCGCTGATTCGCAGCGTGCGCCCCGACATCATCGTCAATTCCGCCGCGCACACCGCCGTCGACCAGGCCGAGAGCGAGCCCGAACGGGCGCGCGCCATCAACGCCGCCGCGCCGGGGCTGATCGCGCGCGAGGCGGCGGCGCTCGGCGCGCTGCTCGTGCACTACAGCACCGATTACGTCTTCGACGGCAGCGGCGACGCGCCGCGCGACGAGACCGCCGCGACGGCGCCGCTGAGCGTCTACGGCCGCACCAAGCTCGAGGGCGAGGAGCTGATCCGCGCCGCGGGCGGGCCGCACCTGATCCTGCGCACGAGCTGGGTCTACGCGGCGCGCGGCGGCAATTTCGCGCGCACGATGCTCAAGCTCGCGGCCGAGCGCGAGGCGCTGAACGTCATCGCCGATCAATACGGTGCGCCGACCGGCGCCGAGCTGCTCGCCGATGTCACCGCGCATGCGCTGCGCCGCACGCTGGCCGTGCCCGCACTGGCCGGCACCTACCATTGCGTGGCCGCCGGCGAGACCCATTGGCATGGCTACGCGACGCATGTCATCGACTGGGCGCGTGCCCAGGGCGTGCCGATCCGCGTCGCTGCCGACGCCGTCAAGCCGATCCCCACCAGCGCCTACCCGACGCCGGCGCGGCGGCCGCTGAATTCGCGGCTGGACACGAAGAAGCTGCGGGCGGCGTTCGACCTCGCGCTGCCCGACTGGCGCGGCGGCGTCGACCGCATGCTGACCGAGATCCACGCCCGCTGAAGGAATCGACGCCATGAATCGCAAAGGGATCATCCTCGCCGGCGGCTCCGGCACCCGGCTGCACCCGGCGACGCTGGCGATGAGCAAGCAGTTGCTGCCGGTGTACGACAAGCCGATGGTCTATTACCCGCTGTCGACGCTGATGCTGGCCGGCATGCGCGACGTGCTCGTCATCAGCACGCCGCAGGACACGCCGCGCTTTCAGGCCCTGCTCGGCGACGGCAGCCGCTGGGGCATGAACCTGAGCTACTGCGTGCAGCCCAGCCCCGACGGGCTGGCCCAGGCCTTCATCCTCGGCCGCGACTTCGTCGCCGGCGGGCCGAGCGCGCTCGTGCTCGGCGACAACATCTACTACGGCCACGATTTCGCGCAGCTGCTCGCGCGCGCCGATGCGCGCAAGAGTGGCGCCAGCGTCTTCGCCTATCACGTCACCGATCCCGAGCGCTATGGCGTCGTCGAATTCGACGCCAGCCGCCGCGCGCTCAGCATCGAGGAGAAGCCCAAGGCGCCGAAGAGCAATTACGCCGTCACCGGCCTGTATTTCTACGACGAGCAGGTCTGCGACATCGCCGCCGCGATCCAGCCCAGTGCGCGCGGCGAGCTCGAGATCACCGAGGTCAACGCGCAGTACCTGCGCCAGGGCCAGCTCGAGGTCGAGATCATGGGCCGCGGCTATGCCTGGCTCGACACCGGCACCCACGACAGCCTGCTCGAGGCCGGCCAGTTCATCGCCACGCTCGAAAAGCGCCAGGGTCTGAAGGTCGCCTGCCCCGAGGAGATCGCCTACCGCGCCGGCTGGATCGGCGCGGCGCAACTCGAGGCGCTGGCCGCGCCGCTGCTGAAGAATGCCTACGGCCAGTACCTGATGCAGGTGCTGCGCGAGAAGGCCTACTGATGAAACTCGTCCCCACCTCGCTTCCCGGCGTCGTCGTCGTCGAACCCCAGGTCTTCGGCGACGACCGCGGCTGGTTCTACGAGAGCTACAACGAGGCGCGGTTCGACGCCGCGCTGCGCGAGCTCGGCCTGCCGCCGGCGCGCCGCTTCGTCCAGGACAACCACAGCTCGAGCAAGGCGGGCGTGCTGCGCGGCCTGCATTACCAGCTGCCGCCGCATGCGCAGGGCAAGCTCGTGCGCGTCGTGCGCGGCTCGGCCTGGGACGTGGCGGTCGACATCCGCCGCGGCTCGGCCACTTTCGGGCATTGGGTCGGCGTCGAGATCAGCGCCGAGAACAAGCGCCAGCTCTGGATCCCCGAGGGCCATGCGCATGGATTCGTCGCGCTCGAGGACGACACCCATTTCCTCTACAAGACGACCGACGTCTACGCCAAGGACTGCGAGCGCAGCATCCTCTGGAACGACCCGGCGCTGGCCATCGCCTGGCCGCTGCCGCCGGGCGCGCCGATCGTCGCCGCCAAGGACGCCGCGGCGCCGCGGCTCGCGCAGGCCGAGTTGCCGCCGCTGTAGCACGCCGCGCGGGCCGCGAGCAGACGAAAAAAAACCGCAGCCTGCGCTGCGGTTCCTTTTGGGCCGAAGCCCAGGCTTACAGGGCCTTGATGCCCGAAGCTTGCGGGCCCTTCTGGCCCTGCTTCACTTCGAATTCCACCTTCTGGCCTTCGGCCAGGCTGCGGAAGCCGCCGGTGCTCTGGATTTCGCTGAAATGGGCGAAGAGGTCCTTGCCGCCGCCGTCCGGCGTGATGAAGCCGAAGCCCTTGCCGTCGTCGAACCACTTGACGATGCCGGTTTGCGTAGTCATGTTGAATTTCCTAAGTCTCGGTTGCTGCGCCGGCACATCCGACGCAGTGCAGATGCGGGCCAAGCAGAATCACCGAACGAGAAATCCAACGAAACCCGCCGTGAAGCGGGGCACACCAGACACTGCCTGAAAAACCGTCTTGCTCAAATCTACGGGGTCGAATATAGCCGCAAAACGACCCCGGCGTCGGGGTTGCCGCGAAATCAATGCGACTCAGCGCGCGGCCAGGCGACCGATGCCACGGTAATCGATGCCATGCAGTTGCATCAGCGCCGGCTCATAGATGTTGCGGCCGTCGAAGATCAGCGGCTGCTTGAGCGCGGCCTTGATGGCGTCGAAGTCGGGGTTGCGGAACTCCTTCCACTCGGTCACGACGACGAGCGCATCGGCGCCGGCCAGCGCCTCGGCCTGGTGGGCCACCAGCGTCAACCCCGGCGTGCCCTCGAAGACGCGGCGCGCCTCGTCCATCGCCACCGGGTCGTAGGCGCGCACCGCGGCACCGCGGCGCGTGAGCTCGCCGATGACGACGCGGCTCGGCGCCTCGCGCATGTCGTCGGTGTTGGGCTTGAACGCCAGGCCCCAGACGGCGAAGGTGCGCCCGGCGAGGCTCTCGCCGTACTGCGCGACGATCTTGTCGACCAGCACATGCTTCTGGCGCTCGTTGGCCGCCTCCACCGCCTGCAGCACGCCCAGCTCCATGCCGTTCTCGTGCCCGGTGTGGATCAGCGCCTTGACGTCCTTGGGAAAGCAGCTGCCGCCGTAGCCGGTGCCGGGATAGAGGAAATGGGTACCGATGCGCGGGTCGCTGCCCATGCCCTTGCGCACCATCTCGATGTCGGCGCCGACCTTCTCGGCCAGCCGCGCGAGCTCGTTCATGAAGCTGATGCGCGTGGCCAGCATCGCGTTGGCGGCGTACTTCGTGAACTCGGCGCTGCGCACGTCCATCAGCTGCAGGCGGTCGTGGTTGCGCATGAAGGGCAGGTAGAGCGAGCGCATCAGCAGCACGGCGCGCTCGTCGTCGGCGCCGACGACGATGCGGTCGGGCCGCATGCAGTCGTCGACGGCCGCGCCCTCCTTGAGGAACTCCGGGTTGCTGACGACGGCGTAGGCCATCTCGCCCAGGCCGCGGGCGACGAGCGCCGCGCGCACCGCGTCGCGCACCTTGTCGGCCGTGCCCACCGGCACGGTGCTCTTGTCGACGATGACCTTGTAGTCGGTCATGTGGCGGCCAATGTTGGTCGCCGCGGCCAGCACGTACTGCAGGTCGGCCGAGCCGTCCTCGTCGGGCGGCGTGCCCACGCCGATGAACTGCACCGTGCCATGGCCGACGGCGGCCGCGACATCGGTCGTGAACTGCAGCCGCCCGGCGGCCACGTTGCGGTGGACGATGGCCTCCAGCCCGGGCTCGTGGATCGGGATGCCGCCCTCGTTGAGCAGGCGGATCTTGCGTTCGTCGATGTCGAGGCAGACCACGTGATTGCCCATTTCGGACAGGCAGGCGCCTGTGACCAGACCGACATAGCCGGTGCCGACGACGGTGACTTTCATGAGGGTGCTGTGTCTTCCTGAGGCCGCGCCGGCCGATCCGGCGGGTAACCCCTCATTTTCGCATCGCAAGATGGAGAAATTGCGACAGCCGGCGCCGACGCGCCAAGAGCGTCACGAAGCGCCGCCGACCCTGCGCAGTGTTATCTTCGCCGGTTGCTTCGAACCGACCTCCGCGCATGACCAAGACCGCACTCATCACCGGCGTCACCGGCCAGGACGGCGCCTACCTGGCCGAACTCCTGCTCGCCAAGGGCTACGAGGTGCACGGCATCAAGCGCCGCTCGTCGTCGTTCAACACCGACCGCGTCGACCACCTGTACGAGGATCCGCATGTCGACCACCCGCGCTTCAAGCTGCACTACGGCGACCTCACCGACAGCACGAACCTGATCCGCATCGTCCAGCAGGTGCAGCCCGACGAGATCTACAACCTGGGCGCGATGAGCCATGTCGCGGTCAGCTTCGAGCAGCCCGAGTACACGGCCGACGCCGACGCCGTCGGCACGCTGCGGCTGCTCGAGGCGATCCGCATCCTCGGCCTCGAGAAGAAGACGCGCTTCTACCAGGCCAGCACGAGCGAGCTCTACGGCCTGGTGCAGGAAGTGCCGCAGAAGGAGACGACGCCCTTCTACCCGCGCAGCCCCTACGCGGTGGCCAAGCTCTACGCCTACTGGATCACGGTCAACTACCGCGAGGCCTACGGCATCTACGCCTGCAACGGCATCCTGTTCAACCACGAGAGCCCGATCCGCGGCGAGACCTTCGTCACGCGCAAGATCACGCGCGCCGTGGCGCGCATCGCGCTCGGGCTGCAGGAGACGCTGTACCTGGGCAACCTGGGCGCGCTGCGCGACTGGGGCCATGCGCGCGACTATGTCCAGATGCAGTGGCTGATGCTGCAGCAGGCCCAGGCCGAGGACTACGTCATCGCCACCGGCCGCCAGCACAGCGTGCGCGAGTTCGTGCAGCGCGCCGCCGCCGAACTCGGCGTCACGGTGGGCTTCGAGGGCGAGGGCGCGACCGAGGTCGGCATCGTCAAGGCGGTGGCCAAGACCGGCGGCGAGCTGCGCGCCAAATGCAAGCCGGGCGACGTCATCGTGCGCGTCGACCCGCGCTATTTCCGCCCGACCGAGGTCGAGACGCTGCTCGGCGACCCGTCCAAGGCCAAGGCGCGCCTGGGCTGGGAGCCGACGACGACGTTCGAGCAGCTGGTGCGCGAGATGGTCGAGAGCGACTACACGAGCGCCAAGCGCGACAGCCTCGTCAAGCTGGCCGGGTTCCAGGCCTACGACCACCACGAATGACGCCGCGCGCCGACGACCGCCCATGAATCCCGATGCCCGCATCTACGTCGCCGGCCACCGCGGACTGGTCGGCAGCGCCCTCGTGCGCCGGCTGCAGGGAGCCGGCTACCGCGCGCTGATCACGCGCAGCCATGCCGAGCTCGACCTCGCCGACGCCCGCGCCACCGCGGCCTTCTTCGAACGCGAGCGCCCCGAGTACGTGTTCCTGGCAGCCGCCAAGGTGGGCGGCATCGTCGCCAACAACAGCCGGCCGGCCGAGTTCATCCGCGACAACCTCGCGATCCAGACCAGCGTCATCGACGCCGCCTGGCGCAGCGGCGCGCGGCGGCTGCTGTTCCTGGGCAGCAGCTGCATCTACCCCAAGCTGGCGCCGCAGCCGATGCGCGAACGCGACCTCCTCACCGGCCCCCTCGAGCCGACGAACCGACCCTATGCGCTGGCCAAGATCGCCGGCATCGAGATGTGCTGGAGCTACAACCGCCAGTACGGCACGCGCTACCTGGCGGCGATGCCGACCAACCTCTACGGCCCGGGCGACAACTACCACCCGACGCACAGCCACGTCATCCCGGCGCTGCTGCGCAAGTTCCATGAAGCGCGCCGGCGCGGCGACGCTGCCGTCACGGTCTGGGGCACCGGCAGGCCGCGGCGCGAGTTCCTCTACAGCGACGACATGGCCGACGCCTGCGTGCACCTGATGCAACTGCCCGACGCGCGCTTCGACGCGCTGCTGGGCAGCGACGAGAGCGTGAGCGGGCGCTTCGAGCCGCCGCTGGTCAATATCGGCGTCGGCTCCGACGTCACGATCGCCGAGCTGGCAGCGCTGGTGGCACATGTCGTCGGCTACGACGGCGCCATCGAGTACGACCACGGCAAGCCCGATGGCACGCCGCGCAAGCTGATGGACGTGAGCCTCCTGGGCGCCACCGGCTGGCGCGCCCGCACCGGCCTGGAAGACGGACTGCGGTCGGCCTACGCCGAATTCAAGGCCACCCAGGCCGACGCCTGAAGCGATTTCCGGGCGCCCGGTGAAAGTTCACGCCCCGGCGCGGGGCCTGACCGCGGCGGATTGTTGCCATTCGCGATGCGGGCCGGCGACAATGCGGACACATTGAGACACGCTGCGCCGCATAATTTGATGCTCCGCGACAAGCGTCGAGTCCGCGGTCGATCCAGCGACCGACACCTGAGCCCTTGGCACCGCCCGACGCCGCGCACCCATCGTCCCGAGCCGAGATGATCCCGTTCACCGGACTCAAACCGCATCTGCGCCTGCCGGCCGGCATCCTGTTGAGCGTGCTGCTGCTGGCCGGTGTCGCCGCGGCGGGCTTGATCGGCATGTCCAAGGTGCAGCGGCGGCTCGAAGCGGTGACCCGGATCCACAACGCCGAGAGCCGCCAGGCGCGCGAGATGCATTCGGCGAGCTTCGAGATGTCGCGCCTGATCCGCGACCTGGTCCTGGTGACGGACGGGGCCGCGATGAACCGGCTCCACGCATCGTTCGAAGTCGCACGGGCCAACTATCAGCAGCACGAGAGCACGCTGGCGAGCATGTTCGCGAACCCGACCTCCCCCGCCTCGAACGAGGAGCGCGAGCTGTTCGATCAGATCCGGGCGTTGCGGGAGCTGGCCCAGGCGCCGATGAACCAGGTCGTCGCGCTGGGGCTGAAGAACGACAACGTCGAGGCCACGCGCGTGCTGATGGAAGACACCCAGCCCAGGATCGCCTCCTGGATGCGCGCCCTGGGCGAACTGGTCGACCTCGAGGACCAGATCAACGACGAATCGACGGCCGAAGCCGCCAGCGCCTATGCGACGGCGCGCATGATGATCTTCGGGCTGGGCGGCCTGGCGCTGGTGCTGGGAGCGGGGCTTGCGTGGTGGGTTGCGCGGGCCGGCGCGGCAGTGCCGCAGGTCGACGGCTCCGGCCATCCCGGTTCGCCGTAGGCGGGCAGCGGGCGCGAACACCGGCAAGCGCGGCCGGGCGGTGCGTCGGCACGGCGGCGCATAAGCTAGTGTAGTGTTTCGTTCTTGATTGAACTTAAATGAACAGCCTCGCTCCACTGCTCTACTTGGGCCTGAAGTGGAGCGAGAGAGTGCGAGTTGCGCCGGCGATCGAGTTGACGGAAGAGCGGAGAAGCGAGCTGACGCGGCTGTCGCGCTCGGGGCGTACGAGCGTGCGTCTGGCGCAGCGAGCACGCATCGTCCTGCTCGCGGCCGACGGCATGCAGAACAAGGACATTGCCGAGGAATTGGGTATCGGGCGGGTTCAGGTCGCGCGCTGGCGCGAGCGGTATTTGCAGGCGGGGATCGAGGGGATCGAACGAGATCTGCCCCGGGGCGCGCCGCCGGTGAAGGTCGACGTGGCCGAACTGGTGAGGTTGACCACACAGACCAAGCCTGAAGCGGCAACGCAATGGAGCACCCGCAAGCTCGCCGCCGAACTGGGCGTTGCGCCCAGCACAGTCCTGCGTCATTGGCAGGCCAATGGCCTGAAGCCGCATGTCGTGCGCGGGTTCAAGGTGTCGCGCGATCCAATGTTCGTCGAGAAGCTCGAGGACATCGTGGGCCTGTATATGTCCCCGCCCGAACATGCACGGGTGCTGTGCTGCGACGAGAAGAGCCAGGTTCAGGCGCTGGACCGAACGCAGCCCGGACTGCCGCTGAAGAAGGGCCGCGCCGAGACCATGACGCACGACTCCAAGCGCCACGGCACGACCACGCTCTTCGCTGCCCTGAACGTGCTCGACGGCAAGGTCATCGGCCAATGCCTGCAGCGGCATACCCATGCCGAATGGCTGAAGTTCCTGCGCCAGATCGACCGCGAGACGCCCAAGGGCAAGACGCTGCACTTGATCGCCGACAACGACGCCACGCACAAACATCCCGCAGTGCAACGATGGCTGGCCAGGCACCCGCGGTTCCACATGCACTTCACCCCGACCTCGGCGTCGTGGCTGAACATGGTCGAGCGATTCTTCCGCGACATCACGACGGAAAGAATTCGCCGCGGCGTATTCACCAGCGTGCCCGAACTCGAATCGGCAATCGACGAATACGTCGCTCATCACAACGTCAACCCCAGGCCGTTCATCGGGACCAAGAGCGCGCGCGACATCCTGCAGAAGGTCATTCGCGCCAATTCGCGCTCAAGTTCCAAATAGAACGAAACACTACACTAGAGCAGCCCGATGTCGCCGATGCGCCCGTCCAGCGTCAGATCGAGGTTCTGGAACAAGGCGATGCGCACGACGTCGCCCGCGCCGAGCCGGTATTCGAGCGGCGCCGAGGCATTCGGGCCCGCCGGCGATGCCGGCGCCACCGGGGGCGCCGCCAGCGCCTGCGCCGGCCCCACGCCCAGTTGCGGCAGCAGCAGCGCCTTCAGCAACGCGGCCAGGCGCCTGGTCGTTCCCATCGGCCCGCCGCGCCCTGCCTTCACTTCAGCCCCATGCCCTTGCTGATGTCGCTGTCCGACAGGCCGGCGCTGGCCGGTAGATCGGGAACCTCGGCCGGCGCCGCGGCGGGAGCCGACGCAGTGCTGGCCGCCGCCGATGCCGGCGGCGCGAACTTGCCGACATATTCGATCTGGGCCGCGGCGCGCAGGCGCTTCATCTCGGCCTCGATCAGCTTGCGCTTGCGTTCATTGAGCAGGTATTGCTCGATCGCCGGCTTGGCCTGGTCGATGCTCACCGGCTGGCTGCGCGAACCGGCCAGCAGGAGCACGTCGATGCCCTTGGGCGTGGGCGTGATCAGCGCCTGGCCGTCCTTCATGCGCGCGATCGCATCGAGCGACGCCATCGGCAACTGCTCGGCCGAGCGCACGGCCTGATTGCCGGCGAACTTGATGCCCTGGGCCTTCAGGTATTCGATGAAATCGGCCACGTTCTTGCTGGACGCCAGGCGGGCACGCAGATCGGGAACCTGTTCCGGCGTGGCCTCGACCGAGAGTTCCTGCAGGTTGTAGATGCGGCGATCGCTGAACAGCGCCGGCTTATCCTCGTAGTACTTCTCGATCTCCTGCTGCGTCGGCTTGGCGGCAGCCTCGCCGACCTTCTCGAGATAGGCGCGCGCCAGCACTTCGCGGCGCGCCGCATCGAGTTGCTGGGCGACGCGCGGGTCGCGGTCCAGCTTCTGGTCGTCCGCCTGCTGCACGGCCAGGTCCTGGTCGATCAGGCGCTCCAGGATCTGGTGCGCGGCGGCCTCGGCCTGATCCTGACGCAGGCCGCGCTGCTGCTGGAGCATGAAATTGATCTGGTGGACGGTGATTTCGTCCTTGTTCACGCGGGCCGCGGTCTGCGTCGCCGCCGGGTCCTTCTTGTCGCCGCAGCCCGCCAGCATCAGGGTGCCGGTCACGACTGCGATCGCGATCGCGGTCAGCGTCAGTCGGAAGGGGGATTGCGTCTTCGGATTCATCGGGGGGGGTCCTTGGAGGGGAAACTGGATCGCGGTGCGAATGACATGCCGGATATCGCGGGCTCCGCATGGAAATCGAAAACCCTGCTGGAAAACCGTGCCGACCGTTTGAAGAATCTTGAATTCTACTGGCGGGCTTTGCCGTTCGGGTTAGCCCAGAACCACCCCGGGTGGCCGGGTACTCCCAATTGACCAAGGCTGCCGCGTTAATTCAGTGCTCAACGGTGCGCCAGAACCCGCATTCGGGGTGGAGGGAAATCAACCGGTTCGGGCCGGGATTTCCGACCGATCAATTCAACATTTCACGCCGACATGCAGCGCGACAATACCGGCGGCGAGGTTATGGACATCGACATGGCCGAATCCGGCCGCCTTGAGCATCGCCTTGAGCGTCGCCTGATCCGGATGCATGCGGATGCTTTCGGCCAGATAGCGGTAGCTGTCGCCGTCCTTCGCGATCAGCCGGCCCAGCATCGGCATGAGGCGGAAGGAGTACCAGTCGTAAGGCTTGCGCAGCGCATCGACCGGTTTGGAGAATTCAAGCACGAGCAGGCGGCCGCCGGGGCGCAGCACGCGATTCATCTCGGCCAGCGCGGATTCCTTGTGCGTCATGTTGCGCAATCCGAAGGCGACGCTGACGAGGTCGAACGTGGCATCGGCGAAAGGCAGCCGCTCGGCATCGCAGGCCGCCGTGGGAATGACCAGGCCTTCGTCGAGGAGGCGGTCGCGGCCGACACGCAACATGGATTCATTGATGTCGCTGAGCACGACGCACCCGCCGGGGCCGGCCTTGCGCGCGAAGGCGCGCGCCAGGTCGCCGGTGCCGCCGGCGATGTCCAGCACCTGCATGCCCGGCTGCACGGCGGCGACGGCGACGGCGTACGACTTCCACAGCCGGTGCATGCCCATCGAGAGCACGTCGTTCATCAGGTCGTAGCGCGAGGCGACCGAGTCGAACACGCCGCGCACGCGCTGCGCCTTTTCCGCGTCCTCGACGGTTTCATAGCCGAAATGCGTCTGGGCCATGGTCTCAGTGCTTCGAGCAGGCGCCGCCGCCACCGGCGGCGATCATCGGCGCGTCGCGGTCGAGGCCGGCCTGCTGCAGGCGCTCCTCGTAGCGGCGCCAGAGTTCGGTCTGCGTCGCGCCGAGCTCGTAGAGGTAGGCCCAGGAGTAGATGCCGGTGTCGTGGCCGTCGCTGAAGGTCGGCTGCACGGCGTAGCGCCCGACCGCGACCAGATCGACGATGCCGACCTCGCGCTTGCCGGTCTGCAGCACTTCCTGCCCCGGGCCATGGCCCTGGACCTCGGCCGAGGGCGAATACACGCGCAGCAGCTCGAAGGGGATGCGGAAGCGGGCGCCGTCGTCGAAGGCGATTTCGAGCGCGCGCGTGGCCTGATGCAGCGTCAGGTCAGTGGGCTGGGGTGTCTGGGAATCGAGTCCGGCCATCGGTTGGGGTCCATGGAGGCGCGAGCGCCAAGTTTAGCCCTCGCGCGTGAAGGGGCCGGCGGACGCAGCGCCGCCGGGGTTCAGACCAGCACGCGCTCGATGCCGCCGGCGTTGGCGCGCGCCACGTACTCGGGCATCCAGTCCTCGCCCAGCAGCTTGCGCGCCATCTCGACGACGATGTAGTCGGCCTCGAGCAGGCCGCTCGCCATGTCGTCCTCGTAGCGTTTGAGCCCCTGCAGGCAGCTCGGGCAGCTGGTGAGTATCTTCACGTTGGCCGGCGCCGCGGCGCCCATGCGCAGCCGCAGCGCGGCCTCGCCCTTGCGCAGTTCCTCCTCCTTGCGGAAGCGGACCTGGGTCGCGATGTCGGGCCGCGTCACGCCCAGCGTGCCGCTTTCGCCGCAGCAGCGCTCGTTCTTGACGACATTGGGGCCGAGCAGCGCCTGCACCGTCTTCATCGGCTCCTGCTGCTTGAGCGGGCTGTGGCAGGGGTCGTGGTAGAGGTAGTTGCCTTCCTCCCCCTCGAGCCGGATGCCCTTCTCGAGCAGGTACTCGTGGATGTCGATGATGCGGCAACCGGGGAAGATGTCCTCGAATTTGTAGCCCTGGAGCTGGTCGTAGCAGGTGCCGCAGCTGACGACGACGGTCTTGATGTCGAGGTAGTTCAGCGTGTTGGCGACGCGGTGGAACAGCACCCGGTTGTCGGTGATGATCTTCTCGGCCTTGTCGGCCTGGCCGCCGCCGCGCTGCGGGTAGCCGCAGCACAGGTAGCCCGGCGGCAGCACGGTCTGCACGCCGGCATGCCAGAGCATGGCCTGGGTCGCGAGGCCGACCTGGCTGAACAGGCGCTCGCTGCCGCAGCCGGGGAAGTAGAAGACGGCCTCGGTCTCGGACGTCGTGCGCGCCGGGTCGCGGATGATGGGGACGTAGTTCTTGTCCTCGATGTCCAACAAGGCGCGCGCGGTCTTCTTCGGCAGGCCGCCCGGCATCTTCTTGTTGATGAAGTGGATGACCTGTTCCTTGATCGGCGCCGGCCCCAGCGTCGCCGGCGGCGCTGCCGTCTGCCTGCGCGCCGCGAGCTTGAGCACGCGGTTGGCGATGCGCTGCGCCTTGAAGCCGAGCTCGACCGTGGCCAGGCGCAGGAACTTGATCGCGTCCGGGCTGGTGGCGTTGAGGAAGGCCATCGCCGCCGCCTTGCCGGGGCGGAAGCTCTGCTTGCCCAGGCGGTGCAGCAGGCCGCGCATGGCCATCGTGACGTCGCCGAAGTCGATCTTGACCGGGCAGGGGCTCTCGCACTTGTGGCAGACCGTGCAGTGGTCGGCCACATCCTCGAAATCCGCCCAATGCTTGACGCTGACGCCGCGCCGCGTCTGCTCCTCGTAGAGGAAGGCCTCGATCAGCAGCGAGGTGGCGAGGATCTTGTTGCGCGGGCTGTAGAGCAAGTTGGCGCGCGGCACGTGGGTGGCGCAGACCGGCTTGCACTTGCCGCAGCGCAGGCAGTCCTTGATGCTGTGGCTGATGGCGCCGATGTCGCTCTGCTGCATGATCAGCGACTCGTGCCCCATGAGGCCGAAGCTGGGCGTGTAGGCGCCGGTGAGGTCGGCGCCCTTGAGCAGCTTGCCGCGGTTGAAGCGGCCCTCGGGGTCGATGCGCTGCTTGTACTCGGCGAACGGCCGCATCTCCTCGTCGCTCAGGAACTCGAGCTTGGTGATGCCGATGCCATGCTCGCCGCTGATGACGCCGCCCAGGCGCCGCGCCAGCGCCATGATGCGCGCCACCGCCTCATGCGCCGTCTGCAGCATCGCGTAGTTGTCGCTATTGACGGGGATGTTGGTGTGCACATTGCCGTCGCCGGCGTGCATGTGCAGCGCGACCCAGACGCGGCCGCGCAGCACCTGCTGGTGGATCTTCCGGCACTCCTCGAGCAGCGGCGCGAAGGCGCTGCCGGCGAAGATCTGCTGCAGCGGGGCGCGGATCTGCGTCTTCCACGAGGCGCGCCAGCGCCAGTCCTGCAGCATCGCGAAGCAGGTTTCGCCCCCACCCTGGCCGGCCCCGGCCTGGACGACGTCGAGCTGGTCGAGCCAATGCTGCCATTGCCCGCGCACCTCGGCCAGCAGCGCCTGCGCCTGCTGCACGCGGTCCTCGAGCAGCTCGGCGCTCGGGATCTCGCCGGCGTCGTCGCTCTTGCCCAGCGGCAGGTTGCCGCGGCCGAAGAAGGCCTGCAGCGCGTCGACGAGCTCGAGCTTGTTGCGCAGGCTGAGCTCGACGTTGATGCGCTCGATGCCCTCGGTGTACTCGCCCATGCGCGGCAACGGGATCACGACGTCCTCGTTGACCTTGAAGGCATTGGTGTGGCGCGAGATCGCCGCCGTGCGCTTGCGGTCGAGCCAGAACTTCTTGCGCGCGTCGGCGCTGACGGCGACGAAGCCCTCGCCGCCGCGCGAGTTGGCGATGCGCACGACCTCGCTCGTCGCATGCGCGACGGCATCGGCGTCGTCGCCGACGATGTCGCCGACGAGCACCATCTTCGGCAGCCCCGAGCCGACGGCGGCGCGCTTGCTCTTCGTCGCGTAGCCGACGGCGCGCAGGTAGCGGTCGTCGAGATGCTCGAGCCCGGCGAGCAGCACGCCGCTGCCGGTGAGCGAGAACAGGTAGTCGCGGATCTCGACGATGGCCGGCACCGCGTCCTTGGCGTTGCCGAAGAATTCGAGGCAGACGGTGCGCGTGTGCGCCGGCATGCGGTGCACGATCCAGCGCGCGCTCGTGATGAGGCCGTCGCAGCCTTCCTTCTGGATGCCGGGCAGGCCGGCGAGGAACTTGTCGGTGACGTCCTTGCCCAGCCCTTCCTTGCGGAACACGCTGCCGGGGATCTCGAGCAGCTCGCTGCGCTCGAGCGTCCTGCCCGTGGCGTCGTAGTAGTCGAGCTTGAAGCGCGCCAGCGCGACATCGTGGATCTTGCCGCGGTTGTGGTCCAGCCGCGTCACCTCGAGCCATTTCGCCTCCGGCGTGACCATGCGCCACGAGGCCAGGTTGTCGAGTGCCGTGCCCCACAGCACGGCCTTCTTGCCGCCGGCGTTCATCGCGATGTTGCCGCCGATGCAGCTCGCCTCGGCCGAGGTCGGGTCGACGGCGAAGACGTAGCCCGCGCGCTCGGCGGCGTCGGCCACGCGCTGGGTGACGACGCCGGCCTCGGTGCGTATCGTCGCCACCGGCTCGGCCAGGCCGGGCAGCGCCACGAGTTCGACCTCGCCCATCCCCTCGAGCTTCTCGGTGTTGATGACGGCGCTCTTCCAGATCAGCGGCACGGCGCTGCCGGTGTAGCCGGTGCCGCCGCCGCGCGGGATGATCGTCAGCCCGAGCTCGATGCAGCCGGCCACCAGCGCGGCCATCTCGGCCTCGCTGTCGGGCGTGAGGACGATGAACGGGAATTCGACGCGCCAGTCGGTCGCGTCGGTGACATGCGAAACGCGCGAGAGGCCGTCGAACTTCAGGTTGTCGCTCGCCGTGTGGCGGCCGAGCACGCGGCGCGCGGCGCGGCGCAGTTCGCCGACCTCGCGGAAGCGCTCGGCGAAGGCGTCGATGGCGGCGCGCGCCGCTGCCAGCAGCTCGCCGACGAGGGCGTCGCGCTGGGCGTCGGCGGCGGGGTCGCGGCGCTTGCCGACTTCCTCGAGCCGGTGCTGCAGCGCCTCGATCAGCAGCGCGCGCCGCTTCGGGTTGTCGAGCAGGTCGTCTTCGAGATACGGATTGCGCTGGACGACCCAGATGTCGCCCAGCACCTCGTAGAGCATGCGCGCCGAACGCCCGGTGCGGCGCTCCTGGCGCAGCAGGTCCAGGATTTCCCAGGCACGCCGGCCGAGCAGGCGCAGCACGATCTCGCGGTCGGAGAACGAGGTGTAGTTGTACGGGATCTCGCGCAGGCGCACCGCTTCGGTGGCTTCGGGTGCGGCGGCGGATGCGAGCGGGGTCAGGTGCTGCGGAGCGTTCATAGGGGTAACTGCGGATCCTACCGCAGGGGTCCGGGCGGCGCCGGGGCCGGCGGACAAGGCAGGTGACGCCGGTCGCCCGATGCGGCTGCCACCCGACCGCGGCCGGCCCGTGCAGGCGCCGGCGCCGGGGCGTGCCGCCCGCGTGGATTCGAAGCCGCGCATGGGCGCAGAATCCGGGCCCATCGACGCGATCGCCGCCGACTTCGCCGCAAACCTCGCCACAAACTTCGCCGCCGTGATCGCCCCCATGATCGACTCAACCCTGCCGCTGTGGATCGCCCATCGCGGCGCCGGCCGGCTCGCGCCCGAGAACACGCTGGCGGCCTTCCGCCTCGGCGCCGCGCATGGCTTTCGCGCCTTCGAATGCGACGTCAAGCTCAGCGCCGACGGCGTGCCCTTCCTGCTCCACGACGACACGCTGGAGCGCACCAGCGACCGCCGCGGCATCGCCGGCGATCTGCCCTGGTCCACGCTGTCGCGCGTCGATGCCGGCAGCTGGCTGGGTCCGGCCTGGGCCGGCGAGACGCTGCCGACGCTGGCTGCGATCGCGCGCTGGGTCATCGCCAACGGCCATGGACTGAACCTCGAGATCAAGCCGACGACCGGCCTCGAGCGCGAGACCGGGCTCGCGGTGGGCCGCGCCTGCGCCGAGCTCTGGCGCGGCGCCGCGACGCCGCTGCTGCTGAGCTCGTTCCAGCCCGACGCGCTCGAGGGCGCGCGCACGGCGGCGCCGGGGATCGCGCGCGCGCTGCTGCTCGACCGGCTCGGGCCGGGCTGGTTCGACATCGCGCAGGGGCTGGCCTGCGTCGCCGTCGTCACCCACCACCGCTGGATGGACGCGGCGCTGCTGGCGCGCCTGCATGCCGCCGGCCTGCGCGCGCTGTGCTACACGGTCAACGAGCCGGCCGACGTGCGCCGGCTGCTCGCGCTGGGCAAGGCCGGCATCGACGGCATCGACGGCATCATCACCGACGCCGTCGACCGCTACCCGGCGGCGGCCCTGGCCTAGCCCGGGCCGGGCTCAGGTTCCGGCTTCGCCCTCGGGCAGATAGCCCGGACCGGCCTCGACGCCCAGCCATTGCGCCTCGGTCTCGGGCGCAGGAAGGCCCTTGAGCTCGCGCATCAGCGGCAGGCGCCAGGCCACCAGCGCCAGCAGCGCCGAGACTCCGCCCGCAAAGGCCAGCGCCCAGCGCAGCCCGGCATGCTGGCCGAGCCAGCCGCCGATCAGCGCCCCCGGCGAGGCCGCGAGCAGCGAGAGCCAGCGCATCGTGCTCGTCATGCGGCCGAGCAGCGGCTCGGGCGTGACGGCCTGGCGCAGCGCAAGGAAGTTGATGAAGATGAAGACCGCGCCCATCGAAAAGGCCATCAGCATGACCGAGAACGCGGCCACGCCCCAGCGGTTGGCCGGCGCCACCGCCACCAGCAGCCAGCCGGCGGCGCTGATCGCGTAGCCGAGCACGAGGCAGGGTCCGGGCCCGATGCGCAGGCTGACGCGGCGCCCGAGCAGGCTGCCGCTGATCGTCCCCACGCCCATGCCCATGTAGCACAGGCCCACCTGCTGCTCGGACAGGCCGAGCGTGCGCGTGGCGATGAGGATCTGCACCGTCGTCGCGGCGTAGTTGCACATCTGCCAGATCGCCATCAGCAGCGCCAGCGTCAGGAGCAGGCGCTGGCCGGCGACGAAGCGCAGGCCATGGCGCAGGTCGCGCCAGAAATGCGCGTCGGGCCGGTGGTCGCGGCGCTCGTGGACGCGGATGTTGCGCAGGATGGCCGCCGAGCCGAACAGCAGCACGGCATTGACGAGCAGCGCCAGCGGCGCGCCGAAGACGCGGATCAGCGCCCCCGCGACGCCGGGTCCGGCGACCTCGGCGCCCGAGGTCGCGAGGGCGTTCTTCGCATGGGCCTCGACGAGACGCTCGCGCGCGACGACCTGGGTCAGCACGACCTGCGCCGCGCTGCCGGCCACGGTATTCACGGCGCCGATCACGAAGGCTGCGGCGTAGAGCCAGCCCATCGCCAGCCAGCCCAGCCACCAGGCCAGCGGCACGCTGGCGGCGACGAGGGCGATCGTCGATTCGCCGACGACATAGACCGGCAGCTTGCGCACGCGGTCGAGCCAGACGCCGGAGGGCAGCGAGAAGATCAGGAACGGCAGCAGCTCGACCGCCGTCAGCTTGCCCATCTGCACCGGGGTCGCGTGCAGCAGCACCGCCGCCGTCAGCGGCAGCGCGAGCAGCATCACCTGGTTGCCGAACGAGCTCGTGAGGATCGAGCTCCACAGGCGCCGGTACGACGGGTCGCGGAGCAGGTCTCCCGGGGCGAGTTGGAAGAGCGCCCGCACTCAGGACCGATTCACGACCGGTAGTCGGCGTTGATCGACACGTAGTCGTGCGAGAGGTCGCAGGTCCAGACCAGCGCCGATGCCGCGCCGCGGTGCAGGTCGACGCGCACCGTGATCTCGCTGCGCTTCATCACGCGCTGGCCGTCCTCCTCGCGGTAGTCGGGGTGGCGGCCGCCGTCGCGCACGACATGGACCTCGTCGAGATGGAGGTCGATCAGGTTCTGGTCGAGGTCGCCGATGCCGGCATAGCCGACGGCGGCGAGGATGCGGCCAAGGTTGGGGTCGCTGGCGAAGAACGCCGTCTTGACGAGCGGCGAATGGGCGATCGCGTAGGCGGCGAGCCGGCATTCGGCCTCGTCGCGGCCGCCATCGACGCGCACCGTGATGAACTTGGTCGCGCCCTCGCCATCCCGCACGATGGCCTGGGCGAGCTGCTGCGCCACCGCGACGACGGCATCGCGCAGCGTCCGGCCCGCGGCCGTATCGAGGGCGCCGATCTCGGCGTGGCCGGCGCGGCGGGTGGCGACGAGCAGCAGCGAATCGTTGGTCGAGGTATCGCCGTCGATCGTGATGCGGTTGAAGCTCAGGTCGGCCGCCTCCTTGATCAGCGGCTGCAGCAGCGCGGGCGCGATCACCGCGTCGGTGGCGATGAAGCCGAGCATCGTCGCCATGTTCGGCCGGATCATGCCGGCGCCCTTGGAGATGCCGGTGACGGTGACGCTGCGCCCGTCGATCGTGACACGGCGCGAGGCCGCCTTGGGCAGCGTGTCCGTGGTCATGATGCCGGCGGCGGCATCGGCCCAGCCATCGTCGCGCAGCGACGCCAGCGCCGCCGGCAGCGCGGCCTCGATGCGCTCGACGGGCAGCGTCTCCATGATCACGCCGGTGGAGAAAGGCAGCACCTGCGCCGGCGCGACGTGCATCAGCGCGGCCAGCGCGTCGCAGCTGCGGCGCGCGCGCGCCAGGCCGTCGGCGCCGGTGCCGGCATTGGCGTTGCCGGTGTTGATGACGAAGGCGCGGATGCCCGCGCCCGCGGCCAGATGCTCGCGGCAGAGCTGGACCGGTGCGGCGCAGTAGCGGTTCGACGTGAAGACGCCGGCCGCGGCGGCCCCCTCGTCGAAGGCAAAGACGACGAGGTCGCGCCGGCCCGCCTTGCGCACGCCGGCCATCGCGGTGCCGATGCGCAAGCCGGGCACCGGATGCAGTTGGGCAGGGTCGGGAGCGGCGAGATTGACGGGCATGGCGGTGGTCTTGCGGGGCTGGCAGGGGTGGCCCGCGATTGTAGGCAGCGGTCTTCGAAAGCAAGCCGGGGATGCGGCCTCGCGGTCGCAGCCCCGGCGCGGGTTCCGGCGTTCCCGGTGCTTGCGGCGCTCAGCTCAGCCGGCCGTGGCAGAGCTTGTACTTCTTGCCGCTGCCGCAGGGGCAGGGATCGTTGCGACCGACCTTGGGCACCTCGGCGATCAGGGTCGCGGGATCGGCCACCTGCGAGACGCTGCCATCCTCGTTCGGATGGGTGTAGGTGACGTTGGCGAGCTGGCCCGCCTGCTCCTCGATCGCCTGCGCCGCCTCGGCCGCCTGGTCCTGGGTCTGGATGCGCACCGTCATCAGCACGCGCGTCACTTCCATCTTCACGACGTCGAGCAGCTGCGCGAACAGCTCGAAGGCCTCGCGCTTGTATTCCTGCTTCGGGTTCTGCTGCGCGTAGCCGCGCAGGTGGATGCCCTGGCGCAGGTAGTCCAGCGCCGCCAGATGCTCGCGCCAATGGCTGTCGATGGCCTGCAGCAGCACCATGCGCATGAAGGGCGTGAACTGCTCGACGCCGACGAGTTCGAGCTTGGCCTGGAACTGCGCGTCGGCCGCCGCGACGACGCGCTGCACCACGTCCTCGTCGGTGATCGATTCGCTCTTCTCGACCTCGGACTTGAGCGGCACCTCGAGCTGCCATTCGTCGCGCAGCACGCGCTCCAGGCCGTCGAGGTCCCATTGCTCCTCAAGGGTGCCGGCGCCGACGTAGGTGCGCACGACATCGGTCATCGTGCTGGCGCGCAGGTTGGCGATCTGCTGGTCGAGCTGCGCCGCCTCGAGGATCTCGTTGCGCTGCTGGTAGATCACCTTGCGCTGGTCGTTGGCGACGTCGTCGTATTCGAGCAGCTGCTTGCGGATGTCGAAGTTGCGCGCCTCGACCTTGCGCTGCGCGCTCTCGATGCTGCGGTTGACGATGCCGGCCTCGATCGCCTCGCCCTCGGGCATCTTGAGCCGGTCCATGATCGCGCGCACCCGGTCGCCGGCGAAGATGCGCATCAGCGAGTCATCCAGGCTCAGGTAGAAGCGGCTCGCGCCGGGGTCGCCCTGGCGGCCCGAGCGGCCGCGCAGCTGGTTGTCGATGCGCCGGCTCTCGTGGCGCTCGGTGGCGACGATGCGCAGGCCGCCGGCGGCCTTGACGCGGTCGTGCAGGCTCTGCCATTCGTCCTTGAGCTGCTGTGCGCGGCGCGCGCGCTCGGCCGCGTCGAGCGCCGCGTCCTCCTCGAGGAACTGGATCTGCTTCTCGACATTGCCGCCGAGCACGATGTCGGTGCCGCGGCCGGCCATGTTGGTGGCGATCGTGATCACGCCCGGGCGCCCGGCCTGGGCCACGATCTCGGCCTCCTTGGCGTGCTGCTTGGCGTTCAGCACCTGGTGCGGCAGCCGGGCCTGCGTGAGCAGGGCCGAGATGATCTCCGAGTTCTCGATCGAGGTCGTGCCGACGAGCACCGGCTGGCCGCGCTCGTGGCAGTCGCGGATGTCCTTGGCGACGGCCTCGTACTTCTCCTTCGTCGTCTTGTAGATGAGGTCGTTCTCGTCCTTGCGGATGGTCGGCTTGTTGGGCGGGATCACGACCGTCTCGAGGCCGTAGATCTCCTGGAACTCGTAGGCCTCGGTGTCGGCCGTGCCGGTCATGCCCGAGAGCTTGCCGTACATGCGGAAGTAGTTCTGGAACGTGACCGACGCCAGGGTCTGGTTCTCGCTCTGGATGGACACGCCTTCCTTGGCCTCCACGGCCTGGTGCAGGCCGTCGCTCCAGCGCCGGCCCGTCATCAGCCGGCCGGTGAACTCGTCGACGATCACGACCTCGCCGTCCTGCACCACGTAATGCTGGTCGCGGTTGTAGAGGTGGTTGGCGCGCAGCGCCGCATACACATGGTGCATGAGCGCGATATTGGCCGGGTCGTAGAGGCTGGCGCCGGCCGGCAGCAAGCCGGCCTGGCTCAGCAGTTCCTCGGCCTTCTCGTGCCCCGCCTCGGTGAGGAAGACCTGGTGCGTCTTCTCGTCGACGGTGAAGTCGCCCGGATCGATCACGCCCTCGCCGGTGCGGATGTCCTCCTCGCCGATCTGCTTCTTCAGCCCGGGGACGATGGCGTTGATGCGCACGTACAGGTCGGTATGGTCCTCGGCCTGGCCGGAGATGATCAGCGGCGTGCGCGCCTCGTCGATCAGGATCGAGTCGACCTCGTCGACGATGGCGTACGAGAGGCCGCGCGCGACGCGGTCGCGCACGTCGGTGACCATGTTGTCGCGCAGGTAGTCGAAGCCGAATTCGTTGTTCGTGCCGTAGGTGACATCGGCGGCGTAGGCGGCCTGCTTCTCGTCGCGACCCATGCCCGGCACGTTGATGCCGACGGTGAGGCCGAGGAAGCCGTAGAGCCGGCCCATCCACTCGGCGTCGCGCCGCGCGAGGTAATCGTTGACGGTGACGAGGTGGACGCCCTTGCCGGCGAGCGCGTTGAGGTACACCGGCAGCGTCGCCATCAGCGTCTTGCCCTCGCCGGTGCGCATCTCGGCGATCTTGCCCTGGTGCAGCGTGATACCGCCGATGATCTGGACGTCGAAGTGGCGCATCTTCAGCGTGCGCTTGCCGCCCTCGCGCACGACGGCGAAGGCCTCGGGCAGCAGGTCGTCGAGCGTCGCGCCGGCGGCCAGGCGCTGGCGGAACTCGTCGGTCTTGGCGCGCAGCTCGGCGTCGCTGAGCTTCTCGAACTGCGGCTCGAGCGCGTTGACCTGGGCGACGGTGCGGCGGTAGGTCTTGAGCAGGCGCTCGTTCCGGCTGCCGAAAATCTGGGTCAGAATCTTGGGAAACATGCGGAGTCCAGGCTCAGGCTTCACTCGTTGACGGTTGCGCGGGCGCCCGTTGCCGCCATGACGCCGGCCCACGCCGGGGCGCCGGGCCACGCCGACCGGGCCCGAACCGGCAGCCGGCACGACCGGCCCGCGGGTCCGCGCTCCCGGACCGTAGCTGCGGCCCCGAGGGTGGGCCCCAAGCCAGCCGGCAGGCCACGCGCAAAACGGTCGAGTCTATCACCCGGCCCCGGCGCGGCCGGGCGCTCCGGTCCGGGCGCAGCGCGGTACCGGGCCGCCCTTAAACTGCCGCCGATGTCGACACCGGCAAACCTCGGACTCCCGCTGGCGGCGGCGCTCGACCGCAGCGAGCCGCTGACCGGCCTGCTGCGGCGCCTGGCCGAGTCCAGGGCGCGCTACGAGGCCATCGCCGACCTCCTGCCGCCGGGGCTGCGCGGCGACACACGGCCCGGACCGCTGGACGAGACGCAGTGGGTACTGCTCGTCGGCCATGCCGCGGCGGCGGCCAAGCTGCGCCAGCTGCTGCCGGCCTTCCGGCAGGCGCTGCTCGAGCGCGGCTGGAGCGGACCCGAGATCCGCATCAAGGTCCTGCCCCGGCCCTGATCAGTCCTGGAACGGCGGCCGCCGCGTCGCGCGGCGCCACAGCAGACCCGGCAGCCGCAGCGCGAACTCGAGCATGAGCCGGATGTGCATCCAGGTCAGCAGCAGGTTGTCGCGGCCATAGCGGAAATGCGAGACGCCGCCCTCCGCGGCACTGAGGTAGCGCACCGGCGCGTCGCGGTTGATCGGCTTGACGCCGCGCCAGGCCAGGCGCACGACGGCCTCGGTGTCGAAATCGAAGCGCCGCATCCAGCGCTGGCGCCGCATCACCGCGATCAGCTCGGCCACCGGGTAGACGCGGAAGCCGTAGAGCGAATCGGCGACGCCGGCGCCCAGGGTCTCGAGATCGGTCCACCAGTTCGAGACGCGGCGCCCGCGCACGCGCAGCAGCGGCGCGCTGGCGTCGAACACCGGGCGGCCGAGGATCATCGCCTGCGGCCGCCGCTGCGAAGCCGCCATGAAGTCGGCGATCAGCGCGGCCGGGTGCTGGCCGTCGGCGTCCATCGTCAGCGCATGCGTGTAGCCGGCGGCGGCGGCGCGCTCCAGGCCGTGCAGCACGGCCGCGCCCTTGCCGGCGTTGCGTTCGAGCACCCAGACGCGCAGCCCGGGGTCGGCGTCCGCCAGACGCTGCAGCGCCGCGTCGCTGCCGTCGTCGCTGCCGTCGACGACGACCCAGACCGGGCACCAGGCGGCGCGCGCCGCGCGCACCGTCGCCAGCACCTGGGCGCCGGTGTTGTAGCTCGGGATCAGCACCAGATGCGTCGTCGACGCGCCAGCCCCCGCGCCGGTCATCGGCGCTCCGGGCCGCGCAGCATGCCGGCGGCGAAGCAGGCCTCGACCTCGTCGCGCAGCGCATGCGGGTCGGACGGCGGCTCGAAGCGCCGTCCCAGGCGCACGCCGAAGCGGATCGGCAGTGGCGGCAGCCTCCACAGCGGCCAGCCCTTGCCGAGGTAGGGCGAGTCGGTGTCGATGAAGACCGCCTGCACCGGCACGCGCGCGCGCTTGGCGATGAGTGCGAAGCTGGCGTGGAAATGGTTCACCGGCGCGTGCGTCGTGCGCGTGCCCTCGGGAAAGAGCACGAGCTGGCCGCCCTCGCGCAGGTCCTCGACGGCGCGATGCACCATGCCGTAGGTCGAGTCGTTGCGGATGTAGCGCGCGAGCCGCGCGCCGGGGCCGAGCAGCGGGTTGCGCGCCAGCGCCGCCTTCATGATGCAGGCGCTGCGCGGCAGGCGCGCGACCAGCATCAGCGCGTCGAGCATGCTCGGGTGGTTGGCGACGACGATGAGCCCGCGCTCGTCGCGCAGCGCATCGAGCGCGCCGGCGTCGAGGTAGAGCATGCCGCAGGCGCGCGCGATCGACCAGAACAGGCCATAGCCCCAGGCGATCATCGCGCGGCCGACGCGCCGCCCGGTGGCGCGCGGCAGCAGCGGATAGAGCAGCAGCGCGACCAGGTTCCAGCCCACCGAGAGCAGGCCCAGCAGCAGCAGCAGCGACTGCAGCGCGAGCCAGCCCAGCGGCCGCCACGCGGGCGCGAGCGGGCGCCGCGCCGCGGCGACGGGTTGCGCCGCCTCCGCCAGCGGGGGCGGCGGATCAGCGCGCGTCGGGGACGCGTCCATCGGAGGTCTCGAAGATCCAGCTCGCGGCAAGGCCGACCGAGAGGTTGCGGCGCGCGCGCACGAGCGGACTGGCCTCGAAACTCGCACCGGCCAGGTCGTCGTAATGCAGGTAGCCGCCCAGCCACCAGGCGCC
>JAGWVB010000075.1 GCA_018971105.1 Burkholderiales bacterium
CGACCTGCTGCGCCGCCGCCCCGATCTGCGCGCGGCCGAGCGCGAGCGCGCCGCCGCCAGCGCCGATGTCGGCGTCGCCGTCGCGGCGCGCTACCCGCGCTTCTCGCTGCTGGGGCAGGGCGGCTGGCAGTCGGTGCACAGCGGCCGCGTGCTCGACCCGGCAAGCCTGTTCTGGAGCGCGGGCCCGCAACTCAGCCTGCCGCTGTTCGAGGGCGGCCGCCTGCAGGCCCAGGTGCGCGCGAACGAGGCCGCGCTGGCCGCCGCCGACGCCGCCTGGCGCAAGGCCGCGCTGGCGGCGCTGGCCGATGCCGAGGTCGCGCTGGCGCGCGTCGCGCACGACGAGACGCGCCGCGCCGAGCTGCTGCGGGCGCAGCAGCACGAGGCCGATCTGTACGCACTGGTCCAAGCGCGCTGGCGCGCCGGCGATGCCTCGCGGCTGGAGCTCATCGACGCGCGGCGCGCGCTGCAGCAGCAGCAGGAGCAGACGGTGCAGGCGCAGGGCGACAGCCTGACGGCGCTGGTCGCGCTCGTGAAGGCGCTCGGCGGCGCGGCGTCGGACTGACTAGAGCGCGGCGCCCGCGCCCGGCCCGTCGATCGCCCCCGGCACCACGGCCTCGAGCTGCTCGCGCAGCCAGCGCTGCAGCGGATCGTCGTGGTGC
This sequence comes from Burkholderiales bacterium, assembly GCA_018971105.1. GTDB lineage: Bacteria > Pseudomonadota > Gammaproteobacteria > Burkholderiales > Burkholderiaceae_C > Rubrivivax. Next base: position 660 of record JAGWVB010000075.1, read on the forward strand.
CGGCGGTGCCACAGCAGGTACATCGGCAGCGGCGGGCAGGGCAGCGGCACTGGCGCCGTCGCGAGTCCGCGCAGCAGGTGCAGCCGCAGCAGGCTGGGCAGGGTGGCGATGCGCTCGCTGCCCTCGATGAACGATCGGATGCCGCCGAAGCCGGGCACGCTGGCGACGAAGCGACGCGCGTGGCCGCGCCCGGCCAGCCACTCGTCGATCTCGATGCGGCGCCGCGGCTCGTGGACCACGGTCACATGGTCGGCCGCGAGGTAGGCGGCCGCGTCGCGCGGCGCGGCGCGCCGTGCGGCGTCGTAGTAGACGACATAGGCGTCCTCGAACAGGCGCTTCTGCACGACATCGGCAGCGTCGGGCGGGCGCGGCGAGATCGCGACCTGGCACAGCCCCTCGCGCAGCAGCTCGGCGCCGGGAACACCCGAGGCGATCACGCGCAGCGTCAGCCCCGGCGCCTGCGCGCGCAGGCGATGCAGCAGCGGCGGCAGCAGCAGGTCGCGCTGCAGGTCGTTGGCGGCAATGGTGATCTCGGCCTCGATCGCCGCCGGGTCGCAGCCGCCGGCGCTGACGAAGTCGCGCAGCCCGTCGAGCAGCCGCCGCGCATGCGGCGCCAGCGCGTCGGCGCGCGCAGTGGCGACGATGCCGCGCCCGGCGCGCACGAACAGCGGGTCGCCGACGATGGCACGCAGCTTCTCGAGCAGATGGCTGACGGCCGACTGCGTCACCCCCAGCCGCGCCGCCGCGCGCGTGATCGAGCGCTCCTCGTGCACGACGAGCAGCAGCTGCAGCAGATGGCCGTCGAGGTCCAAATGATCGAAACGGGTCATGGGGCTCATGAGCGGAACGCGCTGGATGCGGATGATGAAGCATCGAATACTCCGCGCCTCCGGACCCCCGCAGGAGACTTGGCGATGAGCGACCACCCGCCGATACCCGGCACCGTGATCTTCGACGGCGCGCAGGCGATGAAGGGCTACGCCCTCAATAAGATGTGCTATTCGTTCAACGAGGCGGCGAACCGCGACGCCTTTCGCGCCGACGAGGACGCCTATTGCACGCGCTACGGCCTGAACCCGCAGCAGCGCGCCGCGGTCGCCGCGCGCAACGTGCTGCAACTGATCGCCGCCGGCGGCAACGCCTATTACCTGGCCAAGTTCGCCGGCATCTTCGGCCTCGACATGCAGGACATCGGCGCCCAGCAGACCGGCCTCACGCGCGCGCAGTTCCAGGCCAGGCTGCTCGCCGCGCGCGCTTGAAGGGGGCATCGACATGGCCAGCATCATCGGCGGCATCACGACCTCGCATGTGCCGGCCATCGGCCGCGCGATCGCGAGGAACCTGCAGCAGGAACCCTATTGGAAGCCGTTCTTCGACGGTTTCGTGCCCGTGCGGCGCTGGCTCGGCGAGGTCCGGCCCGACGTCGTCGTTCTCATTTACAACGACCATGGCCTGAACTTCTTCCTCGACCAGATGCCGACCTTCGCCGTCGGCGCCGCGCCCGCGTACCGCAACGCCGACGAGGGCTGGGGCATCCCGACCATGCCGCCTTTCCGCGGCGACCCGGCGCTGTCGTGGCAGCTGATCGAGTCGCTGGCGGGCGAGGATTTCGATCTCACGACCTGCCAGGAGATGCAGGTCGACCATGCTTTCACGCTGCCGATGGCGCTGCTGTGGCCGGACCAGGACTGGCCCGTGCGCGTCGTGCCGGTCTGCATCAACACGGTCCAGGCGCCGCTGCCCAGCGCCACCCGCTGCTGGAAGCTCGGCCAGGCCATCGGGCGTGCGGTCGCCTCCTGGCGCGGCGCCGAGAAGGTGCTGGTGCTCGGCAGCGGCGGGCTGTCGCACCAGCTCGACGGCGAGCGCGCCGGCTACATCAACAGGGATTTCGACCTGAAGTTCATGGCCAGCCTGCTCGACGACCCGACCTGGGCCTGCCGCTTCGATACCCGCCAGCTCGTCGAGCAGGCCGGCACCCAGGGCGTCGAGCTGCTGATGTGGCTGGCCGCGCGCGCCGCGCTCGGCCGGCAAGTGCGGCAGCTGCATGCGAACTATCACATCCCGATCTCGAACACGGCCTCGGGACTGATGCTGCTCGAGCCGGCCTGACGCGGCGCGGCGCCAGCGCGGCCACGCGCCGGGGCTCCTATACTTTTGCGCGCCACCGGAGCCAGCCCTTGCAGACACGCCAGATCGGTCCCCTTGCAGTCGCGGCCATCGGCCTGGGCTGCATGAACCTCAGCCATGCCTACGCCGCGCCGCCGCCGGCGGCCGACGCCGAGGCGCTGCTGCTCGCCGCGCTCGACGCCGGCGTGACGCTGTTCGACACCGCGGCGCTCTACGGCTTCGGCGCCAACGAGAGCCTCGTCGGCCGCGTGCTCGCGCCGCACCGCAGCCGGATCGTGCTCGCGAGCAAGGGCGGCATGGCCGGGGTCGAGTCTGCCGACGGCGTCAAGCGCGTCATCGACGGCAGCCCGGCCGCCATCCGCCGCAACTGCGAGGACAGCCTGCGCCGCCTGCGCACCGACCATATCGACCTCTATTACCTGCACCGCTGGCACAAGGCGGTGCCGATCGAGGACAGCGTCGGCGCCATGGCCGAACTCGTGCGCGCCGGCAAGGTGCGCGCGCTCGGCCTGAGCGAGGTCTCGGCGGCGACGCTGCGCCGCGCCCATGCGGTGCACCCGATCGCCGCCGTGCAGAGCGAGTATTCGCTGTGGACGCGCAACCCCGAGATCGCCGTGCTCGACGCCTGCCGCGAGATCGGCGCCGCCTTCGTCGCCTTCAGCCCGCTGGCGCGCGCCTTCCTCACCGGGACGCTGCGCGACGTCGGCACGCTCGACGCCAAGGACCTGCGGCGCCAGATGGCGCGCTTCGACCCTGACACCTACGCGCGCAACTTGAAACTGCTGCCGCCCTACGAGGCGCTGGCGGCCGAGGTCGGCTGCACGCCGGGGCAGCTGGCGCTGGCCTGGCTGCTGGCGCGCGGCGGGCACATCGTGCCGATACCCGGGACGACGCGCATCGACCACCTGCGCGAGAACTGCGGCGCCGCCGCGGTGACGCTGACGCCGGCGCAGCGGGCGCGGCTCGACGCGCTCGTGGGACGCCACAATGTGATCGGCCCGCGCTACAACGCCGCCACCCAGGCCGAAGTCGACACCGAGGAGTTCCCCGCATGAATCACGCCCACCCGAAGCGCCGGACCCTGGTTGCCCTCGCTGCGCTGGGGGCGCTGGCCGCGGCCGGCTGGTCCGCGCCAGCGCGCGCCGGGGCCTGGCCGGCGAAGCCGATCCGGCTCCTCGTCGGCTACAGCGCCGGCGGTGCCGTCGACATCATCGCGCGCGACCTCGCGCAGCAGCTGCAGGCCACGCTGGGCCAGAGCGTGATCGTCGAGGACCGGCCGGGCGCCGGCACCAACATCGCGAACCGCAACCTCATCGAGAGCGCGCCCGACGGCACCACGCTGATGCTGGTCGCCAATGCGATCGCCGCCAACCCGACGCTGTACCAGCCGGCGCCCTTCGATCCCGCGCGTGACCTCACGCCGGTGGCGCTGGTCGGCCGCGTGCCGGTGGTGCTCGCGGTGCCGGCCGAATCGAAGCTGCAGACCCTGGCCCAGATGGTCGCGCAGGCCAGGGCCGAGCCGGGGAAGGTGACCTACGGCACGCCGGGCAACGGCTCGACGCCGCATCTCGCGGTGGCGCTGTTCGAGCATGCGGCCGGCATCCGGCTCACCGAGGTGCCGTACAAGGGCGGCGCGCAGGCGCTCACCGACGCACTCGGCGGCCGCATCGACCTCGTCGCGCTCAACGCGCTCGAGGTGCTGCCGCAGGCGCGCAGCGGCAAGCTGCGCGTGCTCGCGGTGCTGACGCCGTCGCGCTCGACCATCTTCCCCGACGTACCGACGATCGCCGAGTCGGGCTACCCGGGTTTCGAGGCCTCGGTCTGGTACGGCGTCGTCGGGCCGGCGCATCTGCCGCCGGCCATCGTGGCGCGGCTGCACGAGGCCGTCGAGCAGGCGCTGGCCACGCCGGCGCTGCGCCAGCGCCTGGCCGGCGCCGGCGGCGAGGTGCTGCCGGGGCCGACCCAGCGCTTCGCCGACCTGCTGGCGAGCGAGCAGGCGCGCTACGCCAAGCTGATCCGCAGCGCCGGGATCCGGCCGGAATAGCGCGCCTTCGGCCTGCCGGCACGCCGGCGCGCCCGGCGGCCGGCCGCCGCCCGCCCGGCACGGGCGACAATCGCGCCCCTTGAATTCGGGCGTCCCGCCCCTATCGTCTACGGGCCGCCCCGAACGCGGGCCTCCACTCCCAAGACTGCAGACATGGACAAACAAAAACTGTCATTCCAGGCCGAGGTCAAGCAGATCCTGCACCTCGTCACCCATTCGCTGTATTCCAACAAGGAGATCTTCCTGCGCGAGCTGGTCTCCAACGCCAGCGACGCCTGCGACAAGCTGCGCTTCGAGGCGCTCGACAACGCCGCGCTCTACGAGGACGCGCCGAACCTCGAAGTCCGGGTCTCGTACGACGAGGCGGCCAAGACGATCACGATCCGCGACAACGGCATCGGCATGAGCGCCGAGGAAGCGGTCTCGCACCTGGGCACGATCGCCAAGAGCGGCACGCGCGACTTCCTGGCCCAGCTCGAGGGCGAGAGGAAGAAGGACGCGAACCTGATCGGCCAGTTCGGCGTCGGTTTCTATTCGGGCTTCATCGTCGCCGACCGCATCACCGTCGAGACGCGCCGCGCCGGCGCCAGGCCCGAGGAGGGCGTGCGCTGGAGCAGCGAGGGCAGCGGCGACTTCGAGGTCGAGACCATCACCCGCGCCGAGCGCGGCACCGACGTCATCCTGCACCTGCGCGAGGGCGAGGAGGAATTCCTCTCGCTGTGGAAGCTGAAGTCCATCATCGGCAAGTACTCCGACCATATCTCGCTGCCGATCCTCATGCGCAAGCAGCATTGGGACGAGGAGAAGAAGGAGCAGGTGCTGACCGACGAATGGGAGACCGTCAACAAGGCCGCCGCGCTGTGGACGCGCCCGAAGAGCGAGGTCACCGACGCCCAGTACCAGGAGTTCTACAAGCAGATCAGCTACGACAGCGACGCGCCGCTGGCCTACACGCACAACCGCGTCGAGGGCCGCACCGAGTACACGCAGCTGCTCTACGTGCCGGCGAAGGCGCCCTTCGACCTCTGGAACCGCGACAAGCGCGGCGGCGTGAAGCTCTACGTCAAGCGCGTCTTCATCATGGACGACGCCGAGGCGCTGATGCCGGTCTACCTGCGCTTCGTCAAGGGCGTGATCGACAGCGCCGACCTGCCGCTGAACGTCAGCCGCGAGCTGCTGCAGGAAAGCCGCGACGTGAAGGCGATCCGCGAGGGCAGCACCAAGCGCGTGCTCTCGATGCTCGAGGACGTGGCCGAGAACCAGAAGGACAAGTACGCCGAGTTCTGGACCCAGTTCGGCGCCGTGCTCAAGGAAGGCATGGGCGAGGACCATGCGAACCAGGAGCGGCTCGCCAAGCTGCTGCGCTTCGCCTCGACGACGGCCGATGCCGGCGTCTCGTTCGTCGACTATGCCGGCCGCATGAAGGAAGGCCAGGAGGCGATCTACTACATCACCGCCGACACGCTGGCCGGTGCGAAGAGCAGCCCGCAGCTCGAGATCTTCCGCAAGAAGGGCATCGAGGTGCTGCTGCTGACCGACCGCGTCGACGAATGGATGCTCTCGCACCTGTACGAGTTCGACGGCAAGCCGTTGCAAAGCGTCGCCAAGGGCGGCGTCGACCTCGGCAAGCTGCAGGACGAGGCCGAGAAGAAGCAGGCCGAGGAGGCCGCCGAGGCCTTCAAGCCCATCGTCGAGCGGCTCAAGACCGCGCTCAAGGACCGCGCCAAGGACGTGCGCGTGACGACGCGGCTCGTCGATTCGCCGGCCTGCATCGTCGTCGACGAGGGCGACATGAGCTCGCACCTGGCGCGGCTGCTCAAGCAGGCGGGGCAGGGCGCGCCCAAGGGCATGCCGATCCTCGAAGTGAATCCGGCGCATGCGCTCGTGAAGCGCCTGGAAGCGGCGCCCGAGGGCGATGCCCGCTTCGACGATCTGGCGCAGATCGTCTTCGACCAGGCCCTGCTCGCCGAGGGCGGCCAGCTCGACGATCCGGCGGCCTACGTGCAGCGGGTCAACCGGCTGTTGACCGCATAAGTTCGCGGGCTCTGCCGGGAACTCATTCCCGCTTCGCGGGACGGGCCGCAGGCCCTAGGGTGCTCGCATAGCCACGAGCTGTTCGCGCAGTTGCGCGGCCTGCTGGTTCCAGTAGGCCGCGCTGCCGAAGAACGGGAAATTCAGCGGGAAGGTCGGGTCCGTCCAGCGCTCGGCCAGCCAGGCGCTGTGACGCACCATGCGCAGCGTGCGCAGCGGCTCGATGAGCGCGAGCTCGCGCTCGTCGAACTCGATGAACGACTCGTAGCCCTCGAGCAGCGACCACAGCTGCTGGCGCATCGTCGCGTGGTCGCCCGAGACCAGCATCCACAGGTCCTGCACCGCCGGGCCCTGCATCGCGTCGTCGAGGTCGACGATGTGCGGCGCGCCGTCGCGCCACAGCACGTTGCCGAGATGGCAGTCGCCGTGCAGGCGCAATGTGCGCAGCTCGGGCAGCGCGGCGAAGGCCGCTTCCACCGCATCGAGCGCGCGCTCGCAGGCATCGCGCCAGGGGCCGATCTCGGTGTCGGGGACGAAGGCGCCGTCGAGCAGCAGCCCGAGCGCGCGGCGGCCGTCGGCGCGGGCGTCGAGATGGTGCCGGTGCGCGAATGGCCGCGCGCGGCCCACCGCATGGAGGCGGCCGATGAAGCGGCCGAGCTGGCGCAGCGCGGCCGGGTCCTCGAGCTCGGGTTCGCGCCCGGCGCAGCGTTGCGCGACGGCGTAGCGGTGCACGCCGGCCGGCGTTTCCAGGCAGGCCAGCGTCGTCGGGTCGCCACGCAGCGCCAGGCCGCCCGCATCGGCGGCCGCGGCGAGGACCAGCGGCGGCACCACCGGCACCTCGGCGGCGGCGAGTTCGAGCGCGTAGCCATGCTCCTCGACGATCTGCGCGTCGGCCCAGCGTCCCGGGCGGTAGAACTTCGCCACCACCGCGCCGCCGTCCTCGAGGAAGACCTGGAAGACGCGGTTCTCGTAGGAATTCAGCTGCAGCACGCGGCCGTCGCCGCGCAGGCTGACCGCGTCGAGGGCGTCGAGGACCTGCTGCGGATCGAGTTGGGAGTAATCCAACTCAGTACCGCCCGGCCGTACCGAAGGTGCTGAAAGCCCCGTTGGGCAGCCAGCGAAGCGAGCGTGTGGGCTTCAACTCAGTGGCGCATTCGAGATGCCGGCGTGTCGACGACGACGCCGCCCGACTCGTCGAGCCGCGGCGGCTGCGTCATTGCCGGGCGCAGCGTGCCGAATCCGCTCGCGATGCCGATGTCGGAGCGGCCGTCGGTGCCGAAGAAGGAATCCTGCATGAACCCCGAATCCTGCCACAGCGTCCTGCGCTCGCGCCGCTTGCCCCCCGCCGAACCGGTCAGCGTCTCGCGCGTCGCGCCTGCCGTCGGCGCCGGCTGCGCGCCACGCGCCGCGGCGCCGCTGCTCGGCACCATCAGCTGCAGCTCGGGGATCGAAGGCAGCTGGTCGGGCGCGCAGCGCAGGTAGCGCACGCGGCAGGCGGCGAGCACCGACTGCTTGATCTGGATCGAGCGCCGCGACGACTGGCGTTCGTAGTCGAGATCGATCGCCGCGAGCACGCGCCCGTTGGCGCTGCAGATCGCGAAGGCGACGTGGCTCGAACCCAGCAGTTCGTACCAGAAGCGCGTCTCCTGCGGATCGATGGGCTGGCAGAAGCGCACCAGCGGCAGCTTGGACAGCACGATATGGTGCGGCAGCGCCTCGCGCAGCTGGCGGTAGACGCGGCGCTCGTCGCCGCTGAAGACCGGCCTGGCCGACAGCGTCCATTCGGTCGGCAGCGGCCGCTGGCGCGGCTGGCGGCCATGGCGCCACCACAGCAGCGCCGCGCCCAGCAGCAGGGCGAGCGACGAGGCGGCGAGGATCCACGGCAACAGCGACAACATCGATGCGGATCCGGTCGGACCCGTCCGGGGGGCGGGCGACGACCGGAGAAAAGTTTGTCAGGATGTTACCGCCCGTCCCGGCGCAGGACACTCCTGCATCCGGGGTGCCACGAGTGGCGCGCCGGCGTGCAGTCCTGCGCGACTCGTCGATCCCGACCGGCGGCCCGGGATCCCCGAAGCCGCATGCCGTTATACTAGAAGGCTTTCCCGAGTTCGGCCGGGAAGGAAACCCAGCATCAGGAAGCTCCCGCCCCGTCGGCGAGGCCGCATGTCACAGGCGGTACCAAGGGCGGAATGCGGGGGTGATGCCGGGGCCAGTCGGTCAGTCTGACCATCAGCCGATCGAAACGCGCGCCGCGGTCCGAGAGGGCAGCGCAGCGCGCACAGCGAGAGATACTCATGAAGACCTTCAGCGCCAAGCCGGCCGAAGTGAAGCACGAGTGGTTTGTGATCGACGCCACCGACAAGGTGCTCGGACGTGTTGCCAGCGAAGCAGCACTCCGTTTGCGCGGCAAGCACAAAGCCATTTACACGCCTCACGTCGATACCGGTGATTTCATCATCGTCGTCAACGCCGACAAGATCCGCGTCACCGGGGCCAAGGCCACCGACAAGATCTATTACCGGCACTCGGGCTACCCCGGCGGCATCTATGCGACGCCGTTCAAGGACATGCAGGCCCGCCACCCGGGCCGTGCGCTCGAGAAGGCCGTCAAGGGCATGCTGCCCAAGGGCCCGCTGGGCTACGCGATGGTCAAGAAGCTGAAGGTCTATGCCGGTGCCACGCACCCGCACACCGCGCAGCAGCCCAAACCGCTCGAAATCTGAGGACTGCAGCGATGATCGGAACCTGGAACTACGGCACCGGCCGCCGCAAGTCGAGCGTGGCTCGCGTCTTTCTCAAGAAGGGCAGCGGCCAGATCGTCATCAACGGCAAGGCCATCGATGAATACTTCGGTCGTCAGACCTCGATCATGATCGTGCGGCAGCCGCTGCTGCTCACGGGCAACAACGAGGCCTTCGACATCAAGATCAACGTCAAGGGCGGCGGCGAGTCCGGTCAGGCCGGTGCAGTGCGTCACGGCATCACGCGCGCTCTGATCGACTACGACACCGCGCTCAAGCCCGATCTGAGCCGTGCCGGCTTCGTCACGCGCGATGCGCGCGAGGTCGAGCGCAAGAAGGTCGGCCTGCACGGCGCGCGCCGTCGCAAGCAGTTCAGCAAGCGTTAAACCCGGGGTTGACGGCCGGGCCCCGGAGCGCCTGCGGCGCTTCCCCGGGGCACGGCCGCGATGGCGCTGCCGGCCTGCCAGCGGCATCCGGGTGCGTCATCGCGGGCCGGGCGTGCCGCCCCCCGTGCAAGCCTGCGCGTGATCGGCGAGAATGCAGTCGTCCACGGCAGCACCGTGGCAGGGCTCGTGCTCACGCAGGTGGAGCATTCCGCCCTGTCCGGTCCGACGAACTGATCGAACTCCAGCCGCAGGCGCGCATCGACGGCGAGGGACGCCACGAGGCGATCGAGATGCACCCGGCGCGCTGGGTCCGGGGCATGCCGTCGCGCCCGGGGCCTCCGCCCGGCGCTCGGGTCGGCAGCTTCCAACGACACCTGAAACTTACCCGCACCAGGAGCAAGCCATGAACGCCATCGCCGAGCCCGTCACCCACCTCCATGACGAAATGCCGCCGCCGCTGATCTTCACCGACAGCGCCGCGCGCAAGGTCAAGGATCTCGTCGACGAGGAAGGCAATCCCGACCTGAAGTTGCGCGTCTTCGTCCAGGGCGGCGGCTGCTCGGGCTTCCAGTACGGCTTCACCTTCGACGAGGTCGTCAACGAGGACGACACGCAGATGGCGAAGAACGGCGTCACGCTGCTGATCGACGCGATGAGCCTGCAGTACCTGGGCGGCGCCGAGATCGACTACAAGGAAGACCTGCAGGGCGCGCAATTCGTGATCAAGAATCCGAATGCCACGACGACCTGCGGCTGCGGGTCGTCCTTCAGCGTCTAGCGACCTGCGGCTGCGGGTCGTCCTTCAGCGTCCAGCGACCCTGCGGCTGCGGGACGTCCGGCGACCAGCAGTCCGGCGCGCCGCCGAGGTTGAATCGACCCAGCCGAAATCGATGAACCCGCGCTGGACATCGGTCGAGCGCAATGCGACCTGCAAGCGGTGGCCGTTCGCCAGCGCCGGTGTGCGGCAGACGAGCATGCCCTCGCGGCGATGGCCACGCGCACCCGCACCGCACCCTGCTCCAGCGCCTGTGCCACCGTGTGCCGGTCGAGGTCGCGCGGGACGTCCCGCTCGATCGAGCGCGCGGCATTCGGATCGGCTCGGATGCCTGAGCGACTGCAGCGCCGCGGCGCCGCATTCCAGCGTCAGGCGCCGCCGGTCGCGGCCGGATACAGCGCCCCCAGCACGCGCGGCCCGACGGCGCCGGTGACTGCGGGCAGGTTCCCGGCGCGCCCCTCGAGGTGGGCGCGGGCGAGCCAGGCGAAGGCCAGCGCCTCGACCTGGTCGGGCGGCACCCCGTACGCGGCGCTCGATGCCACTGCCGTGCGCGGCGCCAGCAGCGCCGCCAGGCGCCGCATCAGATGGCCGTTCGCGGCCCCGCCGCCGCAGACGACGAGCCGCCGGGCCGCCGGCGCGTGGCGTTGCAGGTCCCGCACCACGCTCGTCGCCGTCAGCTCGGCCAGCGTCGCCATCACGTCCCGGGCCGGCAGCGCGGGGTCCAGGTGGCGCGCGAGCCAGGCGGCGTCGAACAGGTCGCGCCCGGTGGACTTGGGCGGGGCGAGGTCGAAATAGGGCTCGGCCAGCATCGATTGCAGCAGCGCCACATCGACGCGCCCCGCCGCGGCCCAGGCGCCGTCGGCGTCGAAATCGCGCCCCTGGTGGCGCCGCATCCACAGATCCAGCAGCAGATTGCCGGGTCCGCAGTCGAAGCCCCGCACCGAACCGTCGGCGCCGAGCAGGGTCAGGTTGGCGATGCCGCCGAGGTTCAGCACGGCGCGATCCTCGCCCGCGCCGGTGAAGGTCGCGGCGTGGAAGGCGGGCACCAGCGGCGCGCCGACGCCGCCGGCGGCAAGGTCGCGGCTGCGGAAATCGCACACCACCGCGATCCCGCAGCGCTCGGCCAGCAGGGCGCCGTTGAGGATCTGGATCGTGTAGCCGACGCCGTCGAATTCGCGCGGCCGGTGGCGCAGCGTCTGGCCATGGGCGCCGATGGCGGTTATCGCGCGGCGCGCCGGCGCGGCGCCGGCCAGCAGCCGCTCGACCGCCTGCGCGTACAGCCATGCGAGCGCGTTGGCGGCGAGCGCGCCGCGGTGCAGTTCGTCGGCGCCGCCGCCGCGGTTCAAATCCAGCAGCTCGTCGCGCAGCGCCGCCGGCATCCCCAGATGGACATGGGCGCGGCCGGCGAGCGGGCGACCGGCATCGCCCTCGGCCAGCACGGCGTCGACGCCGTCGAGCGAGGTGCCCGACATCGCGCCGATGAACCAGGCCATGGCCTGCGCGCTACTCGACGCGGTTGCGCGCCCCGCCCAGCGTCTCGGCGACGGCGAGCTTGGATTCGACGCCGCGCACGACGGCGGCGAAGCGCGGCCTCGACGCGGCGTCGATCGGCGTCGTCTCGGCCGACTTGGCGATGCGCAGCGGGTCGGTGTAGACGCCGTGGATGCGCAGCTCGAAATGCAGGTGCGGCCCGGTGGCCCAGCCGGTCATGCCGACGGCGCCGATGCGCAGACCCTGCTGCACCTTCTGGCCGCGCCGCACGTCGATGCGGCTGAGGTGCGCGTAGACGGTCTCGCGGCCGTTGCTGTGCTGGATCATCACGACGTTGCCGTAGCCGTTCTGGCGTCCGGCGAAGGCGACGACGCCGTCGCCGACCGCATGCACCGGCGTGCCGATGGGCGCCGCGTAATCGACGCCGTTGTGCTTCTTCCACTTGCCGAAGATGGGGTGGAAACGCATCGCGAAGCCCGAGGTGATGCGCGAGAAGGCGACCGGGCTGGCGAGGAAGGCCCGCCGCTTGCTCATGCCGTCGATGTCGTAATAGGCGCCGCGTCCGTTCGCCTCGGCGAACCAGACCGCGTGGTAGGTCTGGCCGCCGTTCACGAATTCGGCCGCCTCGATGCGGCCCGCACCGTCGCTCCAGGCCACCGGTTGACCGTCGACGGTATAGGTGTCGTAGACGACGCTGAAGGTGTCGCCGCGGCGCAGTTCGCGGTGGAAGTCGATGTCGGTCGAGAAGATCTTGGCGAGCTGGCCCGCCACCGCATCGGGCAGCCCGGCCTCGTCGGTGGCGGCGAACAGCGAGCTGCGGATCGTGCCGCTCGCCAGCCGCGTATGCGTGCCGTAGGCCGCGGTCTCGAGCTTGGCCTGCCAGTGGCCGTCGACGCGCGCGACCGTCAGCCGGTTGAAGCTGGTCCTGGCGAGATCGGGCGCGGCGCAGGGGTAGCGGCCGACGAGCCGCGTCAGCGCGCCGTTGGCGTCGGCCTCCACCTGCACCATCTTGCCGCTGCGCCCTGCGAGCAGCTGGCGCGCGATCGGGTCGCTGCGCAGGAAGGCGGCCGCGCCGGGGTCGTTCACACCGAGGCGGTCGAGCAGGCTGTTGGCGGTGTCGCTGCCGCGCGTCAGGCCGTTGCGCGACAGGCGCAGGTCCTCGTTCGCGAGCGCGTCGAGCTGGCCGGCGATGCCCTGGGGCTGGACCGCGGTGCTGACGAGGCGCTGCGCCGGCAGCGGTGCGTCGGCCACCAGCGGGGCGACGGCGAGGGCGGTGATGCCGGTGCCGGCCAGCAGCACGACGGCCGCGGCGACGAGGGTCCGGCGGTGCTCGGCGCCGAAGCGCTGGAGGGCCAGGAGGGCGCTCTGGGTGTCGATGTTCAAGGTCCGCAACGATGGTTGTGCGGAGCCGCGCCGCAGCGGGCGCGCTCCTCGCAAACGAACCGTGCCTGCGCCGGACCGTCCACTAGAATCCTGGGCGTGGTGGCCGACAGCCCTCGGACTGCGCCCCCCTTCCGTGCCGCCTCAGCGGCCGGCCGAGTATAGGTCAGCGCTGCGCGCGCCGGCACCGCGTTAAACCCGATATCCCGCCCCGCCCGAGCCCACGCATGTCCGTTCCCGCCGAAACCGCCGCCGCCCCCTCCGACGCCGTGCGCGCGGCGCTCGAGATCTCGCGCCGCGGCTGTGACGAGCTGCTGCCCGAGGCCGAATGGCAGCGCAAGCTGCAGCGCGCCGAGGCCAGCGGCGTGCCACTGCGCATCAAGTTCGGCCTCGACCCGACGGCGCCCGACCTGCACCTGGGCCATACGGTGGTGTTCAACAAGCTGCGCCAGCTGCAGGACCTGGGCCATGTCGTGATCCCGCTCATCGGCGACTTCACCTCGATGATCGGCGACCCCTCGGGCCGCAACACGACGCGCCCGCCGCTCACGCGCGAGCAGATCGAGGCCAATGCCTCGACCTACTTCGACCAGCTCAAGCTCGTGCTCGACATCGAGCGCGCCGAGGTCCGCTACAACAGCGAATGGTGCGACCCGCTGGGCGCGCGCGGCATGATCGAGCTCGCCTCGCGCTACACCGTGGCGCGGATGATGGAACGCGACGACTTCGCCAAGCGCTATGCCGGCAACGTCGCGATCTCGGTGCACGAGTTCCTCTACCCGTTGATGCAGGGCTACGACTCGGTGGCGCTGCAGTGCGACCTCGAGCTCGGCGGCAGCGACCAGAAGTTCAACCTGCTGATGGGCCGCCACCTGCAGCAGGAATACGGCCAGGAGCCGCAGTGCATCCTGACGATGCCGCTGCTCGAGGGTACCGACGGCGTCGACAAGATGTCCAAGAGCAAGGGCAACTACATCGGCATCACCGAGCCGGCGAACGTGATGTACGCCAAGCTGCTGTCGATCAGCGACACGCTGATGTGGCGTTACTTCCAGCTGCTCTCGTTCCGCCCCACGTCCGAGATCGCGGCGCTGCGGCGCGAGGTCGAGGGCGGGCGCAATCCGAAGGACGCGAAGGTGATGCTGGCCGGGGAGATCACGACGCGCTTCCACGGCGCGGCGGCGGCCGCGGCGGCGCATGAGGACTTCCAGCGCCGCGCCGCTGGCGGCGTCCCCGACGCGATCCCCGAGCTGCATCTGGCCGGCGCGCCGCTGGCGATCGGCGCGCTGCTCAAGCAGGCCGGCCTCGTGCCGTCGACGAGCGAGGCGATGCGCCTGATCGAGCAGGGCGGCGTGCGCATCGACGGCGCCGTCGTCAGCGACAAGGCCCTCAAGGTGGGCGCCGGGACCTGCGTCGTCCAGGTCGGCAAGCGCAAGTTCGCCCGCGTCATCCTCGCTGCCTGAACGCGCCCGGCGGCGATGCAGGTCGGTGCCTATCTGAAGCTGTCGATCGCCGTCGCGGTGGCGACGATCGTGCTCAAGACCGCGGCCTGGTGGGTCACCGGCAGCGTGAGCCTGCTGTCGGACGCGATGGAATCCTTCGTCAACCTCGCCGGCGCCGTGTTCGCGCTCATGATGGTGACCCTGGCAGCGCGCCCGGCCGACGAGGATCACCCCTACGGCCACCACAAGGCCGAGTATTTCTCCAGCGGCTTCGAGGGCGTGCTGATCTTCGGCGCCGCGCTGGCCATCGCCTGGACCGCGGTCGAGCGGCTCGTCCATCCGCAGCCGATCGAGGCCCTGGACTGGGGCATCGGGCTCGCGCTCTTCAGCACCGCGCTCAACGGCGCGCTCGCCTATTCGATGCTGCGCAAGGCGCGCTCGGCGCGCTCGATGGCGCTCGAGGCCGACGCGCGCCACCTCTACGCCGATGTCTGGACCTCGCTCGGCGTCGTCGCCGGGCTGCTGGCGGTGCGCGCCACCGGCTGGCATTGGCTCGACGGCCTGGTCGCGATCGGCGTCGCGGCGAACATCCTGCGCGAGGGGGCCTCGCTCGTCTGGCGGTCGGCGGGCGGGCTGATGGACGAGGCCATCGAGCCCGAATCGCGCGCCGAGGTCGATCGCGTGCTCGCCGGCTTCGCCCACCAGTCGATCCGCTTCGACCATGTCGTGACGCGCCGCGCCGGCCAGCGCCGCTTCGTCGACCTGCACATGCACATGCCGGCGTCCTGGTCGCTGGGCCGCGCGGCGGCGCTGCGCACCTCGGTCGAGCAGGAGCTGATGGAGGTGCTGCCGGGGCTGCGCGCGACGATCCAGCTGCTGCCGCTGGACGTCGAGGCCCAGTTCCGCGAGGAAGGGCCCGCCCCTTGATCGCCCTCGCGCAGCGCGTGCGCTTGGCCCGCGTCGAGGTCGATGGCGCCGTCGTCGGCGCGATCGGCCAGGGTCTGCTGGTGTTCGTCTGCGCCGAACCGGCCGACCAGCCGGCGCAGGCGGCGCGCCTGGTCGACAAGCTGCTCAAGCTGCGCGTCTTCGCCGACGCCGCGGGCCGGATGAACCTGAGCCTGCGCGACATAGGCGGCGAACTGCTGCTGGTGTCGCAGTTCACGCTCGCCGCCGACACCTCGTCGGGCAACCGGCCGAGCTATGCCGGCGCGGCGCCAGCCGCGCTCGGACGCGCGCTCTACGACGAGGTGCTGCGCCTGGCGCGCGCGGCGCACCCGCGCGTCGAGGCCGGCGTATTCGGCGCCGACATGCAGGTCCATCTCGTCAACGACGGACCGGTGACGCTGCCGCTGCGCGTCTGAGCGGCGGCTCACAAGGAAACGCCGGGCCGTTCCCAAGTTTCCTTGACCCCCTCGGGGGGCCTGACGCGTAGCGGCAGGTCCGGGGGCGCTCAGAAGCGGAAATTGCTGTGGATATGGGCGATGAACGCCGGTGACGCTTCCATGCGCGCCACCATCAGGCAGTACTCGGCCGTAAGGTTGTCGTCGGCGTCGACGGCGGCGGGCAGCTCCTCGGGCCGCAGTCCGTGCATCGCGCAGACGAGGGTCGCCGCCGCGAGCTTGGCGGCGCCGTAGGCGGCGTCGTAACGTGCGGTCTGCGCGGCGTCGAAGCCGAGGTCGTGCAGCTCGCGCACCATCGAGGCGTAGTCGTAACGGATGCCCATCTGCGATCTCCAAGGGTCGGCCGGCGCGTCGTGCCCGATGCACCGTGGCCTGGATTTCGGCAGTTCGGCGCTCGACTGAAATCGCGGCCGGCGCGACGGCGCCTTGCCGGCCGCCCATGCCGGCGCCGCGGCCGTGGACGCGCGCGCGTCAGTCCTCCCGCTCCCAACGGGCCAGGCGCTTCCTCACCTCGTCGATGAACTTGCGCTGCTCGGTCGCCGTACGGATGGCCATGCGGTCCCAGTCGGGCGTGAGCGCCGGCCGGCGCGCCAGGCGCACGGCAATGTGCCCGCCATCCCGCTGCAGTTCGACCACGCCCTTGCCGCGCAGTTCGAAGGCCGGGCCGCGCTCGGCCAGACCGAGGTCGCGCAGCGCGCGCCCGATCTGTACCCAGGCCGCGTCGGTCTTGAACGGGGGCGGCGCGAAACCGAAATCCTCTTCACTCATGGCTGCCAGCTCCTGCGGCGCGGATCGCGACCCGCGTACCCGGCGACGACACGATCACCGCCGCGCCCGGGCCGGGGCGGCGCGCCGGCCCGTCATCG
>JAGWVB010000076.1 GCA_018971105.1 Burkholderiales bacterium
CGCTGCGCGGCACCCTCGGCCAGCCAGCGCGCCTCCTGCGCCATGCCGGCGGCCAGGGGCCGCCGGTGCACGGCGACGCGCTCGAAGGCCGGCAGCCCCGGCTCAGGCGCGGGCGAGGTGGCCACGCAGCAGGCCGTTGAATTCGCCCGCACGCTCCATCATCGTCATGTGCCCGGCGCCGGGCAGCCGCTCCACGCGCGCCCCCGACGGCGCGTGCGCGGCATGGCGCGCGGGGATGATGCGGTCCTCCTCGCCCCACACCACCAGCATCGGCAGGCCGCGGCCCGCCAGTGCAAGCACGGGCTGTTCCGCCTGGCGCCCGTCCGGGAACAGCGTGCCCGCCAGCCGGCCCAGCAATCCAGGCACGCCGTCGAGCCGCTTGTACTTCAGCAGGTCGTCGACGAGCTGGCGCGTCACCAGACCCGGGTCGGCGAAGAGCTGCTCGACCACCGGCTTGAGCTCGCGCCGCGACGCGGCGGCGACGAAGCCGTCGATATAGCCCGCGTTGATCTCGGTCCCCAGCCCGGCACTGTTGACCAGCGCCAGCGAGGCCACGCGCGGCGCGTGGTCCAGGGCCAGCCGCGCCGCGATGGCGCCGCCCATCGAGTGGCCGACCGCATGCACGCGCGGAATCTCCAGGGCATCGAGGAAGCTCGCGACGAAGCCGGCCAGCTCGGCCAGCGTGGCGCCCGGCAGCCGCGGGTCGGACTGGCCGTGGCCGGGCAGGTCGAGCGCGATCACCGGCGCCACCTCGGCGATGGCGTCGAGGTTGAACAGCCAGTTGCCCAGATCGCCGCCGAAGCCGTGCAGGAACAGCACCGGCACGCCGCTGCCGGCGCCGCGCCGGGCATGGCGCACGCGGATGCCGTTCACCGCCGTCCAGGTGTAGGTCGCGGCCTCGTCCGCGCCGGCATCGGCGGCCGGCACCTCGTAGGCGGCGACGTAGGCGTCGATCTCGGCGTCGCTCACCGCCGCCTCGGCCAGCACGCCCAGCAGCGCCTTCACCGCCAGCGTCTCGCCCGGCTGGGCGACGCGGCGCCGCAGCAGCCCGGGGTCGGGGGCCTCGACGGCGTTGGAGATCTTGTCGGTCTCGACCTCGAGGATGGGCTGGCCCACGGCGATGCGCGTGCCTTCCTCGACCAGCCAGCCGGCGATCGTGCCCTCGCGCATCTCCAGCCCCCACTTGGGCATGACGATGGGCGTGATGCCCTGTGGCGATTGCAGCGCCATCAGTGCCGCCCCCCGGCCAGCGTGCGCCGCACCGCGGCCACGATCTGCGCCGCGCTGGGGATGTAGAGGTCTTCCAGCGCCGGCGAGAAGGGCACCGGCGTGTGCGGCGCGCTGACCATCTCGATCGGCCCGCGCAGCGCCTTGAAGGCCTGCTGCATCACCTGCGCCGAGATGTCGCAGGCGATGTTGCAGCGCGGGCTGGCCTCGTCGACGCAGACCAGGTGGCCGGTCTTCTCGACGCTCTCGATCACCGTGTCCAGGTCCAGCGGGCTGAGCGTGCGCAGGTCGATCACCTCCAGCTCCACGCCCTCCCTGGCCAGCAGCGCGGCGGCGTCGAGCGCGCGGTGCACCATCAGCCCGTAGCTCACCACGGTGGCGTGGCGGCCGTCGCGCACGACGCTGGCCTCGCCGAAGGGGATGGCGTAGCTGGCCTCGGGCACCTCGCCCTCGAAGCCGTAGAGGTTCTTGTGCTCGAGGAAGATCACCGGATCGTTGTCGCGGATGCTCTGGATGAGCAGGCCCTTGGTGTCGTACGGCGTGCTCGGGCACACCACCTTCAGCCCCGGGATGTGGGTGAACAGCGGCGTCAGCATCTGGCTGTGCTGGGCCGCGGCGCGAAAGCCCGCGCCGCACATGGCGCGGATGACCACTGGCGTCTCGGCCTTGCCGCCGAACATGTACCTGAACTTGGCGGCCTGGTTGAAGATCTGGTCGAAGCACACGCCCATGAAGTCGACGAACATCAGTTCGGCGACCGGGCGCAGGCCGCAGGCGGCGGCGCCGATGGCGGCGCCGATATAGGCCGATTCGCTCAGCGGCGTGTCCATCAGGCGGTCGCCATGCTTGGCGTACAGGCCCTTGGTGACGCCGAGCACGCCGCCCCAGGCGTCGCGCTCGCCGTCGCCGCCGGCGCCGCCGACGATGTCCTCGCCCATCACGATCACCGAGGGATCGCGCGTCATCTCCTGGTCCAGGGCCTCGTTGATGGCCTGCTTCATGCTGATCTTGCGTGCCATGTCGGCTCTCCTCAGTATTGGGCGTAGACGTCGGTCAGCAGGTCGGCCTGGGTCGGCAGCGGCGCCGCCTTGGCCTCGACCACCGCGCGCTCGATCAGCCCCAGCACCTCGTGGTCGATGGCCTGCAGCTCGGCGGCGCCGAGCACGCCGGCCGCCGTCACCGCGGCGGCGAACTTCTTCAGGCAGTCGTGGTTGACGCGGATGTCGTCGAGCTCGCCCGGCGCGCGGTAGGTCTGCGCATCGCCCTCGAAGTGGCCGTGGAAGCGCACCATCTTGCATTCCAGCAGCGCCGGGCCGCCGCCGCGGCGCGCGCGCTCGATGATCTCGCCGGCGGCCTCGTGCACGGCGAAGAAATCGGTGCCGTCGACGGTGACCCCCGGCAGGCCGAACCCGGCCGCGCGGTCGACATAGCTGTCCACGGCCGTGCCGTAGTCGCGGCTGGTGCTCTCGGCATAGCCGTTGTTCTCGACGACGAAGATCGCCGGCAGGTTCCACACCGCGGCCAGGTTCAGGCTCTCGAGGAAGGTGCCCTGGTTGCTGGCGCCATCGCCGACGAAGCTGATGGCGACGTCGCTGGGCTGGCCCGGCCTGGCGCGGAACTTGGCCGCCAGCGCGGCGCCGCAGACCAGCGGCGCGCCGGCACCGAGGATGCCATTGGCACCCATCATGCCCTTGCCGACATCGGCGATGTGCATCGAGCCGCCCTTGCCCTCGCAGCTGCCGCCCCGCTTGCCGTAGATCTCCTTCATCATCGCCAGCGGGTCCACGCCCTTGGCGATGCAGTGGCCGTGGCCGCGATGGGTGCTGGCGATGCGGTCGCCCGCGCCCAGGTGCATCATGATGCCGGTGCCGGCGGCCTCCTCGCCGGCATACAGGTGCACGAAGCCGGGGATGTCGCCGCGGCCGAAATCGATGTGCAGCCGCTCCTCGAATTCGCGGATCGTGCGCATCGTGCGGTAAGCCTGCAGCAGTTGCTCGCGCGACTGCGGGAAGGGATTGCCTGCCATCGTGGGTCTCCTCTATCGGTCGGGGTTGGAAAGGTCGGCGCCCGGGGCCGGGCGGCGTTGCAGGCCGTCGCGCGCCGCCGCGGCCATGCAGCGCGCCACGTCGACGGTGTAGAAGGCGTTCTCGCGCAGCGTCACGGTGACGCGGTCGCCCGCCTCGAAGGCCAGTTCCCGCTCGCCGTCCAGCGCCACCGTGCCGGCCTGCTGCAGCACCGTGGCCGGTTCGTCGGGGGCCAGGCGCTGCCAGCTGGCCACCGGCACCGGCAGCACCAGCCCGGGCGCGATGGGGGCGAGCAGGGTCAGCAGCGTGTGGGCGGGGTCGCCGGCCAGCTGCACGACCAGGCCGCCGCGTTCGCGCCGCGACACCGGCTGCAGCAGCCCGCCGATGGACGACAGGCCGATGGCCTCGGCCTCGGCGAACGCCAGGTAGGCGGCAGCCAGCGAGCCGGTCTTCCACAAGGCGCGCGCGCCGACGCTGCGGTCGTGCGTGATGACGGCATCGACGATGGCGATGTCGCGCCGCTGCGGTCCGCCGTCGCGCGGGTGGATCAGGACCTCGAGCAGCTTGTTGGGCTGCAGCGCCTCGGCCGCGGCGATGCGGCCGGCGGCGTACAGGCCCGCGGCGAGGCCGGTGATGGTGGGCTCGCGCAGCTCCGGAAAGGCGTTGTTGGTGCCGGTGGACAGGCCCGCGATCGGCGGCGCCCGGCCGGCGCAGGCCAGCTCGCGCGCCACCGCGCGGTGCGTGCCGTCGCCGCCCAGCACGACGATGGCCGCGGCGCCGGCCTCCTGCAGCCGGCGCGTGGCGATGTAGGTGTCCTCGACGGTGGACATGGGCTCGAAATCCAGCCAGCCGATGTCGGGCAGGCTGTCGTCGCCGCGCCGCAGGTGGCGCTCGAGCAGCGCACGGATGCCGCCGCGGTCGGGCATCAGCAGGGCGCGCCGCACGCCCGCCGCGCGAGCGGCCTGCAGCAGGCGCAGCACGATGTTGACGCGGTCCGTGATCTGCAGGTTGCCGGCGTTGGCGACGACGCGGCGGATGTCCCGCGCCGACACCGGGTTCGCGATGACGCCGAGCAAGGGCTGTGACGTGGGGCGGGTCATGCCCCTTGCAGCCGCATGGGGCGTGCCAGCGCGGGGCCGGCGCCGCGCCGCACTGGGCGGCGCGCCGGGAACCGCGGGTTGCCCCGCAGCGTCGGCGTGTCACGCTGCGACAGGTGTCACACCCTCGTGTCACGCGGGGCGTGGGAGCGGAGCACGAGCGGCAACCGAACGGCAACCAGAGCCCCAGAAAGCCAAACGGGCTAGCCCCTTGTGGAAGCTAACCCGTTGATTCATATGGTCGGGGTGGCGGGATTCGAACTCGCGACCCCTTGCACCCCATGCAAGTGCGCTACCAGGCTGCGCTACACCCCGACTGAGCCCATCATTATACGGTGCCGCGGGCCATCAGACCCCGAGCAGCTCGCGTATCGACAACAGTTCGGCGCGCAACAGATCCGACTCGAGCGTCAGTGGCCCGAGGGCATGCTGCGCCGCCGGTGCGGCAGCGGCGCCGTGGCCGGCCTCGGGCAGCGCCTCCTCGGGCTCCTCTGGCACCGGCGCGTCGGCCGTCGCCCCAGCCCCAGCCGCGATCGCGCCATCGGTGAGCCGGTTGCGCGCCCCGATGATCGTGAAGCCCTGGTCGTAGAGCAACTCGCGGATGCGCCGGATCAGCAGCACCTCATGGTGCTGGTAGTAGCGCCGGTTGCCGCGGCGCTTCATCGGCTTGAGCTGCGTGAACTCCTGCTCCCAGTAGCGCAGCACATAGGGCTTGACCCCGCACAGCTCGCTCACCTCACCGATGGTGAAGTAGCGCTTGGCGGGGATGGCTGGGAGTGCTTTCTCCATTGAAATCAATGGGATCCAACGGGAAAATCACACTCTACTCGAAGTCCCCTTCGGGCGGTGTATCGCCTTGCACGATCGCCTTGAGCTTGTGGCTGGCGTGGAACGTGACGACGTTGCGGGCCTTGATCGGGATCGACTCGCCGGTGCGCGGGTTGCGCCCCGGCCGCGGCGCCTTGCGCCGGATGTTGAAGTTGCCGAAGCCCGAGAGCTTGACGTCCTGGCCGCCGACCAGCGTGCCATGGACGATCTCGAAGAAGGCCTCGACCATGTCCTTCGACTCGCGCTTGTTGAGCCCGAGGCGGTCGAACAGCAGTTCGGCCAGCTCGGCCTTGGTCAGCGTGGGCGTCTCGAGCGACGCCAGGATCATCGGGTCGGGCAGCTCTTCGGTGCTCATCGTTTCCTCCCGGTTCACGTACGTAGTCTGGCCCCATGGGCCTGCGCCGCGCGCGCAACGGCGGCGGCGGTCGCGGCGTCGATGCGCTCGTCGGTCAGCGTGCTGTCGGGGTCGAGCAGCTCGAGCCGCACGGCCAGGCTGCGCTCGCCCGGCGCGAAGCCGGCGGCGCCCGGCGCCGGCCGGTAGAGGTCGAACAGCGTCGCGGCGCGGATCAGCGCCGACGGATCGGCGCGCAAGCTCGCCATCAGCGCATCGTGCGGGACGTCGTCGCGCACGACGAGGGCGATGTCGCGCAGCGCCGCCTGCTGGCGCGGCACCGGTTCGAACATCGGCACCGGGGTCGCCAGCGCCGCCTCGAGGTCGATCTCGAACAGCACCGGCGCCTGCGGCAGCTCGTAGCCCTGGCGCCATTTCGGGTGCAGCTCGCCGACATAGCCGACGGGCTGGCCGTCGACCTCGATGCGCGCGCAGCGACCCGGGTGCAGCGCCGGATGCTCGGCGGCGACGAAGGTCGGCACGCGCGGCGCCAGCAGCGCCTGGACATCGCCCTTGACGTCGTAGTAGTCGACGCCCTGCTCCTTCGCGCCCCATTGCAACGGCAGCGCGGGGCCGTAGGCGAGCCCGCCGACGCGCATCGGCTGGTCGACGCCGGCCACGGCCAGCTCGCCGGCCGCGGCCTGCGGGTCGCGCCTGAACACGCGGCCGACCTCGAACACGCGCACGCGCGAGGCCTTGCGCGCGAGGTTGTGGCGCAGCACCTGGACGAGGCTGCCGACGAGGCTCGAACGCATCACCGCCAGCGGCGCGGCGATCGGGTTGAGCACCCGGATCGGGTCGGCGTTGCCGGCGAGCTCGCGCTCCCAGCGCGCCTCGACGAAGCTGAAGTTGATCGTCTCCTGGTAGTCGAGCGCGGCCAGCGCGCGCCGCACCGCGTGGGCGCTGCGCCGGCCCTCGCGGCGCACGCGCGGCGTCACCGGCGCCTGCGGCGGCGTCGCGGGCAGGCGGTCGTAGCCGATGACGCGGATCACCTCCTCGATCAGGTCCTCCTCGATCGCGAGGTCGAAGCGCCAGCTCGGCGGCGTCACCGTGATGCGGCCCGGCGCTTCCTGGTACTGCAGCCCGAGGCGCGCGAAGACATCGGCGCATTGCGCCTGCGTCAGCGGCATGCCGATGACGCGCGACGCGCGCTCGATGCGCAGCGTCACCGGCGCGGCCTGCGGCAGGCTGAGGATCTGGTCGTCGAGCGGACCCGCCTCGCCGCCGCAGACCTGCTGGATCAGCCGCGTGATGTGCTCGACATGCAGCGCCGTCAGCGCCGGGTCGACGCCGCGCTCGAAGCGGTGGCCGGCATCGGTGCTGAAGCTGTAGCGGCGCGAGCGCCCGGCCACGCTCGCCGGCCACCAGAAGGCGGCCTCGACGTAGACGTTGCGCGTCGCGTCGGACACCGCCGTCGCCTCGCCGCCCATGATGCCGGCCAGCGACTCGACCTGCTTCGCATCGGCGATGACGCCGACGCTGGCGTCGACCTCGACCGTATTGCCGTTGAGCAGTTCGAGCTTTTCGCCGGGGCGGCCCCAGCGCACGACGAGCTTGTCGTGGATCTTGTCGAGGTCGAAGATATGCGTCGGCCGGCCGTATTCGAACATCACGTAGTTCGAGATGTCGACGAGCGCGGTGACGCTGCGCTGGCCGCAGCGCGCGAGCCGCTCGACCATCCAGGCGGGCGTCTGCGCCTGCGTGTTCACGCCGCGCACGATGCGGCCCGAGAAGCGGCCGCAGAGATCGGGGGCCTGCACCTCGACCGGCAGGCGCTGGTCATGGCCGGGCGGCACGGCCTCGATCGACGGCGTCCTCAGCGGCGCGCCGGTGAGCGCGGCAACCTCGCGCGCGATGCCGTAGACCGACAGGCCATGGGCCAGGTTGGGCGTGAGCTTGAGCGTGAAGACGGCGTCGTCGAGGTTCAGCGCGACGCGGATGTCGGCGCCCAGCGGCGCGTCGGCGGCGAGTTCGAGCAGGCCGCCATGATCGTCGGCGATCTTGAGTTCGCGCGCCGAGCACAGCATGCCGTGGCTGTCGACGCCGCGCAGCTTGCCGACGCCGATCCGGAACGGCTTGCCGTCGTCGCCCGGCGGCAGTTCGGCACCGACCCGGGCCAGCGGCACGCGGATGCCGGCGCGTGCATTCGGCGCGCCGCAGACGATCTGCAAGCGCTCGCCGCCGCCGGCGTCGACCTGGCACACGCGCAGCCGATCGGCCTGCGGATGCGGCTCGGCGCTGACGATCTCGGCGACGACGACGCCGCTGAACGGCGGCGCCACCGGATGCAGCGCCTCGACCTCCATGCCGGACATCGTCAGCAGGTCGGCCAGCTGCCGCGTCGTCAGCGGCGGGTCGCAGAACTCTCTCAGCCAGGATTCTGGGAATTGCATGTCAATTCAATTGAACTGCTTCAGGAAACGGAGGTCACCGTCGAACATCAGCCGCAGATCGTCGATGCCGTAGCGCAGCATCGCGAGCCGATCGGGGCCCATGCCGAAGGCGAAGCCGATGTACTTTTCGGGGTCGAGTCCGTAGTTGCGGACGACGTTCGGATGCACCTGGCCCGATCCGGCGACCTCGAGCCAGCGTCCGGCCAGCGGGCCGCTGCGGAAGGCGATGTCGATCTCGGCGCTGGGCTCGGTGAACGGGAAATAGCTGGGGCGGAAGCGGGCGTCGAAATCGTCGGTCTCGAAGAACTGGCGCACGAACTCGATGAACACCGACTTCAGGTCCTTGAAGCTGACGTTCTCGCCTATCCACAGCCCCTCGCATTGATGGAACATCGGCGAGTGTGTCGCGTCGCTGTCGACGCGGTAGGTGCGGCCGGGCGCGATGACGCGGATCTCGGGCATGGTCGCCGCGCCGGCATGGCGCGCCGCATGGGCGCGCGCATAGCGCACCTGCATCGGGCTCGTGTGCGGGCGCAGGTTGAGCCAGCGGCCGCCCTCGTCCTTCAGGTCGACGTAGAAGGTGTCCTGCATCGAACGCGCCGGATGGTTCTCCGGGTTGTTGAGCGCCGTGAAGCTCATCCAGTCGGTCTCGATCTCGGGACCCTCGGCGACGTCGAAACCCATCGAGCCGAAGATCGCCTCGATGCGCTCTATCGTCCGGCTCACCGGATGCAGCCCGCCGCTGCCGCGGCGGCGGCCCGGCAGCGTGACATCGAGCGCCTCGGCGCGCAGCTGCGCCTGCAGCTCGGCGTCGGCCAGGCTTTCGCGGCGCGCCTGCAGCGCGGCCTCGATGCGCAGCTTGGCCTGGTTGATCTCGGCGCCGCGCGTCTTCTTGACCTCGACCGGCGCGCTCGCCAGGGCCTTCAGCAGTTCGGTCACGCGACCGCTCTTGCCGATGTAGCGCGCCTTGGCATTCTCGAGTTCGGCCGGCGTCGGCGATGCGTCGAATTCGGCCTGGGCCGTTGCTACGAGTTGCTCGAGATCGTTCATGCTGGACAGAAAGAAAAAAGGCCGCCCACGGGTGACGGCCTCGAGAGGCTTGATGCGACCGCAGATCGATGCCTGCGGTGGCGCGAATTCAAGCCAGCTGAGCCTTCACCTTGTCGACGATGCTGCTGAACGCAGCCGGGTCGTGGATGGCCATGTCGGACAGCACCTTGCGGTCGATGTCGATATTGGCCTTCTTCAGTCCCGCCATGAACTTGCTGTAGGTCAACCCGAGGCCGCGCGTGGCGGCGTTGATACGGGCGATCCAGAGCTGGCGGAACACCCGCTTGCGAGTACGGCGGTCGCGGTAGGCGTATTGGCCCGCCTTCATCACCGCCTGCTTGGCGATGCGGAAGACGTTCTTGCGGCGGCCGCGGAAGCCCTTGGCCAGGGCCAGGATCTTCTTGTGGCGGGCATGTGCGGTGACACCACGTTTGACGCGAGGCATGTGTTTCTCCTTCTACGTTGTGGGTGGGATCAGAGACCGGCGAAGGGCAGCATCGCAGCGACATGCCCCATGTTGGTCTCGTGCACGTTGGCAGCGCCGCGCAGATGGCGCTTGTTCTTCGTCGTCTTCTTCGTCAGGATGTGGCGCTTGAACGCCTGACCGCGCTTGACGGTGCCACCCGGGCGGACGCGAAAGCGCTTCTTGGCGCTGCTCTTGGTCTTCATCTTGGGCATTGCTGCTCCTGCTATGTTTGCTGCTGCAGGCGACAGCGCTGGGCGCTGTGCTTGACGGCCTGCAGCCGCTTCTTTCCGGGGCGGACCCCGAATCCTTCAAAACCTGTCTGCTTACTTCCGCTTCGGCGCCAGCACCATGATCATCTGGCGCCCTTCGAGCTTGGGCATGTGCTCGACCATCGCGACATCGGCCAGCTCGTCGCGGATGCGCTCGAGCATGCGCATGCCGATGTCCTGGTGCGTGATCTCGCGGCCGCGGAACCTCAAGGTGACCTTGCCCTTGTCGCCATCCTCGGCGATGAAGCGGCGCAGGTTGCGCATCTTGATGTTGTAGTCGCCGTCGTCCGTGCCCGGACGGAACTTGACTTCCTTGATCTCGATGACCTTCTGCTTGGACTTGGCCTCGGCGGCCTTCTTCTGCTCCTGGTACTTGAACTTGCCGTAGTCCATCAACCGGCACACGGGGGGATCCGCGGTGGCCGCGATCTCGACCAGATCGACGTCCAGCTCCCCCGCCATGCGCAACGCGTCCAACGTGCTGACGATGCCGAGTGGTTCGTTCTCGACCCCGTTCAGGCGCACCTGCGGCGCCATGATCTCCCGGTTCAGCCTGTGCTTGCGCTCCGCGTTGGGTACGCGGCGGTCCATGAAAGTAGCGATGGTTCCAGCTCCTGATGCAGCCCGAAGGCATCCGGGCCACGAAAAAACGAACGCGCGCCTGAGGACTCTAGGTCTTGGCGGCGATGTCCGCGGCGATCTTCTGGGCGAAGTCCGCCAGCGCCATCACGCCGAGATCCTGATTGCCCCGGGCGCGCACGGCAACGGCCCCGTTTGCCTTCTCCTTGTCGCCTACGACGAGGATGTACGGAACCTTCTGCAGGGAATGCTCGCGGATCTTATAGTTTATTTTCTCGTTGCGCAAATCGAGCTGGACCCTAACTCCTTGTTTTTGCAACGTTTTCGCCACGTCCGAGGCATAGTCGGCCTGGTTTTCGCTGATCGGCGACAGCACCGCCTGCACCGGCGCCAGCCAGGCCGGCATCTGGCCGGCATGCTGCTCGACGAGGATGCCGATGAAGCGCTCGAGGCTGCCGACGATGGCCCGGTGCAGCATCACCGGGTGCAGGCGCTCGCCGCTTTCGGCCACGTAGACGGCATCGAGGCGCTGGGCCATCGAGAAGTCGACCTGCATCGTGCCGCATTGCCACTGGCGACCGATCGCGTCCTTCAGCGTGTACTCGATCTTCGGGCCGTAGAAGGCGCCCTCGCCGGGCGAGACCACGTAGTCGCAGCCGGAGCGGCGCAGGCTCTCGATCAGCGCATGCTCGGCCTTGTCCCAGACCTCCTCGGCGCCGATGCGCTGCTCGGGGCGCGTCGCGACCTTGTAGATCATCTCCTTGAAGCCGAAGTCGGCGTAGACCTTCTGCAGCAGCGCCGTGTAGGCGACGCACTCATCGAGGATCTGGTCCTCGGTGCAGAAGATGTGGCCGTCGTCCTGGGTGAAGGCGCGCACGCGCATGATGCCGTGCAGGCCGCCGGTGGGCTCGTTGCGGTGGCATTGGCCGAACTCGCCGTAGCGCAGCGGCAGGTCGCGGTAGCTCTTGATGCCCTGCTTGAAGATCAGGATGTGGCCGGGGCAGTTCATCGGCTTGAGCGCGTACTCGCGCTTCTCCGACTCGGTCGTGAACATGTTCTCGCGGTACTTGCCCCAGTGGCCGGTCTTCTCCCACAGGCCCTGGTCGAGGATCTGCGGGCCCTTGACCTCCTGGTAGCCGTTCTCGCGGTAGACGCGGCGCATGTACTGCTCGACCTCCTGCCACAGCGTCCAGCCCTTGGGGTGCCAGAACACCGTGCCGGGCGAATGCTCGTCGAGGTGGAACAGGTCGAGCTCGCGGCCGAGGCGGCGGTGGTCGCGCTTCTCGGCCTCCTCGAGCATCGTCAGGTACTGCGCCAGCGCCTCCTTGCTCGCCCAGGCCGTGCCGTAGATGCGCTGCAGCTGCTCGTTGTTCTGGTCGCCGCGCCAGTAGGCGCCGGCGACCTTCATGAGCTTGAAGAAGCGCAGCTTGCCCGTGGACGGCACATGGGGGCCGCGGCAGAGGTCCTCGAAGCCGCCCTCGCGGTACAGCGAGACGTCCTGCCCGGGCGGGATGCTCGAGATGATCTCGGCCTTGTAGTCCTCGCCCAGGCCCTTGAAGTAGGCCACGGCCTCGTCGCGCGGCAGCACGCGGCGCACGACCGGCTCGTCCTTCTTCGCCAGCTCGGCCATGCGCTGCTCGATCGCCGCCAGGTCCTCGGGCGTGAAGGGGCGCTTGTAGGCGAAGTCGTAGTAGAAGCCGTTCTCGACCACCGGGCCTATCGTCACCTGGGCCTCGGGGAACAGCTGCTTGACGGCATAGGCCAGCAGATGCGCCGTCGAGTGGCGGATGATCTCGAGGCCGTCGGCATCCTTGTCGGTGACGATGGCCAGCGCGGCGTCGGCTTCGACGCGGTGACTGAGGTCGACGAGAGCGCCGTCGACGCGGCCCGCGAGCGCGGCCTTGGCCAGGCCGGCGCCTATCGACGCGGCGACCTCGGCCACCGTGACGGGGCCCGGATATTCGCGGCGCGAGCCGTCGGGCAAGGTGATGTTCAGCATGATCTTTTCATCTCCGTGAAAGCGACAAAGCGCGGTGGCAGCCGCGCTTTGTCATCGGTAGGTTATAGACGTGGCGGCGCGACCGACTAGACCTCGGCGAGGAAGAAGGGGCCCGTAGTCCGCGGTGTCATAACCAGCCTGCCTTTCTAGCCCTTGTGGGTGGACGGAGGACTTGAAGTTTAGCCGAGGCCCGCCGCACCGGCCAGCGGCAGCGCCTCGATCGGCCCGCCGCCCGTGACGAGCGCGGCGAATTCGTCGGCCAGGCGCTGGCTCTCGGCGACGGCGCGGCGCCACAGGCGCTCGCGCCCGGCCTCGTCGTCGACCCAGGTCGCGAAGTCCTGGCGGTCGGGCAGCTTCGCTCCCGGCAGCGTGCGCACCCAGTCGGGATGCGGCGCCAGCAGCACGAGGTTGTCGAGGGCTGGCGTCGCGCCATGGCGCCGCGTCCAGCGCTTGTCGAGCCAGCCCGGGATCAGCTGCGGCCCGAAATGCGGATACAGCACGAGGCCGTCGGCCAGCGTCGCGTAATCCAGGTGCAGGTGGTAGTCGGTGATGCCGCCGTCCCAGTAGCGGCCCGGCGGCGCGCCGGGGATGTCGGCCACGGCGTCGAGCACGAAGGGGATGCTGCAGCTGGCCTGCACCGCCGGAGCGAGGTTGGCCGGCGTCAGAGCGACGCGGCGCGTCGGGTAGCCCGGCAGCGCCAGCGGCAGCGCATCGCGCGGGTCGCTGAAGACGACGCGCTCGACGAAGCCGCCGAGCGCGCGCCGGTCGACGGCGTTGGCGGCAAAGGCCGCTGCCCAGCCCGGCGCGATCGGCAGCGGCGGGCGCAGCAGGCCGCGGCCGCGGCCCGTGAACACATGCAGCCGCAAGCGCGGATGCGCGAGCAGCTCGGCGGCGTGACGGCCGAGGCGCTCGTCCAGGTGCTGCGCCAGCGCGGCGCTGACGACGCCGGCCTTGGGCATGCGCCCCGGCTCGTGCGGGTAGCGCTGCGCGACGTAATCGTCGGTGAGCTCGGCGATCGCCGCGACGGCATCGGCGCGGCAGGCCGCGGCCATGCGCCAGGCGCCGATCGAGGCGCCGATCAGGTGCACGACGCGCCCCGGGCCGCGCAGCCAATGGCCGAACAGATAGCGGTCGAGCGGCAGCAGCACCAGCCCCTTGGGGCCGCCGGCTGCCGCCGGTATCGCCGCCACGTCGCCGGGCGCCAGCCCGCGCTCGCGCAGGTGGCCGCGGGCACGCGCCCCGGCGTAGACCTGGAGCGCGCGCAAGGCCTTGCTCAGCGCTTGAGCTTGGCGAAGGCGGCCGCCATCGCGCCGCCCGCCGCCGGTTCCGGCGCCCGGCCGCGCTGGTCGCCGCGATATTCGCCGCGCTGTTCGCCTCGTCCGGCGGGGCGGAACTTGTTGTCGCCGCCTCCGCCCTTGGGCGCCAGCGGCGCGTCGAGCTTCATCGTCAGCGAGATGCGCTTGCGCGCCAGGTCGACCTCCTGCACCCGCACCTTGACGACCTGGCCGGTGCGCACGACCTCGCGCGCGTCGTTGACGAATTTGTTCGACAGCTGGCTGACATGGACGAGCCCGTCCTGGTGCACGCCGAGGTCGACGAAGGCGCCGAACTGCGCGACGTTGCTGACCGTGCCTTCGAGCACCATGCCCGGCTGCAGGTCCTTGATGTCGTCGACACCGTCGTTGTAGCGCGCGACCTTGAAATCGGGGCGCGGATCGCGGCCCGGCTTTTCCAGCTCGGCCAGCACGTCCCTGACCGTGATCGCGCCGTAGCGCGCGTCGGCCAGCGTCTCCGGACGCAGCGACCGCAGCACGTCCGATCGGCCCATCAGCTCCTGCACCGGACGGCCGGTGGCCGACATCAGCTTTTCCACGAGCGGGTAGGTCTCGGGGTGGACGCCGGTCATGTCGAGCGGGTTCTCGCCGTCGCGGATGCGCAGGAAACCTGCCGCCTGCTCGAAGGTGCGCGGACCCAGGCCCGCGACCTCGAGCAGCTGCCGGCGGCTGCGGAAGGCGCCATGGGCGTCGCGCCAGCGCACGATGCTCGCGGCGACCGCCGCGGACAGCCCCGAGACGCGCGCCAGCAGCGGCGCCGAGGCGGTGTTGAGGTCGACGCCGACGGCGTTCACGCAATCCTCGACGACGGCGTCGAGGCTGCGCGCGAGCCCGCCCTGGTTGACGTCGTGCTGGTACTGGCCGACGCCGATGCTCTTGGGGTCGATCTTCACCAGTTCGGCCAGCGGGTCCTGCAGCCGGCGCGCGATGCTCACCGCGCCGCGCAGGCTGACGTCGAGCTCGGGCAGTTCCTGGCTCGCGAATTCGCTCGCCGAGTAGACCGATGCGCCGGCCTCGCTGACGACGACCTTGTCGATCGCGACCTCGGGCGCGAGCTGCTGCACGCGCTTGATGAGGTCGGCGGCGAGCTTGTCGGTCTCGCGGCTGGCGGTGCCGTTGCCGATCGCGATCAGGTTCACGCCATGCTGGGCGACGAGGCGGCCGAGCGCGTGCAGCGAGCCCTCCCAGTCGCAGCGCGGCTCGTGCGGATAGACGGTGTGGGTGGCCAGCACCTTGCCGGTGTCGCTGACGACCGCCACCTTCACGCCCGTGCGGATGCCGGGGTCCAGCCCCATGACGACGCGCTTGCCGGCCGGCGCGGCGAGCAGCAGGTCGCGCAGGTTGTCGCCGAAGACCTTGATCGCCACCGCCTCGGCCTCCTCGCGCAGGCGCGCGAAGAGGTCGCGTTCGAGGCTGAGCGAGAGCTTGACCTTCCAGGTCCAGGCCACGGTCTTGCGGATCAGCTCGTCGGCCGCGCGCTTGGCGTGGCTCCAGCCGAGATGGCGCGCGATGCGGCCTTCGGCCAGCCCGGGACGTCCCGGGACGATCTCCTCGTCGAGCACGAGCTTGGCGTCCAGCCATTCGAGGCTGCGGCCGCGGAACACGGCCAGCGCGCGGTGGCTGGGCACGGTGCGTATCGGTTCCGCGTAGTCGAAATAGTCGCGGAACTTGGCGGCGTCGGCATGGTTGCCGTCCTTGCCTTCGACGAGCCTGCTCTGCAGCCGTCCCTCGGACCAGAGCCACTCGCGCAGCGAGCCGACGAGCGCGGCGTCCTCGGCCCAGCGCTCGCTGAGCAGGTCGCGCACGCCGTCGAGCACGGCCGCGGCGTCGGCGAATCCGCCCTCGGCGTTGACGAAGCCGGCGGCCTCGGCCAGCGGGTCGAGCGTCGGGTCGGCGAAGAGGCGGTCGGCGAGCGGCTCGAGCCCGGCCTCGCGCGCGATCATCCCCTTGGTGCGGCGGCGGGGCTTGTAGGGCAGGTAGATATCCTCGAGCTCCTGCTTCGTCGGCGCCGCGAGGACGGCAGCCTGCAGCTCGGGCGTGAGCTTGCCCTGCTCGGCGATGCTCTTGAGCACCGCGGCGCGGCGGTCTTCCAGCTCGCGCAGGTAGGCCAGGCGCGTCTCGAGCTCGCGCAGCTGGATGTCGTCGAGGCCCTCGGTGGCCTCCTTGCGGTAGCGCGCGATGAAGGGAACGGTGGCGCCGCCGTCGAGCAGTTCGATGGCGGTCTGGATCTGGGCCGGCCGGGCCTTCAGCTCGGCGGCGATTTGCAGAACGATCTTGTCCAAGGACGGGTACGCGGTCAGTCGAAAGCGCGGCAGTGTACGAGGGTCTTCAGCCGGCCCGCCGCGAGTCCAGCCAGTCGGCGGCGCCCTGCCCCGCGGCGCGGCCGGTGGCGCAGCAGGCGGTGAGCAGGTAGCCGCCGGTCGGCGCCTCCCAGTCGAGCATCTCGCCGGCGCAGAAGAGGCCCGGCGCGGCGCGCGCCATCAGATGCTCGTCGAGCGCCTCGAAGCGCACGCCGCCGGCGGTGCTGATGGCCTCGGCCACCGGCCGCGGCGCCGTCGTGCGCAGCGGCAGCGCCTTGATGCGCGCGGCGAACAAGGCCGGGTCGGCCTGCTCGGACTTGGGCACGCATTCCCACAGCAGCCCGGCCTTGACGCCCGCGATCGCGAGCCGGCTCTTCAGATGCGTGGCCAGCGAGCGCGGGCCGCGCGGATGGGCGAGCTCGCGCCTCACCCACTCGAGGCTGCGCTGCGGCAGCAGGTCGAGCGTGAAGCCGGCCGCGCCATCGCGCTCGATGGCGTCGCGCAGCCGCGACGACGCGGCATAG
Source organism: Burkholderiales bacterium (assembly GCA_018971105.1). Taxonomy (GTDB): domain Bacteria; phylum Pseudomonadota; class Gammaproteobacteria; order Burkholderiales; family Burkholderiaceae_C; genus Rubrivivax. The sequence goes on from JAGWVB010000076.1 coordinate 16,482, forward strand.
ACGAGGCTGCCCTCGATGCCGGTCGCGGTGACCACGCATTCGCCCGCCTGATGCCAGGCGCCGACGGCGATGGCCACGCCCTTGAGCGGCGCGCCGGCATGGCGCTGGCTGAAGTATTCGCTCCAGGCGATGTCGAAACCGCAGTTCGACGGCCGCAGCGGCGCGACATCGACCCCGACGCCCTGCAGCAGCGGCACCCAGCCGCCGTCGGAGCCCAGCTGGGGCCAGCTCGCGCCGCCGAGCGCGAGCACCGTCGCCGCCGCGGCGATCGACACCTCGCCCTCGGGCGTGGCGAAGCGCAGCGCGCCGGCCTCGTCCCAGCCGAGCCAGCGATGGCGCATGCCGAAGCGCACGCCCTGGGTCCGCAGCCGGTGCAGCCAGGCGCGCAGCAGCGGCGCCGCCTTCATCTCGGCCGGAAAGACGCGGCCCGAGCTGCCGACGAAGGTCGAGATGCCCAGCCCCTGCGCCCAGGCGCGCAGCGCGTCGGCATCGAAGCGCTCGATCCAGGGTCGCAGCGTCGCGGCGCGTTCGCCGTAGCGCTCGATGAAGGCCGGCCGCGCCTCGCTGTGGGTGAGATTGAGCCCGCCCTTGCCGGCGAGCAGGAACTTGCGGCCGACCGAGGGCATCGCGTCGAGCACCTGCACGCGGTGGCCGCGCTCGGCCAGCGCCTCGGCGGCCATCAGGCCGGCCGGTCCGGCGCCGATGACGGCGACAGGGGGTAGGGGATCCGTCATCGGCCGCATTGTCGCGCCGGTAAGCATCGCCGCCGCCCACCCGACCCAGCAGCAGTCCCACCAAGCGATCCATCATGGCCCTGCCCTCCCGTCTCGCCGCCGCCCTGCTCGCCTGCGCCGTCGCCG
>JAGWVB010000370.1 GCA_018971105.1 Burkholderiales bacterium
GAGCGCGCCGGCCGCGCGCGCCTGGGCGATGAAGCGCTGCAGCCGCTGCGGGCCCAGGCAGTCGAACAGGCTGCCGGCGCGCTTGTCGGCGGTGTCGAGCATGAGCGCCGGGTAGCGCAGCGCGGCGGCGCGCTCGACGAGCGCCTCGTCGAGTCCGTGGTCGGCGATGAACACCGGCACGACGGGCGCGCCGCAGGCCGCCAGCGGCCCGAGCAGCGCGCCGGCGCCGGGCAGGATGCCGACCTTGACATAGTCGACGCCGCAGCGCGCGACCGCGAGCACGCGCTCGCGCACCGCCGCCGCATCGGCAGCGCCGGCGTCGAGGTCGCCGATCGTCGCGCTCAGCGGCTGCCGGCAGCCCTGCGCGCGCAGCGTCGCGACGATGTCGGCGATGGTGCCGATGGGCAGGCCGCCCAGCGCGCCGTCGCGCGGCTCCTTGAGGTCGATGAAATCGGCGCCGCCGCGCGCCGCCACGAGCGCCTCGGCGACGCTGCGCACGCTCACCAGCAGGCGCATCAAGGCGTCTCCCCCCGCCCCTGCGCGACGGCCGCGCGCAGCCACGACCAGGCCTCGTGCTCGGCCGCGGCCGCGGTCTTGTCGATCGCGATCTGCAGATAGGCCATCTCGGCCTCGACCTTCCCGGGCGGCAGCAGGCGCAGCCGGCTCACCAGCACCGCCCCTTCGACGACGGCCGCCTGCGCCCGGTTGAGGCCGATGAAGGGCGCATGGCTGGCCTCGTGCCGGCGCGCCATCTGCAGCGTCGGTCGTTGCGCATCGTCGGCCAGCTCGGCCAGTTCGAGTTCGACATGGCCGAGCGCGCATGCAAGTCGCACGCCCGCGATCGTCTCGGCGGGCCGCGTCGGCCAGTCGCGCCGCCCCGTCACGCAGCCGGCGAAGACGCGCGTGTCGGTGACGAGGTTGAGCACGGCGTGGCGCGTGGCGACGATATTGGCCAGCGTCGTCGACGGCTTGAACGGCATCAGCAACACGCGCTCGCCGCGGTAGCGCACGCCCATCGGCGCGACATGCACCCGGCCGGCGGCGTCGACGGTCGTGACGATGGTCTCGTAGATCGCTTCGTTCATGCTCGATGCGGTTGCTCGGGCACCGGTGCAGGTGCGGGTGCGGGTGCGGGCGCGGGTGCGGGCGCGGGTGCGGGTGCGGGTGCAGGCGCAGGCGCGCAGCGCTCGGCGTCGGCCGCGGTCGCGTCGGCCACCGCGCAGCCCCAGTCCAGCGGCCGGTCCTGCACATAGCGCTTGCCCAGGCGCCAGGCGATCTCGGCCTGGGCGAGCTCGACACCCATGTAGAAGGCATGCGCGGCGTCGCCCTCGAGCCCGAGCTGCGGCCAGAGCTCGAAGGCACCCTGCCCGCGCCGCAGGCCGTCGCGGTTGTAGACATGGATGCCGTCGGCCGCGACCTGGACGCGGAAGTTCGGGTCGCGCACCGCCGCTGCGGTGGCGGCGATCTCCTCGGGCGTCTCGGGGAACGGGTGCTTCGCGTGGACGGTGAGCAGCGCGTCGCTCAGGCCCTTGGGCAGCATGCGCTCGCGCACCGCGGCGTGCATGATGCGGCGCGCCCAGTCGGCCTCGCGCACGGCGCGCCGCGCATGGGCGCTGACCTGGGTCGTGAGCAGCGCGGCCACGCCGAGCTCGGCCGCGATGCCCAGCAGCAGCGCATGCATGCCGCTGGTATCGGCCTCGGTCAGTTCGGTGAGGTTGCCGATGCCCATCATGATCGGGGCGGCGGGGAAACGCTCGCGCAGGCGCTGGTAGCGCGCGATCGACGCCGTGAAGCCGAACGGGATGGGGTCGAGGATGGGGTCGGCGAGGAAGGGCTTGCCGCGCGCGCCCAGCGTTTCCATCGCCTGCCACAGCGCCGCCTCGCCGCCGGCGCCCGGGATCAGCACCGGCACCGCAGCGACCTCGTCGGCGATCCACAGCGTCGCGGCGCTCAGGCTCAGCAGGTAGTCGGCGCCGGCGCGGCCGCCGCGCAGCAGTTCCTGCGCGTCGACGGAATCGACGCTCACCGCATGGCCGGCGGCCTTGAGCGCGCGCACGCTGTCCTCGAGATGGGCGAAGGCGGTCTCGGGCAGGCAGCCGAGGTCGATCACGTCGGCGCCGTCGCGCCGCAGCGCCGCCGCGCGCTCGACGATGGCGGGAACGCTGAGCCGCGGCGCGTCGACGATCTCGGCGAAGATCGCCGGCCCGCGCTCGCTCAGGTCGACCGGGTGCGCGGCGCGGTCGAAGTGGCGCGGCAGGTCCTTGAGCTCGTCGGGCCCGCGCTCGACCGGGATGCCGTAATGCGCCGCCAATGGCGCGAGGTCGCCGCGGCAGCGGCCGGGCACGATGATGCGGTCGGCGGCCACCGGAAGCGCGACGCGGCGGCGGATCATCTCGGCCGTCATCAGCGCCGCCACCTGCAGCCCGATCTCGCGCACCTCCCAGCTGAAGGCTGGCGGCTCGATGGCGGCGAGCACGCGGCGCAGCGGCGCCTCGGCCAGGCGCCCGGTCAGGAAGACGAGGTGTTCCATGCCAGCGCCAGATCGTGCAGGCGGCGCGTGAGCGCGGCCTCGAGTTCGTCGGGCGAGGCGACGACGGCGCAGTTCTCGAACGCGCGCAGCCGCTCGACGTTGTCGAGCTCGATGCGGCGCGGCCGCAGCGTGACCCAGTCGTGCGGCGCGCGCGTCACGACCACCGGCTCGGTGTCGCAGGCGAAGACGATCTCGGGGATGCCGAGCTTGCCGGCCTGGGCGAACATGTTCGTCGGCAGCGTGTCGCTGATGCCGGCGACGCATTTGGCCACCGTGTTGCTCGTCGCCGGCGCGACGACGACGGTGTGGTAGACGTCGTCGTAGAGCATGCCCACGGGCACGCCGCTGGCCGTCTTGTCGCGCACGAGGCGCAAGCCCGGGCCGAAGCGCGAGCGCAGCTCGTCGATGCGGATGCCGTACATCGGCAGCACCTCCTCGGCCGCGTCGGACAGGAACAGGTCCAGGCGCGGCAGCCGGCGTGCGAGCGCGAGCGACTCCTGCAGGTAATGGCCCGAGCCGGTGACGCACCAGGCGAAGCGCGAGCGCGCCGGCTGCGCCGCCGCGAAATCGTCGGCTTCCACGCCCGCCTCACTCGGGGTGCGAGACCTCGATGTGGAACTTGTGGAGCTTGCGGTAGAGCGTGTTGCGGCTGACATCGAGCGCTTTCGCGACATGGCTGACGTTCCAGCGGTGCTGCTCGAGCAATTGGAGCAGGGCCTGCCGCTCGACGGCCTGGATCTG